>NZ_JBVVQX010000039.1:0-26602 GCF_055811675.1 Mesorhizobium sp. WSM4808
TCGATACACAACTTCGAGGGAATTTGGCCGCCACCGGCCACCTGCTTTCAACCGGCTGACAGCTTCATCTACAGATCAATTGCGAAGTTCATGCTTCGTTCGACCTTAGCGTGTCTCTGGGAACAGTTCTTGTTCTGACCCCTATTGCGGGCGACGCGAATGCGCGTGCGCAGCGCCTCCATGGCGCGCACTGCCGCTTCGCTTCCGTTGACGAGGATCTGGATCCGAAGCCAGTCCTCCGGGAAGACGTCTTGAACCAAGCCGCTCCCGACGAGCGCGTTGCGCTCTGCCGTCACCTTCTCAGCGAATTTGAGCCTGACCAGACCGAGCCACTGTTCGAGGATGGGTCGGTCGAGCGGTCGATGATGACGCCGATCGCGAAGCCAAGCGCGATGGCGACGGCAAGCACATCGGTCGAAAGCCCGAAACCGAGCAGCCCCATGCTGTAAGCCGGGAAGAAGAGCGCCGCCAGCGTGATCAGGCCGGCCAGGACCAGCTCGACTAAAAAGCTCGCCGATGCTCATGCGTTCAGCCCTTCTCCAGCGGACCCTTCGCCGCGGTACCTCACACCAATGCGCGGCGCCGTGACGCTCATGCTAGCGCGCCTTCTCCAGTAGACCGCCCGCCCGGGCAATCAGCTCACGCGATTCCGCAAAGGTGATGCGACTGAGCGCTTCCTCTAGCCCGAACCAGCCAAAGTGGCGCCCTTCGCGGTCTTCTCCATCTCCGGTCGCCAACATCAGGAAGAAGGCAATGCGCTGGGGCTGGCCGTAAACGACCAGCTCGATATCGCCCAGCGGCCGTACGACGCGCGTGCGCACGCCGGCCTCTTCCTCGACCTCGCGCACCGCCGCCTGATCGGGCTGCTCGCCCTCCTCGATGTGACCCTTAGGCAGCACCCATTCGCCCGGCTGACGGCGCGCAGTGACCAGCAGGAACTCGACCGCGCCGTCGCGGGAGCGGAAGACTACGCCGCCGGCATGTGTAAGGGCTTCTGAAGGAGAACGGTCAGTCACCAGGCGGCCTCGAGCATTTCAGTCCGATCTTATCCGAGCCCTAGAACGCGGCAAGGGGATGCGGGAGTATCGTCATTCGGACTCGCACCTCGGGATGGATATCTGTGCCGACTTACCGGCCGAAGCGCAAATCCGTCCTTCGACCGAGACGTCTCCGGCCATTGCGCTCACCAACCTGCGTATCTCCACGGCCGAACGGTGAAGGAGGTGACCGATATGGCCCTGAACTCAAGGATTCAACAATAACAGCGTTGGGGCGAGAGACGAAGTATGAAGATCGGCGATATTTGTGTCTATAAGACTATTGCTCACCGGTCAGAGTTTGACGTTTGTTTATGCTGGCGTTTTGGCATCGATCGATGCACATTGTCGTATTAGACAGGTCTGCCGAGAGTCTGCGCGGCACAGGGACGCCTCAGGACTGTCACAAAACAGAAACAATCTCACGGCTAGTTTGGTTTCGGGGGAAGTTGCGGATACGGCTCTTTTTGATTGCAAATACCGCAGGTCGAGCCTCGGCATGCTGGACCGTCAGCTCGGCATGGGCGCGATAAGATTGGCTGCGCTTCTCAATGAGGCATTTCAGGTCCGCGGGGGCCCATAGACACGCACCTAAAACGGAAAAGGCACGGTCATTTCGGGAGGGGAATATGGCAGGAGAATTCCAGGTCGGTGGCAAGAACAGTGCCGCACTCTTTTCGCTCAAGTTGCACAGGGGCGACGGGATGGCCCTAATCGCGATGAACTGGAAAGAGGGCAAGCCCCCAAAGGAATTTGTGGGCTTTGCTATTGAGTATAAGGAACCGGGGGGTGACCGGTTCTACGCGCTCAAAAATCGCATCGCGTTTCCAGGACTTGGTGGAAAGGTCGACCCAAACCGAATGTCCACCCTAAGGTCACCCATTCAGAAGTTCCGCTGGGTTCACTTCCCACGCGATGCCGAACTCGACGGCGAATTTGTTTATCGCGTCTCGCCTGTCTTTATGAACAAGCAGGATGAATTGAGCTATGGAGAGCAGCAACACGCGGCAATTGAGTTGAGACGAGAAACCTATCCAGGGCAGTTGAACATAAGCTACACGCGGGGCTTCGTGTCCTCCCAAGCGTTTGTCGATCGCTATGAATCTGCTGGAAAAATCTCCACTCTGCTTCCTAAATCAGCGGCGAAGGGGCTGAGTTTTGTTCCTACCCACCCGAAGGCGACCGCTGCCTTGGCATGGATGGGATTTGAGGCGCGTCACGCGATTCTCGAGGCGCTCGATCAGGCGATTGCCGCAGGAGCTGAGGTTAGGGTCGTGGCGTACGATCTGAGCGAGCCAGACGTGGTCTCGCGGCTTGAAAAGCTTGGCAGCAAACTCAAGATCATTATTGATGACAGCGCCGAACATAAAAAGTCCGGATCGGGCGAAAACCAAGCAGCAGAACGACTCGCGAAATCGGCTGGCGCCAAGAATGTCAAGCGGCAAGACATGGGCAGCCTGCAGCATAACAAGACGATCGTCATCAATGGCCCCAACCTTAAGAAGGTCGTCTGCGGCTCGACAAATTTCACCTGGCGTGGCTTCTTCGTCCAGTCCAACAACGCGCTGGTGGTCGATGGTGCCACGGCGGTCCAGCCCTATCTCCTTGCCTTCGACGGCTATTGGGCATCCGATGATCCCGAGGTTTTCGGCGGTTTGGCATCCGCCGAATGGGCGGACCTCGGTTTGGCTGGGATTGATGCAAAGGTAGCATTCTCTCCGCACTCCAGTGACAATTCGCTACTCGACAAAGTCGCCGCCGACATAGGCGAGACTAAGTCATCTCTATTCTTCTCCCTTGCCTTCTTGCACCAGACGCCCGGGTCGGTAACCGAAGCGATCAAGAGAGTTGTCAAGGACAAGGAAATCTTCGTCTACGGCATTTCCGACAAGGAAGTTGGAGGCATCGACGTACAATTGCCCGACGGCAAGGTCGCGCCTGTTTTTCCGGCTGAACTGGCGGAAAATCTGCCGGAGCCCTTCAAGAAAGAGCCTACCGCCGGCAACGTGGGGAATCGGATGCATCATAAGTTCATCGTGATCGATTTCGATAAGCCCACTGCGCGTGTCTACACCGGCTCATACAACTTCTCTGACCCCGCTGATCGCAAGAATGGAGAAAACCTGCTCCTCTTCAAAGACCGTCGTGTCGCTGTGTCCTATATGATAGAGGCGATCCGCATCTTCGATCACTATCATTTCAGAATCGCGCAAAAGAAGGCGGCGACGGCCAAGACCAAACTTCAACTTGCCAAGCCGCCGCGGACCAAGGGCGAGAAGCCATGGTGGGCGGAAGACTATGAGGTCACGCGGAAGATCAAAGATCGGCTGCTGTTCGCATAGAGGGGCCGGTATGCTCCGGCGAACGGCCTGCTGCAATCGCGGATTGAGGAGAGGTGGTTCGATAACGAAATTTGCAAGACTAAGACCTTGAAAGTGAGTTTCAGAGCAGCATTTGAGTCATGAAACTGACTAATCCGCGCCCCTACGTGGAACGCATTTAACTGATGGGGCACCAATGGCATCGTTCGCGATGGGTATAACAACCCAGATATACAAGCTTCAAACGGGGGCAGGGTCGAGCTGTCGAGTTTTACCACGACGACTATGGGAGGATTTTCGTCCGCGGCCCGCGCGGGCCAAGCTGCGCAGTCACTCGAATTTCACAATCCAGCGTGTGACCGCGATGCTTGGGTTGTTCAATTGACCGACTGAGGGTCCGCGGCCCAGCTCCGGAGCGCTTCGACCCAAAGCCTACGATGTGGAGTGGCGTACCCGGTGCTGCGAGCCGGCTGGCCCCGCGTTTTTTGACATACGCTCATCATACAGGCCGTGTACCTTCTGTCTGAAGGAAGAAAGTCATGGATCACTCCGAGCTGACTTTGACCAATATATTGCGCGATCCCCTCATCAGGCAGGTTTTGCGGGCGGATCGGATTTCCCTACGGCAATTTGCGGTACTCCTCCAGGAGGCAGCCCGCAAACATCAGAAGTCTACAGTCGGCGCATGCCTCGATGCGACGAGGGTCAACGCGCCGGACCTGATTGCGCCCGTGACCGCACAGCCGGCTATGGAACTCGCCCCAGTTTCTCATAGCGTTTGATCAGTCGTTCCCGCTTCCGGCGCGAGAGCTTTTGAATCCAAAAGATTCCATCGAGTTGATCAATCTCATGTTGTTGGTGGCAGACCGCCAGCCGACCGTTGGCGTCCTCGATCTTCTCGGTGCCGTCGAGATCCTGATAGCTTACGACGGACGCGGGCATGTCGTTCGAGATCCTCGGTGACGCCCGGCATAGAGACGCTGCTTTCCGTGTGCCTGATCATTCCATCGGAGGCCCAAAGGATTGCGGGATTAACGTAGGTCCGGAGCCCTCCTGTGGGCGAAAGTTCGATCACGACCAGTCGCTTCAAGATGCCGTTATGTGGGGCGGTGATCCCGATGCCCGGCGCAGCGCGCATCGTATCCGCCAGATCGGCAGCGAGGGGGCGGAGTTCCTCATCAAAGACGAGACCGGTAACTTCTCTGGGGTTAGGCGGCGCGCAGGAGAGGCGGTTTGGGCTTGAATAGTGGTGGCACGTTCGGCTCTGGCTGTCGGAACGGTGCTCGCAATCGATTGCGAAGCTCGCCGTTGAGATCTGCCGTCCTGACCTGCATGAGCATGTGAGCACCGTGGAGCGACCACCGCATCTGCTGTTTCTTGACCATGCGCTTGCCGACAAGTGAATTCACCGCCGATTCAGCCAGAGTCGTTGCGAAGCGAAGGCCGGCTTGGTAGCGCTTGCCATGGTTGACGATCGCGCCGCGGTTCGAACGGATATAGGTCAGGAGCTGCAAGCCGAGGCTTTGAAGTCGGGCGATGGAGAACTCGCTGTCTCCTTGCGAAGCCTTCACCCTCTCCAAGAGTTGCTCCAGATCGGTGATCGCGCGATCGACCCGCCCATGCCACAGGCGCCACTTCACCGCTCTGACGTCACGGTCGATTGCGGGAAGCGCTTCAGAGAGACCCGATCGGGATCGAGCCATATGATCGGCGATCTGCTGCATCGGCTGGACCTTCATGGCGATGTGGAACCAGTCGATGATGTGGGCCGTCGGCTTCGGCATTGCGCGGGGTAGCCGCTTCAGGATTTCGGCGCCGTCCGAAATCACCGTCACATCGCCAAAGCCGCGGTAGCCTACTTCCCGAAGGGCATGAAGGGCGCGATCCCGGATTGCCCGTTGGTCGGTGCTGCCGGTCACGAAATAGCGACCGCCGCATTCGCCCCGCCCGCCGCGGCCGCATCGGGCCACAACGAGCTCGAAGTTGCGCGCGGAATTGGAATCGGCGCTGCGAACATGCGCAGTATCGATGCTGATGACGAACTCTTTGCGTCGATCGCCGGGAAGCTGCATTTCAAGCTGGCGTCGTTCGTCCGTTTGCGCCCTTGCGTGCAATTCTTCCTCAGCAACCTGATCGTCGAGCCGTTCGCCAATCCTGATGGTTCGCTTGCGCACGGTGGCATGCGTCTCGGTCGGCTCAACGGGCAGGAATTCGGCAAGCACTCTCGCAGCCTGCCGGTACGGCATCATGCTCCCCAGCCGCGCCGTCAGTTCCATCAGCTCGGATGTCGCTCGATCCGGGCAGATCTCCCGCAGCGGCGCAAAGGCATCGACCATGCCTGGGTAACAATCCCGACACAGCATCCAACGAGGATTGCGCACCTCCACGATGCCAAAGACAGTCCGGATCCGTCGCGTCGTGTAGTCCTTGACCGGCCGAAACCTGTGGCAATCCGGGCAGACCCGACGAAAGAGGGAATACGTCTCCGCCTCATGGTTCACGACCGCGCTCTGCAGCGCCGCCATGATGGTCTTGCTGTCCTCGATCGACAGGCCGACGTCGCCGTCAAACAGACGTTCCCAGCTCTTGTCGATGCGGACCGCCTTCCGGCAAACGTCACCGAACTCGTTCCTGCCCTCGATCGTGATCGTCCATTCCACCGCCATCGCTTTCCCTCCGAACAAAGCGGCGCTCATGGACTACGCGGGCCTAACAACCTGTATTCGACCCCAGGGCCAGATTTGATTTCTTCGTGCGCCCGACTCGACAAAGCTCCCAGCCTATTGGCGTGCACGGAGTCGATCGATGGGTAAACGGAAGCTTCTCAAGGCTCAGGACGAAGCTCTTCGATGTGCCGGCTGACGAGGACAGCCTAATGTGACACTATACGTTCTAGCCGGCCGATCGGCTTGAAGTTGGACTGCGAAGGCGAGAGCACAATCAGCTTGGCTTTGCCGTTCAACTCTGACTGATGCGGTATCCAGGCAGAGTGCTAGGGCCCGACGAAATTCCGCCTCGCGTAATGCTAAAGTACGTTGCTGAATAGATCGACGTCGACCCGGGCACTTTCGCGGTGGGCTACCTCCCCAAGAAACTCACCGTCATCTGCGATCATGTGCTGGTCGCAGACAGGCATTGCGCAGCGGTTTCCACTTTTCGCGGCCACGGCCCTCACGACCGCCATAAGCGGCTTTAGCCGCTTGGGTTCTTCTCCAGCCGGTCTAGGGTAAAGACGTACAAAATCTTGTGCAGAGATGAGGGCAGACTTGTTTATTTTCATGTCGAAAGCGTTCACGTTGATGGTTGTCGTTTGCCGCGGAATACTCAACTTTTGGTCAACTGAGAACCTTAAATCTGAGGTGATTTGTCGGTGGAAACGGGCGGCGACAAGCGCGGACGTCACTGTGGGCAACGTGCTCCGTGGAAATTGACGAGCACGATATAGCATGGAGCCGATTTAACATCGAAACCAACCTTCCGCGCTTAGAATCTGTAAACCTTGGGCAGGATATCGATGAGTAACGCTCGGCCGCTATTTCACTTATGGAAGCGCCAGGTCTTCCTGCGCGAACGGCATCGCGAATTCGATGCGTTGCTATCAACCACTAGGATGCGAACTGGAATCTACCTGATCGGGTGCGGGGGTGAGGTCGTATATGTCGGCCAAACTTGGGAGCTGGCGGAACGCCCCATACAAAGCCTTGGGAACTTTTATCACCGGGTACCCGATGTCTCACTCCCTTGGTCGATCGCGTTCGCGCCCTGTGATGTCTCCGAGATGGACGAACGGGAAAGCACCGCAATCCGGCGCTTCGCTCCTCGCTTCAACACGTCGATACCAAGTGTCGCGAAGAGCGAAGGCAGGATGCCGGACATTATCCGGTCGGCCGCAGTGTTCCACGATCAGGCTGGCCCCTGTGGTGCCTTCGAGCCGGAGAACCTCTTACGGCAAACCGAGATTGCAGCCGCGAACGCCAATCCACCCTGGGCGAGAAAGAGGACGCGCAGGGCGTCGCCCCGGCCACGGCGCGTCACCAATTTTATCCCGGTCGAGCTGACGAAGGAGCAGATCGCCGAGCTGGTGGCCCACCACGGCGTATCGCTTACCGAGCCACTTCGGTTTAAAATCAACCTCTGCAAGGACGGATCGGTGGTCACTAGGGATGGCGAAATCGTCGGCACGTGGGTGATGGACGAGAACGAACACCCGTCGTTTATCCCTGACGGCTCATCGGAACCCATGTTTTTCCATGTGTTTCTGGGCTCGCTGTGCCAGCGGATCGAGGATTGGCTGGAAAACGAAGCTGGCCGGGTCGCCGGCTGACGGGCATGGGGGCTTTGCCGATTTGCCGTCTACCGAAATGAAGTAGGGCCTCAACTAGGAGGCCCAGGGTAATCAGATCGTCTTGATGTTCTCGCCTGGCTGCAGCGGGCCTTCGAGGTGCTGGCGAGCCACTCGGGCTGATTGCCACGACCGCCCGGCGCGATCCTCACGGACGACTATCTCCGTCGTCGAGGTAATGCCTGTATGGCCAGCGATTCCCTTATAGACGGGTCATCAATATCGACACGTTTTCAGGAATAACAATTGGGTCGTTGGAGGGCTGTGAGAAGTCACCGTGCCAGGCAGTCGAAAGAACCGTAACAGAAAATATCGGGAGCATACCGGGCTCCTTTAGATCAACAAGATTGTTATTGCTTTCAAACGATGTGCTAATGCCAGCATCTGCTCCTGCGTCGATGACGGAACCGGATGACGTGGCCAAACTCACAGATTCATCTACGCCATCGCCATCCAACGCAAGCGAGGCTGCCCAAGAAAGGCGAACAGCCCGTCCCGGATTGGTTCCAGGCACTCCACTGAGTGTCGCACGATACTTTCCAGCATGGAGCCGAGGGCATACCCACGAGAACGATTGATTTGCGACCACCGGACCGGGGTTAGGCGTCTTTTTGATCTCACATTTGCTCCGAAACTTATCGCCGTCCTTGATTGGCTCGGATAACGGCGTCAACACCACGGAATCGGTAAAGCCTGAGTTGTCGGAGCTGTTGACGGCCAGCTTGCTGGTCTTTGTAGGGCGCGTGACGATGATGGTCATTTCTCCGGCGCCCACCGAGCTCGGCAGAATTTTTGTGTCAACCTCCACGCCAAACTACGAAATAGGCAACGGGTTCGCGCTACCTCCAACTACGCTATACGCTAGCTTAAACGACACATCCGAGTCAGTTGCTTTGTCGGGAACCAGCATCAGACCACGCTTTTGACTTCTTATGCATTCCTTGTAAGCGGTCCTATTCGAAAGAGGAATTCAGGAACGTCTCCTGGACAGGGCTTGGTTCTGATGCAGCCGACGAGCCTGCCAGGCTGGATCGTTGAGTGCGCCGCCGGCTGCGATCTGAGAGCTGAAGCCGAGGATCATCCACGGACTGACAAAGCCCAGGGCCTGGTCAGCGACGGCAATGCCGAATGCGGTTTCTGTCATGAATGGGCCGGCATAGGCGGCAGGCCGATTTTGGGAACGCTTGCCTGTGAACTGAAAGATTGAAGGTCGGACCACGGCACATCGATCACGTTCAAATGAATAAGTTGCTGCCCTGCGAGGTCGTTTCAGCGCATCTGGAGTGGTGGGCCGGCAAGACAATGGGGAACGGGAATGATCGCAGGCGTAAAGGGACGGCTTTGGGGCCGGAAGCTTCGGGCCGGGAAAACCGGACCCAAGTTGGGCGCAAGCATTGTTGGCCTCCGCCCGGTCAGGCATTCACCGGCTCGGGAATGCCAATTGATTCTGCTCAACCGCGGCATGCCTAAACGGCCACCTGCGTCCCGATCTCGATGACGCGTCCGGTCGGAATCTGGAAATACTCCGTCGCATCGGCCGCCGTCTTCGCAAGGCCGATGAACAATCTGTCTTGCCAGATCGGCATGCCGGAATTGGGCGAAGCCTTCAGCGAGCGCCGCGACAGGAAGAAGGACGTCGTCATGATATCGAACTTCCAGCCCTGCTTGCGGCAGATCGCCAGCGCGCGCGGAATGTTAGGCTGCTCCATGTAGCCGAAGGTCAGCGTCACCCGCATGAACAACTCGTTGACCGTCTCCATCTTGACGCGCTCGCTGTCGGGCACGACCGGCTGCGGTGCCGTCAACACCGAAAGGATGACATTCTGCTCGTGCAGCACCTTGTAGTGCTTGAGGCTGTGCATCAGCGCGGTCGGCGCGCTCAGTGGATCACTGGTCAGGAACACCGCGGTGCCCGACACCAGATGCGGCTTCTTCTTCAGCAGGTTGCCGGCAAGGAAATCGAGCGGGATCTCGTTCCGGCGCGTCTTATCGAACAAATAGCGGGTGCCGCGGATCCAAGTCCACATGGTCAGCACAATAACTGCGGCAATGGCAAGCGAGGACCAGCCCCCTTCAAACACCTTGACTATATTGGCGGCAAAGAAGCCGGTATCGACGAAGGCGAACACCGCCATCAAGGCGACCGCGACGCCGAGCGGCCATTTCCAGATGCGCGTCATCACAACTAAAAGCAGTATGTTCGTCACCAGCATGTTGCCGGTCACCGAAATACCGTAGGCCGAGGCCAGTCTGCTCGATTCACCGAAGCCGACCACCAGCAGCATCACCACCAGCGCCAGCAGCAGGTTGACGCGCGGCAGGTAGATTTGGCCCGACTGTTTTTCCGACGTATGCAGGATCACGAAACGCGGCAGCATGTTGAGCTGCACCGCTTGCCTGGTCAGCGAGAAGGCGCCGGAGATCACCGCCTGGCTGGCGATCACGGTCGCCGCCGTCGCCAGCACCACCATCGGGATAAGCATCCAGCCTTCGTTCATCTCGAAGAAGGGATGACCGACGACACCGCCATTCGCCAGCACGAAGGCGCCTTGCCCGACATAGTTGAGCAACAGGCAAGGAAACACGATTGCCAGCCAGGCAAGCACGATCGGCTTGCGCCCGAAATGGCCGAGGTCGGCATAGAGCGCCTCAGCGCCGGTGACGGCGAGAAAAACCGCACCAACCGTGACGAAGGCGACTTCGGGCGAGTTGACCAGGAACGACACGATGTAATGCGGGCTGATTGCCAGCAGGATTTCCGGGTCGTCCATGATGTGGTTGAGGCCGGAAAGGCCGATGGCCAGGAACCACAGCGCGGTAACGGGCCCGAACACCAATCCTACGCCGCCGGTGCCAAACCGCTGTACCGCAAACACGATCGCCAGGATGGCCAGTGTCAGCGGCACCACATAGGGCTGGAATGTCGGCGTGACGACATTCATACCTTCGACCGCCGACAGTACCGAGATTGCCGGCGTAATGACTGCGTCGCCGAAAAAAAGCGCTGCGCCGACGATGCCGATGCGGAGGATCACCGACGAGCGGGTCGGGAAACTGTTGCGCGCCAGCGCCATAAGCGACAGCACCCCGCCCTCGCCTCGATTGTCGGCGCGGAGCACGAACATGATGTATTTGATCGTCACGGTGATCGTCAGCGACCAGATGATCAGCGACAGCACGCCGAGGATGTCGCCACGGTTGGCGACGTTGCCACCGGCTGATGCATGCAACGCCTCGCGGAATGCATAGATCGGGCTGGTGCCGATATCGCCGTAAACGACACCGAGCGCGCCCAGCATCAGCACCTTGGTGCTGTGCTGCTCGACCTCAGAATGGCTCGATTGTTCGACAGGTTCTGCCTCGTTACCAGCATTGGTAAGGGCCATGGACGACACTCCGATAAGCGCGCGGTGCTCTACGCTTGCTGCACTGCAATATCAAGTGCCGCAACGTAATGTCTGCCGGCATCGCCTGTCGTTGCTCGCCTTGGCAGACTCGCCAGCCCCGAAGCCCTACCGACGAGCAATAGCGCACCGGCAGAACCCTCAAGCGCCCGGGCGCACAAGGATGGCGGTTTCCTGATGCCGTTGCTCCAGTGTGATCGCACCGTTGCTGCGCAAGCCATTTACATGCTCGATCCCAGCGAGGCGTGGCCAACTCGAACGCAGGGCCAAGCCGCTCACCGGCCGCACTTTGCGGCGCAGATAACGATTCGATCTCCGCGGCGAGATACTGGTTGAAGAAGCCACCAAGCTTGTCGAGGGGCACACGGTCGTAATATCGACATGCCAGCACCCGGAACCCAGACAAGCTCCTTCGGCTTCGCTGCGCGCGCCACGAACAACCCGATCTTCTCTGCGAAGAGGGCGCCGTAATCCTTCAGGTCGAAGCCAAACGGGGGGGGCGTGACGTATGCTACACAGGCGAAGGGCTAGGAGGCGGGTTCGGTGAGGAACGGCATGATGTCCACGCCGTCTCCTGGAAAGACAGAGGAATGCGGATGGTTCTCGAAAAGGCGGGCGGCGGCCTCGATGGTCTCCGCCTCAACGACAATATAGCCGCAGAAGGGAGTCACGGTGCCGGCGATGCCGTCCTTGGTCACGCGCGTTGTCTTGCCGACCATGCCGCCACGATCGGGATCGACGCGGCGTTCCTCTCTTCCCAGTCCGTCCACTGCTTTAACCCGATGGCGTCCATCGCGTCCTGCTCCGGCTTGGGCAGGTTGCGAAAGCGAGCGAGGTCTTTGGGTTTCATGGTGTAGACGGCGAGAAATCGGGGCATGCGGCGCGACCTTCGTGCTTGCAGAAGGGCATTCCAGCCTAGACTCCCTACTGGCCGAAGTCACTGCGCATTCGCGCCTAGTAAGCGCCCGCCGCCTATCTGCATCAGGTTCGGAAGTCGCGTCTTCCGCATCGGCGACATGCGCCGGCCGAACAGGTCGATGCCTCAGGTCATACCCGAACCAGCATATCAAGGTCAGAGTTGCCGGAGCCAGAACACGCCGGCCGGCTGTACGAAGTGCCCCAACGTCGTGTCGCTCGGGAAGATCGTGGTCGATGGCGAGTATGTTCAGTCCATCGCGGGCAAGCATGAGAGCGAGAGTGGAGCCCGGCGCAGCGCGACAATCACGACCTCGTCCATTTTTTGGAGGTTCGGTATCCTCAGAATTCGAAATTGCGATGCGCCTATTCCACTCGGCCGATGACAGCCCCGTTCGCGGCGGGTGCGTGGAACAAGACCGTCTCGATGTGCCGGAATCCGGCTCCTCAAGCCACGCCGAATATTCGGCCGGCGTGTAGTTTAGTCCTTCCGTCTCGATCAGCATGTTGAGGCAGTGTGCAAGGCGTCGACAGACTGCTTGGCGGCGGGGCGCTCGAAGCGGCTACGCTGCTTGTTCAATTGCAGCTGGAAGTGACACGTTCGCCGCAAGGCCCATGCTCAATCGATCGGAGCACGATCCCGGCAGCGGCCGATCCTATTTCTTGGTTACCGTGACTTTGCCGCGGTTTGCCATCTCAGATTTGATGCTGCTACCCGACCCGGCCTTCGGTGACTTTTGCGGCTTCTTAGCCGCCTTGGAGCCCTTCGTTTTCTTCTCCGTCACCATATCCACCCTCCTTTAAAAGAGCGCGATCATAAAAAAATCGCGTGACACAGTATACCCGCGGCAAAACAGTAGGATGCCAAGAGTAGCGATTTGGCGCGCTTGTCGTTGACTCGGCTGTTGCGGTTGGTTGCTATGGCGAAGTCAGCAATTCGTTTGTCAAAGAATTGCTGGTCCGGCATGTCTTCCGTGTCGTCGTATTGATCAACCACCTTTTCGGGGTCGTTCACTCCTTCAAATCAGTCAAACGGCTGCCCCATATCGTCACTACCAGACCGGACAGCATGCTCGCAACCGTCGCAACGAACATAATTTTCATCGGCAGGGTCATCGCCTTTATCTTCTCGACGACAAAAATAACAAAACCGGAATACAGCGTGGTCAGGGACAATAAGGTCTTTGAATATTGATTGATCGTATCCTCGCGCGGCTCGACTACGGCCGCAAGCTCGCAGATGGGGCACCCGACGAGGTGCGAAAAACCCCGACGTGATAACCGCCTATCTCGGCACGGTTCACTGAGGAACTCATGTCCTATTTCCTTGAAACATTGGTCAGCGGCCTGTTTGCTGGAGTGATGTACTCACTCGTCGCGATCGGCGTCGTGCTTATCTACAAGGCGTCCGGAGTCTTCAATTTCGCGCAAGGAGCGATGCTGCTGTTTTCGGCGCTGACCTTCGTCACCCTGACCGAGAAAGGCATGCCATTCGCCTTGGCCTTATCGTCACATCCCTTGTCATGATGGTGATGGCGATACTGATCGAGTGGCTGGTGCTGCGACCGTTGCGAAATCGCGATGCGTTGACCCTGTTCATGGCCACTCTGGGATTGATCTATGTCATCGAGGGGTTTGCCCAACTGCTGATGGGCATGGATGTCCACATGCTCGATCTCGGTATCCCGATGTCGCGGTACAAGTTGGCGGCATCTATGTTAGCCAGTTCGACATCATTGCCTCCGGACGTATGAGCAGGAAGCCGACAGCGAGGATGTAGGCAAACCACAAACGCTGCCATTGACCAGCGGGCCGATGTAGATGTCGGCCAACGCCTCGGTTGCGCCGACAAGGAGTCCACCGACAATCGCGCCCGGGATGGAGGAGAAGCCGCCGACGGTCAGGACCGGCAGCGCCTTGAGCGTCACCAGCGAGAGCGAATATTGCACGCCCTGGCGCGATCCCCAGACAAGGCCGGCAACCAGGGCCACGACCCCCGCGACGCTCCAGACGATGCGCCAGATGACAGGCAGGCGGATGCCGATTGACTGCGTCGCAAGCGTGTCGGCGGCCACCGCCCGAAGCGAGATGCCCATGCGCGTCTTGTTGAACGCGATGGGCGACCGCGAGATCGAAAGGGTCTGATCATGACCACCCTGCAGGAATCCGCTCCGTCCAAGCCAATCCGCCAGCCCATGTTTGGACTGGCTGTGGCAACAATCTCGACTTCGGACGTGATGGTCGCCGTGGTGCAGGCTTCCACGACGCTGCCCGTATTCATTCTGTCGATCTTCCGATCTGTCGAACCGGCTAGAAACCATCCCTGGGGTCGGATTCGTCACGGCCTGCACGGAACGGAGCGCAAGCGCAGTGGAGGAAGGTGGGCGGAAGGATGTTTGGGGGAGAGAAGGGCGAAGCCCTCGGCCCCCTCTATGGCAAACGGATTCTGCGCCAGATGGCGCAACTGTTCCGGCGAGATATCCAGCACAAAGGATCGTCACGCGAATGTGCGGAAAACCGTCGGGGTTCCGTGGAGCCGTGGTCATAACCGCGGCGGAATAGAGCCTGGTCCGAAGAATGTGTCTGTGGAATCAGGCGGCATCCATAGGAAAACAAATAAAGAACGATTTACATCGTGATATGCCAGCTCACGTCAATTCGTTTCATAGGGTGATGTAAGAATGACAGCATCGAAAGCCAGCCGGAATGTGGTGATTGAACGCAAAAGGCGGGATGGTGCGACGCTCGCTGCCCTTGCCGAGGAATTCGGTGTCTCCCAGAGTACGATCAGCCAGGTCCTGGCCAAGCAGGAAAAAAACCGACGCACGATCAAACGGCGTCTTGAGGCCCCTCTGAGGAGAGTAACGAAACCACGCGATGGCCAGTAGTCCCCTTACGGGTAGGTTGAAAAAGGAAGGAGCAGCGATGCTGAAAACCGATACCCGCCAGGCGAATTGGCGTCGTGCCAATCCAGGCAAATATGATGCTCACCTTGCTGTGCAGCGAGCAGTGAAGGCAGGCGAGCTGGAGAAGCAAACATGTGAGGTCTGCGGGTTCGAAGCGGTCGATGCCCATCATGATCAATATGACGAGCCTCTAAGGGTACGGTGGTTATGCCGACGGCATCACACGAGGCTTCACCACTACGGCGAAGACATGTTTCCGATCAGGAATGCACTTTAGAGGGTTCCGTTACAAACATCGGCTTGATTGCCGAAGAGTGATAAAAATTTTCGGGGTATTTGGTAAGTAATTTCAAGTGGTGGCATCGCTGAGTGGCATATTTTTACTAAGCAAGATCCTTGCCGCTCACACGAAGAATCGGTCCTTACGCCTCTGTGTGCGGAACCCCCGTCCGCTAAGCCTTGGTATGACAGCGGCGGAGTGGAGCCTGGTCCGAAGGACATTCCCTAATGTTTTTTGTCTTTCGGAGGATTGGGATCGTTGCCGCCGCCGACAGAGTCCTTGCTACGGATTTTTCCGTCACGGCCCTTCACCGTCAGTTCGCCACCGCCCTGGTTGGTGATTTTTTCCTTGGCAGATTGTATCGCATCCTTCTGCGTATCATGAGCGAAGCCGCGACCGGCGTCATTTCGTTTGTCGACCCACTTTTTGTGGGAAGGGCGTTGGTAAACGGTTCTGTCAGGCTTCTTTGTCATGGAGATCGATCGTCTGTGAGTCTGTGAGTATCACGTAAAGTAAGAATAACTTTTCCATTCACAACCTACCGTGCTTCAGGCCCACATGTTACTGCTCGTATTTCTGGGGGAGGCGAGGCAGCCGACAGGCTTACTCCCACCACTGAATCAACAATTTTGTCATCGAGCCGATATGATCACTGAAGCTGAGATGCGCACACAAGCGTGGAATTCCGCACTGAACTGCCATGGCACATATATCGTTTTTTCGCGCCGTCTTAGACGTCTTAAGCTTCTTACGAAGCTGCGCGATTTCTGGGCGTTTGCAATTCCTATCATCCTTGGTGGTATTGCGGGCTCAGACGCGTTCGGACTGCCAGCAACTTACCTGACGGCGCTTAAAGTTGGTCTCGCGGTGGCGGCGGTGATCCAACTGCTTTTCGCTCTTTGGGCAGTCTTCAGCCGGTGGGACGACGATCTGGCCTACAGCTCACGTGCCGTGCGCGATTCATATGAAATGGAGCAGGCCTGGCGTGCAATCGGCGAAGGCCGAATCAACGATATCGCTCTCGAATTCAGGATGCGGACCGATCAACAAAAAATCATAGATTCCCACGACATCGAGAAGGACATAACGTCCGAAGAAAAGAACCTGGGCATGCGAAACGGGCTGATCGAGTATCGACGATCATGTGCAGTGTGTAACGAAATCCCCATCTCTCGACGTTTGCCTTGGTGGCCAAAAAAGAAATGCGCCGTTTGCGGCGGAAACTAGGAGAAGATGATGAACGATGAACTGCGCAAGGTTATTCGGGGATATACGAAGTTGTCATTGGCTGATCAGAAAGAGTTTGTAAAACGGATCACCCAGCCTGGGGTCGAAATCGGCACCCTCAATGAGCGTATCGAAAAGTCTGAACAGATTACGATGGGACCGCTTGGAAGCGGCTGCCCCTGCTGCGGTCGTTAATTTTGCTAAAATGTGGGGCGGGTTGTCCAAAAGGCCCGCCCTAAGTTATTCTGCGCATTGCAGCGGCTGCGTAGTCGTGGCCCTGTCCGATTTCGGACAGGGGCTGCACCGCAAGATGCGACCGCGCGCGCTGTCGTGTCACCGGCGGCACGATTGCGTAAAACGCAATAAAGAGGGCGAGAAAGCTCAGGAAGCCGTCCAGTGTCACCGAGTTTCTCCCTTGCCACTCAGAGATAAGTCCAAGCTCGGAAAACTATGGGGATTATCGTTTTCGAAGTCGATATAGTCTTCGAAGATGGGAACAGGACATCAGCACCAACTGGGGTGTAGCCTGGGGATCACCATTAGCCAGGGCGGACTGATGAACATGTTGCGCCGTGCGCCGTGCGCCGTGCGCGTTCGCGGCCAAGTGCGACAAGGCCGTCGCGGCGTTGCGCCGGGCCAAGGTCATCGCCTCCGATGAGACCGGCGTGCGGATCGAAGGAAGCAACGCCTACCACTGGGTGTTTCGCTGCGCCGAAGCGGTTGTTCATCAAGCGGCGCCAACGCGCGGCGCCATCGTGGTCCGGACCCTGATGGACGGCCATCGGCCCGACGTCTGGTGTTCCGATCGCTATGCCGCGCAACAAGGTCACGCAAATGCGCATCAGACCTGCTTGGCGCATCTTGCCCGCGACGTCGCCTATGCGGACGAGGCAAGTGAAGACATGCTGCCCTCACGGCTCAAGCGTTGGCTGCAAAGGGCCTTCTCCCTAGCCGACGGTATCGAAACCTTCGCCGCCTCGACCATCGCCGGCAAGCGTCGCGCCCTGGAGCGAAGTCTGGACGATATCTTCGCCACCACAACGTCGTGCGATCTGGCCCGCGATATCCAAAACAAGTTCAGGCGAGCTCGCGATCAACTTTTGACCTTTGCCCAATGGCCAGGAATGGTCGACGCGACGAACAACGCCTGCGAACGGCGGGTGGGCTGCGCTCCCCGTCGGCTGAAGCTATCGCGGGAATTAGCACGGGCGCTCGCGCGTGAGAACGAAGGGCACGGGGGGGGCGCGCCGTTCATCAACTGTCGAGTTCGACCCCTCGGATTTTTCCGCCAGTTTGAAACCGGTCTCTTTTTCCTCCGAACCGCGCCGCTACGGCGCATTGCTGCCGCTCATTATGTCAGGACAACGATTTGGTGGTTACGGCAATGTCCGCCAGCACATGATCGAACACCGCCGCATCCCGCCCAAAATTGGGGACGCTCGACGGGATCAGCAGGTCAGCAAGTCGCTCGCCTTTTGGTTTCCGCCCATATGAGAACCTCCATCTGTTGGCGGAAATACAAGCTGCATAATATAGCTTATCGCCGAGCGACATACAGCCACTTAAGTCCTTTAGGACAACCACGTCAATGTTGGGGACGAACTCGAATGTCGATACGTAAGCGTATGTATGGCTGCCTTGTCCGTTGGTCGATACATAAAGTGTCCCCGCCGGAAACACCTTTTCGTTTGGCACTTCCCGCTTATCCACATACTCAACAAATGAACTTTCCTGGGTCTTGGAGGGCCGAACCAAAGGCACGTAGTTCTCATCGAGGCGAACTTCCGACCTTGCCTCAGCGACGGTGTTCTGGCCGTTCACCAACTCAAAGAGGCTCGATAAGGGAACAATCCCGCCGTCGCCCTGTTCCGAATTGGTGAGATTCCGGAACTTCGGGACAGGCAGCTTCGGGCTGGCCATTGTTATCCAGCTTGGGACCTCTTCTCTGGCGGGCACAAGGATGCGGTCGAAGCTGCGGTTGGCTTCGCGCCCGTGCGTCGAGTAGCGGAAGCGGTTGGCGGTGATGCAGGTACAGTAATAAACTTTCTCGCGGAAACTCATCGCCTGCATAGGGGAAAGCACCTTGATATTCTGCGCCGTATAGAACGGCTCAGGCTGCACGAATGCGCTCAACAGATAGGTGCCGCCCAAAGATACGGTGATGGCTCCAGCCGGATGCGGTGAGATGCCGCTAACTGGTTCCACCTTGGCTCCCACACCCAAGTTCCGGCGGGAACGGGTAACGAAGTTTATTCCTTCTTCGGCCTCGGTCATGTTTCGGAAATCGAGTTTCGTCCCGTATTTGACCTCAAATATTTCGCTGATGGGGACCATCTTCACGCGCTGCCCTCAGCGATTTGGAAGGCTAAGTACTGCCTGAGTGCCTGCTCGTAGACCGTCTCGTCCACCGTGCTGTAGTCGGTTTCCAGGTAGGCCTCGGCGCACCATTCGTCTTCGGCTTTCAACTCAGCCATGACGGAAGTTACCCCATCAACCTCTCGGTTCTGAAAGGCCTTCAGCCAGCCCTCCATTATGCCTGGCCAGACGCCGTTGGCGTCTATCCGTCCCCTTGCCTTCAGCTTAACGAAGCCGTCGTCACGCCAGTAACCAAGCCACGTCTTTTTCTTCTTTGGATGGGGAACGTGCGCGGTAATTACCAGAGTACACGTAATCACGCCGACTTTTGAGTTGTGGAAAAGGTCCTCAGGCATCGACATGACAGCCTCTATGGTGTGCTGCTTCATTAGCCGCTCCTTGAGCGCCAACCCGGGACCGTCGGAAGCCAAGACGCAGCTGATGGGGATGATCGCGACACACCGGCCCTTGGGCATAAGGGAGGAGAGATTATTCAGGATGAAGTCGATTTCCTCCACGTCGCCCGAATCGGCCTTGTAAGGAGGATTTAGAAAACCCACTGTTGGTAGCGAAGCGCCCGAGAGAGGTCCTTGCTCGAAGCAGGAGCCCAAGGCAACGTTGCTCTTCCCGTCGCCATGCAAGATCATGTTAGACACTGCCAGTGCATAGATATCGTCTTGGTACTCAACGCCGTAAAGCTGATGTCCCTTAATATTTGCCACCTTCGAGGAGTCGCCCTCAGCGTCGGATATCATCTTCTTCATGGCACTTATGAGGAACCCCCCGGTGCCGCAACAATTGTCCCAAATAATACTATTTTTATTTATCTCCGCCAGCTCCACAAAGAGCTGGGTTATGTGCGGGGGAGTTAGGACAATTCCTAACCCCTTGTCGTTGTTTGCATAACGAAGGAACTCTATATAAAACTGCCCGATTGTATCAAAGTAGGCGTGAGTTTTCATAAACCCATTCACGTGTTCGTCTATTTCACGTATTAGGTCTATAAACTTTGTTTTGTCTTTCGACAGCAGTGTGTGTGTTTTGATAAAAGAGAAGGCATGCCGTAGGTTCTCGATCCGCTCCTTTGGCACGTCTGACTCGCTCATTTCGTCTACGACGGTCTGAACAAGAGCGTTAGCAAGTTGTGTTGCGGTCTTGTGCTTACTGAAACCGGCAGTAAACGCTCCGTTCTTAAGTGATATTAGAATGCCACTAAGGAGCAAACTACGCTGAGATTCCTTGACCTTGTACCCGTGCAGAGTCTTGTTTAACTCTTGACTATATTTAAGCAGAGACGCGTAATCTTCGTTAAATTTTGCCGGAGATTGAACATAGGCGGTATAGTAATCCGCCATGCTCAGCAGGGTTTGGCCCAAGAATTCGATAGCGCGGTGTTGACCTTTGAGGTGAAGGAAGTGACTAATCTTGATCTCCGCCGGAGTCTCGCCGCTCACACCAATCGCGATAACATCGAAGCTTTTGGATAGGTTAGCTGCGTATAGCAGAGCCCCATCACACGCGTGGCTGGCGTACTTGTCGAGCGTAGCGCTCCGATGAAAGAGCGGACTGGCTTTGCACTCGATGACGACAATCAAGTCAGGATATTTTTCGGACCGTATTATGAATTCAGGCTGCCCGATCCCGCTGCCCTGCTTTGACGCCGCCTTAAGGAGTTTACCGATCTGCGGGTTTGCGCTGCGTTGCTCCTCCACAACGATGCTCGGATCATTGTAGAATCCGCGCATCCTGAGCTGGTCCCGAACGAAATTCTCCGTTTTCCGCTCATTCGCCATCCCCACAATCCCCCACCAATGCGACTTACGGCGTTCCATTTTATCAACGACCGGCCGTGATTCGCAAAGAAGCTAAAGGGTATGGCCCTCACTCACAACCGGGGCTTAGTAGTAATGGGGCATCTCTTGGGTAAGCCATTCGAAGCGGTCCTACAAATCGAAGCTGCGCTTGGTCCGGCTGCTCTCCCACTGCCCACCGGCTGGCTGCCGGCTGCGGATGTGGCGGTGCAAAATTTGAAGTACACTGTTCAGGATAGATGCGGTACACTGCGCGCAACAAAGTCGAGGGACTGCCCCTAGCATCCGCTTGAAAAGCTGAGACATTTTGCCTGTGGTGGATAGTTTGATTTCTGTCAACTATGCCTCTTTCCAGGATAGCCCTGGTGATGACACCAGTCCCGGCACCAAGCTCCAAAACCGGCAATCCAGAATGCGGATTGACCACACTAGCCATGCGGCGCGCCGCATGGATCGACGTGGGCATGAGTGCGCCCACACCTTTCTTATCCTTCTGCCAAATTTGAAGAATTGCACTTCTTCCTCAAGTTTCTTGCCAAGTCGCTCTTCAACCGAAAGACCATATCCGATCCCTTCTCCCGATCCGAGTCGGAGCGACTTTTTGTCGAAATTTCGCCATATAAACAAGCTTGATTCACAGGGATGAATGCCGCGCTGGAGGCGCGAAACGCCCGCGCCGGCTGACGCCGGGCGACACCAGGTTGGACATGGCGATCACGAATTTCTCACGGGCATACTCTTGTCCCATCTTCTTTCCTTTCGACCTGGAGCGTCGCCGTAGCACGGCAACCATCTCTTGCAAATCCGGCGCTCGGCGTCACGCGATCGATGGGTGATGGCTAACAGCTGTCCGGCGGTCGGCAGGCCGGTAGACAATCGTCTGAGGCCGGTCTACCCCTGACCCGCTCCCCCCGCCCGGTTATTCTCGTCCTTGCGATCCCTCGAAAGAGTAGTTCCGATGCGCCTCGCCCCCCTTTCGCGCATCCTCGTAGCGGATGGTGACGCTTTCGTCAGCGTCGACCGTATGATGAAGCTGGTGATTGCCATCGGTGTCGAGCGCTTCCTGACTGAACTCGCCAGCTACATCGAGGAAGACTTCCGTCGCTGGGTACTTTTCGACAAGACGCCTCGCATCGCCTCGCATAGCCATGACGGCGTCATCGAACTGATGCCGACAAGCGATGGCGCCTCTATGGCTTCAAATACGTCAACGGCCATCCTAAGAACATGCGCCAAGGTTTGCAGACGGTAACGGCGTTCGGCGTGCTCGCCGATGTTGGGAGCGGTTACCCGATGCTGCTCACCGAAATGACCATCCTGACTGCGCTGCGCACCGCCGCCACGTCCGCTGTCGCTGCCAAGTATCTGGCGCCGAGCGGCGCTCGCACGATGGCCATCATCGGCAATGGCGCCCAGTCGGAATTCCAGGCGATCGCCTTCAAGGCGCTGACCGGCGTAGATCGGCTAAGGCTCCACGACATCGACCGGTCAGCCTCGCTGAAATGCGCGAAGAACCTGGCTGGCATGGGAATCGATATCACCATCTGCGGGACCGGGCAGGAAGCGGTTGAGGGTGCCGGGATCATCACGACTACCGCCGACAAGCAGTGCGCCACCATTCTCGCCGACAACATGGTCGGCTCCGGTGTCCACATCAATGCCGTTGGCGGCGACTGCCCGGCAAGACCGAGCTGCACAAGGACATCCTGCTGCGCTCCGACATTTTCGTCGAGTTCCCGCCACAGACACGCATCGAAGGCGAGATCCAACAGCTGGATCCCAAGCTCTGGCAAGTGATCGCCGCCAAGGCCCAAGGTCGCCGAGACGCCAAGCAGATCACGCTGTTCGATTCCGTCGGCTTCGCTATCGAGGATTTTTCGGCGCTACGATATGTGCGCGACCAATTACAAGCGACGGGCCTATATGAGGAACTCGACTTACTCGCCGATCCGGATGAACCACGCGACCTATTTGGCATGCTGCTGAGGGCGGCCATGCAGCCGGCAGCTTGAGGAAACTCGCCCAAAAGCAGCGTCCGGCGGGCAAAATCTTACTGTCCTGGCCCAGTCGCACGTGCATCTTCGACCAAGCCCATCAATCAAGGGCCAGAAGCTGCCGTTAGCCAGTGTCCGGATCGCGCCCCATCTTAGCCGTCTAGCGAGTCTGTCGCCCGGTCTCAGAAACCGCCGTCCGTTCACGTCGCGGTGGGTGTGTCGGGAGGCCGGGGTGTCCCTCGCTAGTCAGAGCGACGCCGTTTGCGACTTTTCCGTCGGGCAGCTAAGCGACACAAGTGCCTGTCGTTTCGCTGAGACCAGTGGCTTAGCAATGGCGGCTTGGTAGGCCGACTGCAGCCTGGAGAAGACCGATACCCTGGGCGCCGACGCCTCCAGGTGGAGGTGCCGCAGTTCCTCCATGAACTCGGACCACAGCTTCGGGCCTCTGTCATCAAGGATTTTCGCGCGTACGGAGAGCTCTTTCGATGCGGGTGTATGACGCAGGCCCAGCCGCCCATGTGGGCCAGCAAGGGCACCAGAGCGATGGATGCTTCGGTCAGGCTGTAAATGACCTTCTGCTTGTGGCTGGGATCGTCGCGACAAGACCAATCCGGCTTTCTCCAGGCGCGTCAGCCGGTTAGCGAGAATGTTCGAGACTATTCGCTCCTCCGACCGGGTCAGCAACTCGCGGAGTGACGGCGGTTGCCAAACATAAGGTCACAGATGACGATCAGGCTCCAGCGATCCCCCAGCGCCTCGAGAGTCAGATTGATTGGGCAGCCCGAGCGGGGGGCGTTCATGGGGTCAGAACAAGAGCTGCTCAAAATCGTACGCCAAGGGCGAACGAAGCATGAACTGAGCTTGCTTGTGTCTCACGATGCCGGGGCGCGACGTCTGATCCCAGTGGATAACCGTCGCAGCAGAAGAGCTGCTGTTTCCACATCCAGTCTGCTCGGCAACATTCAGCGGCAGTTGGTATTGTGTGCGGAGTTCAGCAGTGGCCAGGCGCAAGATTCTCAAAGCTCAGGATCGACGGGAGCTTTTCGATATTCCGGATGATGAGGACAGCCTGATCCGACACTATTCACTATCTGCGGCTGATCGCCTCGAGATTGACCTGCGCAGGCGCGAGCACAATAAGCTCGGCTTCGCTGTTCAGCTTTTCGTGATGCGACATCCAGGTCGGGTGCTTGCGGCAGGCGAAATTCCGCCCGGCGCGATGCTGAAATATGTCGCCGACCAGATCGGCGCCGATCCCACTGTGTTCACAACCTATGCCCGCCGGGAAGAAACGCGTCGCGATCACATTGCGCGCCTGATGATCTGCCTCGGCGTCAGAAGCGCGACAGCTCAGGATCGTCGCGCCGCGCTGTTGACGGCAGTGGAGGCGGCCGCGATGTCCGACAGCGGCGCTTCGATTGTGAATGCCATCGTTGCCACGCTGCGAGAACGCGGAGCACTGTTGCCCGCGGCAGAGATCATCGAGCGAATGGGTCTTGCGGCTCGTGCCATAGCTCGCCGCCGCGCGGAGGAAGCGCTTATCGAAGGTCTGGACCCCTGAGAAGCTGCAGGCGCTTGACAAGCTGCTCGAGGTTGATGCGGCGATCAGTCAGACCCGCTTCCATTGGTTGCGGTCGGCGCCGGAAGCGCTTGCGGCTTCAAATCTGATAGGACTGACCGAGCGGATTGCATTCCTGCGCACGCTTGGAATCGATCCCGGTTTACGGGCGCGCGTGGCTCCCGGGCGGTGGGACCAGATGGTCCGTGAGGGCAATTCCACGCCGGCGTGGCTGGCCAACGACTTCAACGCGAGCCGTCGTCACGCCCTGATCGTCGCGCAGGTGATCAAGCTCGGCGAGAAGCTAACCGATGACGCCGTGACGATGTTCATCAAGCTGATCGGACGGCTGTCCTCCCAGGCGCACAGCCGCAAGAAACGGCGGCACATGGACCATCGGACAGATACCTCCAAGGCCCTGCGTCTTTTCCTCGATACGATATCGGCGCTGCAATCGGCCAACGATAGGGGTCAGGACGCACTTGAGGTGGTCGACCAGAAGGTCGGTTGGCACCGGCTGCTTCGGATGAAGCCGGAGCTTGCAGCAATGGTCGAGGAAAATGAGGCATCCCCGCTGGTCTTGGCGGCCGAGCAGCATAGTGGCGTCATCAAATATGCGTTGGCGTTCCTGGCGACCTTTGCGTTCCGTTCAGCGCGCCGCCACGACTCCTTGCTCACAGCCATTGCGATGCTCCGAAGGCTTCATTCGGAGGGACGGGGTGCACTGCCCGAGCGTGTTCCGGCCAGCCATCTCAGTCCAACCGATCGGAAACTGATCTTTGGGCAGCAGAAGCCTGATCGCCGCCTCTATGAGATAGCCACGCTCGCCGCATTGCGCGAGCGCCTTCGCTCGGCGGATATATGGGTAGAGGGCAGCCGCTCGTTCCGTCCGATCGACGAGCACCTCATGCCGCGATCTACGTTCACCACGATGAAGGAAGATGATCGGCTTGGCCTTGGTGTGGGCAGTGACGTCGCCGCCTGGCTGAGCGAAGTAAAGCAGGTGCTGGACTTCAATCTGAAGCGCCTGGCCTATCGCGCTCGCGCTGGTAAGCTCGAGGGTGTTCGTCTCGAAGCGGGAACGCTGATCGTGATGCCGACCGTCGGCGACGTTCCTGCGGCAGCCGAAGAACTGAACGCAGAGATCAGCGAGATGTATCCGCTGGTCGAAGTTCCTGATCTCCTGAGGGAAGTGCATGATTGGACGGGCTTTGCCAATCACTTCACACATGTCCGCACAGGCGACGCCCCACGGAATGTCTCTGCCATGCTGGCCGGCATCCTGGCCGATGCAACCAATCTCGGTCCGAACGGATGGCCGGCGCCTCCAAGGGCATCAGCGCCCATCAGATTGGCTGGATGCGCACCTTCCATGCCCGATCAGAAACCTATCGCGCCGCTCAGGCCTGCATCACCGACGCACATACCGGTCACCCACATTCCCATCTGTGGGGCAACGGAACGACCGCGTCGTCCGACGGACAGTTCTTCCGTGCGAGCGACCGAGCGGCAAAACGCGGTGACGTCAATCTGCACTATGGCAGCGAACCGGGATCGAAATTCTACAGCCACCTGTCGGATCAGTACGGCTATTTCAGTATCTTGCCCATCAGCCCCACTGAAAGCGAAGCGGCCTACGTGCTCGATGGCCTGTTTGACCAGGATACGATCCTGGATATCCAGGAGCATTTTACTGACACTGGCGGCGCGAGCGATCACGTCTTCGGGCTGTTCGAACTTATCGGCAAACGCTTCGCGCCGCGGCTACGCAACCTCAAAGATCGCAAGTTCCACACATTCGAGAAAGGCGACGGCTACCCGGCGCTGACGAACCACATCGGTGCACCGATCAACACCGCGTTGATCCTTGACCATTGGGATGACCTTGCTACATCTGGCAGCGTCGATCACCACGCGCGCCGTCGTCCCCTCGATGATCCTGAAGAAGCTCTCGGCGTCTCCGAAGGAAAGCCAGTTGGCCAAGGCGCTGCGGGAACTCGGCCGAATCGAGCGATCGCTGTTCATGATCGAATGGTATTCGAGCCCGGCCTTGCGCCGACGGTGCCAAGCCGGCCTCAACAAGGGTGAGGCAGCGCATAAGCTCAAGCGCGCGGTGTTCTTCCACGAGCGCGGAGAAATCCGTGACCGGTCATTCGAGAGCCAGGCATTCCGCGCTTCCGGTCTCAATCTCGTCGTCAGCGCCATCGTCCATTGGAACACCGTCTATCTTGACCGCGCAGCCACGCACCTTCGCATGGCGGATCGGGCTATCTCGAATGACCTGCTTAAACACGTCTCGCCGCTCAGTTGGGGTCAGAACAAGAACTGTTCCCAGCGACACGCTAAGGTCGAACGAAGCATGAACGCTCGCAATTGATCTGTAGATGAAGCTGTCGGCCAGTTGAAAGCAGGTGGCCGGTGGCGGCCAATTTCCCTCGAAGTTGTGTATCGG
>NZ_JBVVQX010000040.1:0-24787 GCF_055811675.1 Mesorhizobium sp. WSM4808
GTAGTAGCAAAGTTTGACGGAGTTTTGCACCAAAGTAGGCAACGATTTGAACTGTGCGTTGCGCAACTTGCAAATTTCCGTCGTGATCATGGTCGAGTAGCTATGCCATTCGGCTTCGCCCTCACAGATCCGGGCGGGCGGATTTCCCGCACCCGGCTCCTCCCGAGAGTAACCCGCATCATATCCGAGCCTGCGCCCAAGTTCAAGTTATGCGAGGGACTGGCAGTGTAAAGCGGCCGGTCAATTCGAGCTCCATCCAGCTCAATCGATCGACTCTTCATAGCCGTCTTGATCGAGGGCCCGCCACCACCAGTGTTTCTTGCCGGCGATGGTAATGGCCACCTCGTCCAGATGCCACACGTCGCCCCGGCTGGGCTGCTTGCGTCGGAGGCGACGGGCGAAGTCCGGGCCGAACTTCTTTGCCCAACGGCGGATCGTTTCGTAGGAGACGACAATGCCGCGTTCCAGCAGCATTTCTTCGACAAGGCGCAGGTTCAGCGGAAACCGAAAGTAGAGCCAAACAGCATGGGCGATGACCTGCGGTGGGAAACGATGGCGCTTGTAGCGGACCGGCGAGGTGTTCATCCACCCGCGTCTATCGCAATGTTCTCCTCACACACCGTCACCGTGACATCGCCGGATCGAGGCTTGTCAGTGACCATCACACGCGGCGAGCGGCATTGACGTTCGAGAAGCTTTCGCATCAGAGCCTCGCAGCCTGGCATTGCGGCGGCCTTGCACCAGAACGTCGAGAACGAAACCGTCCTGATCGACCGCACGCCGAAGCCGGTGTTTCTTTCCCCGAATGGTGATGTCGGCCTCGTCGAGATGTCATTCGTCGCCGAGCTTTCCGGCTGAGCGCTTCCGGATGTCATTGGCAAAGTGCCTTCCGAATTCCTCCGCCCACAGCTTCACCGGTCTGGTGGGAGACCGTGAAGCCCCGGGCAGCCAGCAAATCTTCGACCATTCGCAAGCTGGAGCGGAAACCGGAAATAAAGCCAGACCGCACGGCAATCACATCAGCGGGAAAACAGTGGCGGCGATAAAGTGGATCGGCAATAGTCGTCATGCCCATCATCGCATACCTAAATCGACCGTCGATTTGATGTTAGATGTCCCCGGTAGAGGCATTTTCGGGTGTGGTCCTCTCTGAGGACGACGTTCGGACGATCGCTATTTGCAGCTTTGCCGCACAGAAATGGGCATGGACCAGCATCCCGTTAAGAAAGTACAGAACCGGCGGTGTCTCGCATAGCCTCCGAACCCGCAACTGACACGTTTGTCAGGTTTGTCGAGCCCACGACGTAGCGGGACCTGTCTGATCGCTGCTGCATCCTGATCAAGTGGTTGACAGACAAGAAGAAGATTTAGTTCGGCCTCCCTTCTGCAAAGTTGGCACGGCTTTTGAAGGACACATTGGCTGCGTGGCGGGGTTGCCGATGACCACAAGCGTAAATTATCTTTGATGGAGAGTCATGTGGACAAGCAGACATTTCGTGATCTTGCCAGCGTAATTGAGAAGTCTAGACCAGATTTCGACTATGCGTACTCCAAAGGAATAATGACACTGTATGCCCGCTCGCTTGAGCGGCGACACGTGGAGCTCGAGCCGGGACGATCGGTGATAGAATTCGCGAGAGGCAGTTATCTCGGGCTTGATAACCATCCGATGATCGTGGACGCTGCGATAGCAGCATTAGCGTCATATCGCTCGATACAGTGGTCCGGTGCACGCACGAGATTGAATTTCTCGCTAACCCGAGATCTCGAATACAGCTTATCTGAACTTTTCGATGCACGGGTTGTCGTATACTCCTTGGTTCTAACGGCGAACATGAGCGCGCTTCCGTTACTCGCATGCGGGGCTTTCACCAGCGGGCGCAAGCCGATAGTGGTGTTCGACCGATTTGCCCATGCCACTTTGGCATACCACAAGCCTGTTGTGGCCGAAGATGCAGAGGTTCTGCAAATTAGGCACAACGACATTGAGGAACTGGAGCGTATTTGTCAGAAGCACACGTGCGTCGCCTACATTTGCGATGGGGTGTATTCAATGGGCGGAAATGCCCCAATCCGTGAGCTTTTGCGTCTCCAAGAACGCTATGGCCTTTTCATCTACATCGACGATGCGCATGGCATCTCAATCCGCGGAAGGCATGGCCAAGGATATGCCAAATCCCAAATCACAGATCTAGGCGAAAACACAATCATCGCGGCTTCTTTGAGCAAGGGCTTCGGAGCGACCGGCGGTGTTCTCATGCTTGGGACGGAAGAGCAGGAGAAACTCCTTAGACGTTACGCCGTCCCGCATGCATTCTCGATGGGACCAGACTTGGCCGGAATTGCAGGTGCCTTAGCATCAGCAGAGATTCATCGTTCTGCGGAGTTGGGTGAGCGCCAAGCCCGCCTGAGTAGGATTGTTCAAGCTTTTGACGAGAAAATGCCGACGCAATCGTCAGGTGACGGAATGCCAATCCGGATGGTCCCGATTGGTGAGTCTCGGGCAGCGGTAGATACGGCGGCAGAGCTTTTGCGGCGTGGCTTTTATGTGGCTGCAGCATTTTATCCGACGGTGCCCCGCGACAAGGCTGCTTTGCGCGTATGCCTTACCGCGGATCATAGTTTGGAAGAGGTCACCCAGCTTTGTGAGTCAATTCGAGACATAGCTAGTGCGTGTAAATAAAGGCCGGTTTTCTGGGGTTTGAAGGGTCGTTCTGGCCGCGCAACCGGTGCTGCTTGGCAGCGCGTGTTGGCACAAGTGTGCCAATCGACGAGCGAGAGCATTTGCAGCGGCCATGCTAGATAGGGTATTGCTCAGCGCCTGCCGCCGTGCCACTGAACGCGACCCGATGAGTGGCGTCAGACCGGTTTGAGGCGGGTGAAGAGTGGGAGATTGTAAGCCACCACAAAGGACCAGACATAGGTGTTTGTCTTGAAGTGGCAGACCCCGCGCCAGGTGCAGCGCCCCAAGCCGTAGGTATGGCGCAGCGATCAGGATGAGACGGCAAGAGCTTCGCCGGTTTCTGATTGGCGCTCCGCGACAAGTCCATGTCGCGTATGAAGCTGGCCTACCCCGCTGGCGTTTGACTTCGATGGCGGATCTGCGCCGACAGCTTTCGCTATTGCGGCGAGCGTCATGGCTGGGTTATCGAAGCTGTCCGCCCCCTTCCTTGATCGCCTGGTGCGTGCGATCCGTCCGCAGAGTGTTGATCTGGTCGTCTGAGAGTTCAATTTGCCACGGCCCCTTCGTGAGCTGCCGCCCCTTGAGCCAGCCGCGTGCGAGATAATCGCAGACAGTTTGTGGTGTGACGTCCAGAGCGGCCGCCGACCCTTGCCAGTCCCTCGCTTAACTTGAACTTGGGCGCAGGCTCGGATGACGCGGGTTACTCTCGGGAGGAGCCGGGTGCGGGAAATCCGCCCGCCCGGATCTGTGAGGGCGAAGCCGTATGACATAGCTACTCGACCATGATCTGCCTAGCACAGCGCTTGGGTCAGTGGAACGGGTTCGCAATCCACCTTGAACAGCGGATTTAGCCGCGGTGGGCGTCCGCCTGCAGAATCCCGGTAAAGGTTTTGAGATGGCGCTTGGGATGCTCCTGCCGCCGATCGCGTGAGGCATAATAGAGCGCCAGTTATCTTTCCCCCATTTCGAAGCTCGCCATGCTGTCGGCGGTTCGCCAAATCTAGGCCATTCACACCTTCTGTCGGCTTTGTCGGATCAGCGACAAATGTTGTTACGCCAATCTATACATATCCATATCGGTGTGCGCACCGTCGACGTTCATATATTCGGCTCAGAAAGGCGCTTAAGGTGGCCTCGCCCGGCAGCGTCATTCGTACCATCAGATCGGCCGGCTACTCGCTTGAGCAACCGGACGGCTGATTAGCGAACACGTGTGGCCACTCTCCATCTCCGTCCTACTGAGCGCAAGCCTTGCGGGTTCGAGCGCGCCCCCAGACGCGGCGGTTTCGGCACACAAGGTCACGGCTGTTCTGACGTCCTGATCATTGTGGTCACTGCCCGTAAACTGAGTAGCCTTTCAAAAGCCATGTGACAGCGTCTTTTCAGTATGTCGTACGCGGGATCGGCTTTGTTCGGCGCGGATGCTGGGAATGACGATCTTGGCGCCACGCTCGCTCAGATCGGCGATGATGGTGTTGCTGTCGAAGGCCTTGTCGGCGATCAGAGCGCCGAAGGAGAGGCCTTGGATGAGCGGTTCGACACCGACCGTATCGAAGCGCTGGCCCGGCAGCAGGACAAAGCGCACGAGATTGCCAAGCGCGTCGGTAAGCGCCAAGACTTTGGTTGTCATACCGCCCTTGGAGCGACCTATGGCCTGGCTTTGAGTCCCCCTTTTGCGCCCTGGCCGTGTCGATGGACCTTGACGATGGTGGCGTCGACCATGGCGTATTCCATGTCCGGCTGGTCCGAGCAAGCCTCGAAAAGCCGAATGAAAACATCGGCCTTGACCCAACCTCGGTATCGCGTGAAAACGCTGTTCCACTTTCCGAAGAGGGCAGGCAGATCACGCCACGGACTGCCAGTCCGCACGATCCAAAGAACCGCTTCGAGGAACAGGCGATTGTCGTGGCCGCTTCGCCCAGGATCCGCTGGCTTACCCAGACAATGCGGTTCATCTTCGCCCACTGGGCGTCCGTCAGCACGAATCGCTCCATCCAAAGCCTGAATCACGATCAAGCCAGAATGGGAATCTGGAGGCTTCTGTGAGGTCCGCATGCTCAACGCAGCACACCCGCTAGTCTTCGGACCTCATTGCAAGCCGGATTGAACGAAGCCGCGGGAGGTCTGGCGCTATGTGTAGCCTGGAGGAGCGGTCGGGATCGTCTTCGCCATGCTGATGAAGGGCGATCACGATGTGGCCACAGCGAAGGATGGCACGGTGGAAGGCGGAACCGTGGTGGCGCGAGCCGTCGAATAGGCTGCAGTGCTTTCTATCGCCGGGCTGGCTGCTTGCGGCTTTGTGCGGCAGGCCAAGGGTCGGGGTGCCGGCGCGCATGGCGACGGATACCGACCCGGGTGATGTGGACGCACCCGGCGTGATCATGAGGTGTCGTTCCAGAAGGGGCGCGGCGGCGCCTGGCCGCACCGCCAGATGGCGAGCGTGATCATTGGCTCTCCGCAGCATGGGCAGCGATGCGCCATATCAAGGCGCTCGGCGGCGACAGCGGCGCTTTCGGCATCCGGCTCGAGATCGTTCTGCTGCGATCCGGCCAGCAGCCTGTGGCACAGGTCGAGCTTGGCGGCGCGATTGCCGTTGGCGAGGAAGCCGTAGTGGCGGATGTGATGGAAACCGTCAGACAGCGTGTGCAGGAGAAAGCGACGGATGAACTCGTGCGCGTCGAGCGTCATGATCTTGGTCTTGCCGCGCTGGCGATAGTCCCGCCAGCGGAACGCGACCCGATCGTCGGCCGTGCTGATCAGTCGGGAATTGGCGATGGCGACGCGATGGGTGTAGCGGCCGAGATAGGCCAGCACCTGCTTCGGCCCGCCGAAGGGCGGCTTGGCGTAGACGACCCATTGACGACGACGAGCCTCCGCGAGCAAGCAGACGAAGGCATCAGGCTTTGCGAGGTAGGCGAGATCGCCGAAGAAGCCCAGCCGACCCTCATCATAGGCCGCTCGGAGTTCCTCCAGAAAGCGACGGCGGAACAGGCGCGACAGCACACGCACGGGCAGGAAGAACCCTGGCCGGCAGGTGACCCATCGCCCTCCATCGAGGGAGATGCCGCCGCCCGGGACGATGCAATGGAGGTGGGGATGATAGGTGAGGTTCTGGCCCCAGCTGTGCAGCACCGCGATGAGACCGATCCCGGCGCCGAGATGTCTGGGATCTGCGGCGATCGTGCGCAGCGTCTCGGCGGCCGCCTTGAACAGGATCGTGTAGACCGCCGCCTTGTTCTGGAAGGCGATCGCGGCGATCTCGGCCGGCAGCGTGAACACCACGTGGAAATAGGGAACCGGCAGGAGCTCGTCCTGCCGCGCGGCGAGCCATTCCCGGCAGGCCTTTCCCTGGCACTTGGGGCAATGCCGGTTGCGACAGGAATTGTAGGCCACGCGGATCGCCCCGCAGGACCGGCAGCCCTCGACATGGCCGCCCAGTTCGGCGGTCCGGCACAGTTCGATGGCGCTCATCGTCCGGCGCTCGACGCGTCCGAGATGACCGTCATGAGCCTGCCGATACGCCTCGCCATGGCGGCGGAAGATATCCGCCACCTCCAGTCTCGCCGACATGGGCGGAACCGATCAGCCCGGTGGCACGACTTCGATGTTCAACCGGTCGAGCGGGCTTGTCGTGCGCCGGATGAGGCCGTTCGAGACCTTGGTATAGCGCGCCGTCGAGGACAGATTGTTGTGGCCGAGCAGCACCTGGATAATGCGAATGTCGGTGCCGTTCTCCAGCAAATGCGTGGCGAAGCTGTGCCTGAGCGTGTGGACCGTCACGCGGCTTGTCGATGCCGGCGGCCGCACGCGCCGAGCGGCAGGCCGCGTACAATACCTGAACGTCGATGGGTCGATTTGCATCCCGGCTTGGAAACAGCCAGCCCTGCGGCTTCGCCAGCCGCCAGTAGACCCGCAGGATGCGCAGAAGCTGCGCCGACAGCATCACCGTGCGGTCCTTGCCGCCCTTGCCGTGCTCGATCCGGATCACGCCGCGTCCGCTGTCGATGTCGCCGACCTTCAGTCCGACAGTCTCCGAAGCGCGAAGGCCCGCGGCATAGGCCGTCGTCAGGGCGGTGCGCGTCTTCAGGCTCGGCACCGCCTCGAGAAAGCGGACAACCTCGTCAGCGCTGAGAACCACCGGCAGCGTGCGTGGCGCGCGCGCATAGGCGGTTCGCTCAGGGATCTCGGCGTGACCCAACGTCACGCCGTAAAAGAACCGCAGTGCGCACACCGTCTGGTTCAGCGCCGGCCACGAGATTCCGGTCGAGACCAGATGCACCTGGAAGGCGCGAACGTCCTCCAGGTCAAGCCGGTCCGGAGATCGGCCACAGTAGCGGGAGAACTTCGCTACCGCGTGCACGTAGGATCGTTGCGTGGCCGGCGACAAATTGCGGATCGTCATGTCCTCGATCATGCGCCGGCGAAGCGGGCTCAACTCGGCCATCTCATTGCTCCAGTTCTCAAGGTTGTGCTTCAACAGCAGCAATCCTTCAAAACAGAAGCGTCATTCGCAAACCGGTGCACCAAATGCCGCGTCAGCGGCTTCGTTCAATCATGAATATAAACAGGCCCTGATGTAACCATTTGAATAATGAAGAAACTTTTCTGTGACCTGTTCTGCAGAGTTGGCACGACTTTTGCGGAAGGGACCGTGCCACATGCTTGTAATGGTTGGACCTTATGGTCGGCTGTGCGATCTCAATCGGATCAGCTTTAGCAGCAAGACAATGCTTCGATGTCTAAGCCAGCTAGTGCTCCGACCCAACTATAATGTTTGCTCTCTAGAAGGGGGGGCAATAATCATTGGCATCGCGTGGACAATATATAGAATTCAAGGAGAAGTACCTCAACCGGCCGGCAGTCAAAATCATAGTCGAAGCATTTCGTGAACCGGCAGAGGGTTCTTGGCTGCCGGACTTCCTTGGACCAAGTTCCGACCCTATATGGAGAAAATACATGGACACCGTTGATCAACGCGACGTACTTCGACAAGCCGCGCAAAAGCGGATCAAGGCTGCACATGCGCTCGACGGTGACGCCGATTGCTTGGCGCAGTACTATCGCGAATGGGCGGATTCCTACGAGTTGGACGTCGACCGCGAACACTACTACGGCCCCTCGATCGTGGCCGAACTGGCGGGCGCAGTTCAGGCGTCATATATCAGCAAAGAGCGAGCAGCCACGGCAATCCTGGACGCTGGCTGCGGTACGGGTCTAGTTGGCATTCAACTGGAGCACCTCGGCTTCCGCTTGATCGACGGCTTCGATCTCTCCGAGGCGATGGCCGAAATGGCGCGCGAAACCGGCGTCTATCGCACCGTTGAAGACGACATTGACCTGAACAGGCCCCTCTCGCATTACTCGAGCGCGAGCTATGATATGACCGTCTGCTGCGGTGTATTCACGCTCGGGCATGTCGACCCGCATGCGCTGCGCGAGTTGGCGCGGGTCACGCGTCCGAACGGGTTCGTGATCGCAAGCTCCTGCAAGAGTTATGCGGGCACAATGCCGTTCGAAGACGAGGTGATGTGTCTACAGGAGGCGGGAGTCCTCGCACCGGCGCAGCGTCTGAACGACGGCCGGTTCCTCGGCGAGGAGGACGCAGATTACTGGATTTTGCGAGTGCTCAAGAAGCCGGCGAAGCAGCAACAATGACCTGCGGTTATGCAGACCCCTGCGGGAGCCCGGCGCTTCAGGCCGTGGGCCGGGCTCTTCATGGCGCTAGCGCAGTCACGCACAGGAGCCTCTGGCTCTACCGAGAGGTGTTTACACGGCAGAATATACCACGATGGCTGTGTTGGCCGGTTTGGGGTAGTCGACGGTCTGACGGGCGGCCGCAGCGTTCGAGACGGAAGGCGCGTATCGTGGTCGGAGAGCCTTCAGACCGGCGCTCGTTGACCGATGTGACGTGACGCTCAGACACGGGTCTCGCGCTGGCAGGTCAACTACTGCCCGCGATCGCACGCGTTGCCCAAAGGCATGGCCTCCGGTAGGGGCGTGGACGACGCAGTGATCGGCGGAGCATCTGTCGCGGGGTGACCTGCGCTGTACGTGCGGCGCAAGCAATCACGTTGAACGGCCAGAACCAGCCACGCAAAAACAAAAACAGGATCACTCACCGCATGGCGTCCTTGAACGTCATAGGGACCGAAATTCGCCGAGACGATGCATGCCACGCCGGCGTTCAAACAGCGCAACATATCCTACAAATAAATTAACAGAATGCTCACGATGTTAAATCGCTGACAATGCTACGTTCACCCCAAAGTCTGAGGTCAGGCACCTAGGCGCCGTAATACTAGAAAGTATCTCAACTGAGACGCGAGTCCGTCGTCCGATGATCCGGTTCTCGTCTCAGAGCGGTAAATCAAACTTGAATGTACCTGGCAGAGAAGTGATATGGCGATCCAAAATTCTACCGATTCCATCGGCCCTCCGGGATCCGGGGCGAACACGTCGAGAGGCCTTCTCGAAGCGGCCGCCGATGAAGTGTGGAGGCCATACATGCTTTACCAGACGTTCGATAGCGCAGGCGCGACCCAGATCGTCGCGGAGGACGGGCAGCAGCCAAAGGTTCATTCTAGAGACGCTCTTTGTTGCGGCACATTCGGCGAGTTGCTGCAAGGCCAGCTACCGGTCGGCTCCTTTCGCCGCGATCCTCACTTCCTGGTCACGATGCCCATCGCGCGCTTTGCGCGAGCTCACTTCATGCCAATCGCAGGCACAAGATCCGTAACCGTTTATCCGTCACATAAAGCCAAAGCAAAACAATTGGCTGAGAAGCTTGTAATTGCGCTCGGCGCCTCAGGAGGAATTCTCCTTTTGGAATCTGAGCTCCCCGAAGGCAAAGGCCTGGCGAGTTCGTCTGCGGACCTTGTTGCGGCTGCACGATCGATCGCCTGCTGCTTCAAGCGTAAAGTGCGGACATCATTGATCGAGAAGCTAATGGCGGAGATTGAGCCATCCGACGGGGTGATGTACCCAGGGGTGGTCGCATATCAGCAGCGAGCGTGTAGCCTTCTTTCCTTCCTTGGGCAAATGCCGCCGCTTGCAATTGTTGGTGTGGATGAAGGAGGGACGGTCGAAACCGTCGACTATGATCATCGGCGAGGTGAAATCTCCGCCAGGCACAGAGGACAATATCAAAAATTACTCGACCGCGCACGGATAGCAATTCCGCGGGGAGACACGGGCGCAATAGGCAGAATCGCTACGGCCAGTGCGCTGCTGCATCAGGAGCGGGTCCCAAAGAAGCATCTGAACTCGATGCTGAAAGCATCCGAGGCCACTGGCGCTCTTGGGGTCATAGTCGCGCACAGCGGCACAATGATCGGGATCCTGCTTGATCGAACGGCGGCTGACTTTCCACGGAAGCTTAGGTCCGTGCTCGCGCATGTATCTCCGCTCGACAATTCGCCTAAAATATATCTCACCATGACCGGCTGCCGGTGAGGTAAGCATTATGGACGCTATTCGCAAACGCCTGCCATTTCACGGTTATTCTGACGCCTATGCTCTCCCCAGTATTATTAGGTGTGAGCCAAATCTTTATCTGGCGCAGTTCGCGTTCATGAAGCTTCTGCCTGCGAAGTACATTATTGACCAGGCGCTCGCCCGAAAAATTTTGACGGACGGCATGAAAGTTCTCGAGACCTCCAGCGGGACATTCGCACTGGGATTGGCCGTAGTTTGCCGGGAACGCGGATTCCAGCTCGAAATCTTCACAGACCCAGTGATGGACAAAGGCCTGGAAAACAGGTTGAGCTCCTTGGGAGCCGAAGTTTTCATAATAACCGAAAAGGCGAAGCAGGGTGGCTATCAAAGAAGCCGCCTCGACGCGTTACACGCTAGGATGAGACAGTTGGGTCAATCCTGTTTCTGGCCTCGGCAATACGAAACACCGGACAACCCAGCAGCCTATAAGATATTCGCTGATCAAATATCGGGGATGCTAGGCGCCAACATAACTTTGGTCGGTTCTGTGGGGTCAGGAGGCTCTACTTGCGGAACGATAGAGCGCCTCCGCCAAACAGCCCCTGGCGCGCGCCTGATCGGAGTTGATACCTTCAATAGCGTCATTTTTGGCCAACCGGATGGCGAACGGAAACTGCGGGGGCTGGGGAACAGTCTTGTCCCCAAGAACGTGAAGCATGAACTATATGACGAGGTGCATCTCATCTCGGCTCCGCTGGCATTTGCTGCAACGCATACCCTCCACGAGCGGCACGCCGTTTTCGCTGGTCCGACCTCCGGGGCGAGCTACATCGTTGGGCGTTGGCACGCTCGGCAGTATCCAAGAGAGACCGTAGTCGTCATATGTCCCGATGAGGGCCACCGCTACGCCGAAGCTGTTTATGACCACGAGTGGCTTAAGCAGAACGGATGTCTACATGAAGGTGTTCTTCTGGACGCTCCGTTCAGCGAAGAGCATCCCTCGACCGCTCTCCCGCCATGGAACCGATACCATTGGCATCGGAGAAGTCGGGAAGATGTCTTAAACGCGCTGGAGAATGCTTCAAGATGAACCGAGGTAGCTTCCTTTTCGTCGAAAGCAACACGACGGGCACTGGCGAACTATTGATCCAACGCGCCAGTGCGCTAGGCTTTGAGCCGTATCTCGTGACCCGCAATCCTGCCCGATATGGCTTTCTGAATGACTCCGTCGCTCAAGTGATCGAAGCTGAAACGCGTAGTCCGGATGAACTCGTCGGGGTCGCTGTCAAATTAGGAGGCTTGGCAGGCATATATTCTTCGTCGGATTATTTTGTGGAAGCAGCGTCAAGTGCCGCGAAGGAGATGGGGCTACCAACAGCGAACTCGGAGGCTGTAGCCACATGCCGGAACAAATGGAAGCAAGCGGCCGAGTTACAGCGACAATCGATCACGATCCCTGAAACACGGCTGGCCAGTTGCGTCAGAGACGTCGAGAATATTCTTGCCCACGCTACTCTGCCGGTCGTCGTGAAGCCGGTCTCCGGAAGCGGTAGTAGCGGCGTGCGGTTGTGCCATAGTGCATCAGCCGCGATTGAGGCGTTTGAGAGTGCAAAGGGCGTATTGTCGGAGCAAGTGGATCTGGCCAGCCCCGACATCCTGATCCAGCAATATGTGGAGGGTAAGGAATACTCCGCAGAGATAATTGCGTATGATGGGACACAGCACTGCCTTGGAATTCTAGCCAAGCACAAAGGGCCGCCTCCCTGCTTCGTCGAGGTGGGGCACGACTTCCCGGCCCCGCTACCCGAGTCATCGCTCAAAGAACTGGCCTCTTTTGCCGCGGGCGCGGTATCGGCTCTGGGCCTGAATTTCGGACCGGCTCATGTGGAGTTTGTGATAGCGGAGTCGGGGCCCGTCATCATCGAGGTGAACCCCAGGCTGGCTGGAGGGATGATTCCAGTCATGCTCTCCCACGCCCTGGGAACGTCAATCCTTGACATGGTAATTAGACTTTACGCTGGAGAAGGGTTCACGCCTCCACACGCGAGCGCAAGGGCGGGAGCCATCCGCTTCCGACTTGCTCACAAGTCCGGGAAGCTCAAACGCCTCGGCTTTTCCCGAAATTCAGAGCCTACAGTATGTGAAGCGGGGCTTCTGAAATCTGAGGGGGAGGAAGTCCAAATCAATGGCGACTTCAGAGACCGGGTAGCCTACTCCGTAGGTGTTGCTGATGAACTGAATGTCGCCGTCGCGGCAGCGCAACGGATGATCGACTCCATCGCAGTCGAAATTGAGGCAGCTGACGAAACGGCCATCACGCAAGTCGCTGAATCAAGCGATGGCAGGTGGAATCTGCATCCCGAAGCGATGAAGTTGCTCGCTCCGCCTATCGAAATCTCGCGGGATGGTCGCCTTCTGCGGCACCAGGCGACCATAGACGAAGCACATCTGGTGATGCTTGCGGACAAGGGCTTGGTCAGCCAGGCAGACGCTGCCGATCTCCTGAAGCACATCTTGGAGCTTCAGGAGGAGGGCTTTCAGTCTTTGGAGGGCCGCGAGGCCCCTCGTGGGCTCTATCTTGCCTATGAGGCCGAACTTGCCACGAGAGCTGGCCCGGAAAAGGCAGGCTGGCTGCACTTGGCGAGATCCCGCAATGACTTGAACGCGACCATTACTCTCCTGGTCCTTCGGGAAGCTGCGCGTTCCATCTCGCAAGAAATAGGAAGTGCACAAGATGCCCTGCTTCAGCGAGTGGAGGAAGCATCGAGGCTTGTGGCTCCGTTGTACAGTCAATACCAGATCGCACTCCCTGGGTCGCCCGCGCACTATCTGCTCGGCGTGTTCTTCGCTCTGGCGCGTGAGCGCCAGCGCCTTCATTGCCTGCTGGAAGATATCAGGAACTGCCCCATGGGAGCTGGTGCCGGTGGAGGGACCAGCCTCCCAATAGATCCCTTGAAGATCGCAAGTTTTCTGGGATTCGAACTACCGTCATTCAACTCACTTGATGCGGTTGCAAGCCGCGATCATCACCTGCAAGGGCTTTCAGTCTTCGCTGGCGTTTCAATCTTGCTCAGTCGTGTGGCCCAGGACCTGCAGGTTTGGACGACGCGCGAGTTCGCTCTCATCGACATTCCCGACAATCTCGCCGGCGGCTCTTCTATGCTGCCCCACAAGAAGAACCCGTTTCTGCTTGAGCACATCAAGGGGTCGGCAAGCACCGTGCTCGGGGCATATGTTGCTGCGGCAACTGCAACCTGTAAAGCGCCTTTCAGCAACTCGATCGAAGCAAGCAACTACGGCTGCTCTCCGCTGGGCCTTGCGGAAGATGCCCTGAAGCGGGCGATAACCCTCACATCGCTTATCGTGAAGTTTATGTCTTTCAACGTGAAGTCGATGCGCGAACATCTGGAAGACGGGTCACCGATGGCGTCAGTCGCCGCAGAACGGATGGCGACGCAAGGGGTTCCTTTCAGGAAGGCCCACACGCTAGTTGGCGGGATCGCCAAGCGCCTCTCTCAGGATAGCACCGTCGCGGAGCGCCGAAGCGAGTTGGCCAGCCATCTCGCTGGGGCATTACCGGCGAGTCTTGAAGAGTGCAGGGATGCTCTGCAGTTCGGAGGAGGACCTGGAAAAAGCTCGACTGACGCTCAGCTTTCCGTGGCAAAAACGCTCCTTCGGGATACGCAGCGGAAATGCGCCGACATATCGGAACGCTGGACGCAGGCTGAGGTGCGCCGCAAAACGAGGGTGAAAGAACTTATTGATAAACAAACCACTGTCTGAAGGAGTGCATATATGAACAAGGTCCAACTGTGCCGGCGCGCCTGGGTCGTGCCCCGGCGAGTACTGCAGATGGCCCCTTCTGCGCTCCCTCGCGAAGACGCAGAAGATGCCTATCTCGAAGCTGCCTAAGCTGCTGCCCTAGAAACAGTCATTTGGCGGAAGAGGCGGCAGGAAGCAGCCTGATGGCTCGCGCAGCCTTATTTTGTTCGTTCGATTACCGCCGGGCAAGATGGACCAATGAACTCATACCGCGGTCTTTTGAAGATTCCTGGCCTATTCCCTCTGGTCCTCGCTGCGACCCTGTCCCGTCTGGCCAGTCGCATGTTTGTCGTCACATTGGTTCTATTCGTGCTGGCGCAGTTTTCGTCACCGGCCCTGGCAGGGTGGCTTACATTTGCAGCGATCGTTCCTGGCCTGATTGTCAGCCCTGTCGCGGGCGTTCTGCTTGATCGCGTGGGGCCGACAACTGCGGTCAAGATCAACATGGTCGCCAGCGCTGTCTTCATTGCCGCGATCAGCTTCGCCGGTTTGGTCGGTTGGTCCAGTCCGCCCGTCCTGTTCATCCTGGTAACACTGTTCTCGCTCGCCGGCCCTTTGGGCGCCGCGGGAACTCGCACTCTACTGCCGCGACTCGTCGCGCCTGACGCCCTTGACCGGGCCAATGCGCTGGACACTGCGGTCTATGCCAGTATCGATGTCGTTGGGCCGGCGAGCGCGGGCGTGGTCGTTGCCTGGCTCGGGCCCGAGGCTGCGATGTCTATGATCGCGGCAGCCTATGCAAGTGCAGCGATCTGCTTGTCCCACGTCCAACGCTTGCCGGGATTGGCTTCCACAAAGACATCTTTCCTGCGCCAAACGATCGAAGGCATTCAGATACTGGCGCGACAGCCGACGCTACGCGCCCTGGCGATCTCCTATTCACTGTACCAGCTCACATGGGGCGCGCTCTCCGTCGTAATTCCGGTGTTCGTCGCCGATCACTTCGCGACGGCGGCGGGCAGCTCAGTAACAGGGCTTCTGTGGGCTGCGGTGGGTGTTGCCGGAGCTGTCGGTGCCCTCTTCGCAGGGCATATGCACACTACCGGACGCGAGCGCCATTTCATGGCCGCCGGAATGGTGGCCACCGCCTTTGCGGCATGGCCGATTGCGGCGGAGTTCGGATTCGGCGGTCTAGCAAGCGGCCTGATCCTCGCCGGCGCGATGTCCGGCCCTATCGATGTCGCGGCGCTGGCTTTACGCCAACGGCGGACCGATCCGCAACAGCTTGGCCGCGTACTGTCTATTTCGATCAGCCTGAACCTGGCAGGCTTCCCACTGGGCGCGGCCATTGCGGGGATGGTGATCACGGAATCGTTGTCGGCCACAATGGTCTTGGCGGGCATCGCCTCTGCCGTTGCAGCCATCGCAACCGTATGTATCCCCCCCGATTCAGTGCTGCCAGGCGCAGAAGGCGAACACCGCGCGCTCGAACGGGTTGAGCCGCATTGACTGCTCCACCGGAATCGCAAGGCTGTTGATCCCCGCACGGAAGTCGATCGGCACCCGCTGAAGATAGCCGCGCAGATCATCAGCCGGCCGGAACATCGCAACGCCGACGCCTTCAACCGCAAATGTCGGCCGAGCCGACGGGGCCGGCGTCGTGCAGTCGGAGATACCGCAACCACCGGAACGAAGGCCAGCGGCGTGATGTTCGACATACCGTCAATTCCTTCTCGGTCGCTTGCAGGCGTCGGCGTAGCGCCACCCAGTTGCGCAACTGATTGGCGTTGACCCCGTGCGCCAGCGCAAGCCTGCAATGTGAATCGGCCCTTTAATTGCGGGTGATTGTCAATCCGAGTTTCGCTCTGTCATCGCCGGGGTCATGGTCCTTTCCGAGAGTCGAATGCCTCATGATGATGTCCGGGTTGGGCGCCTCAACGTGTGCAAACGAAGTTCGAAGTGGACGTCAGCCGATTCAACGAGGTCACCACAACCACCGTCCCGGCGGGGACATCACGGGTTTCGGAAGCGGACCCGCGATTGGGATCGAGCGCGGATCTGTCACGCGATATTTTCGCCGCCCCACTCAAAGCTGGTGCCGTCAACCCAAATGCAATGAAGCAGAACGGCGATCTTCCGTGCGACCGCCACCTTTGCCTTCTTCAAGCCGATCCGTCTCGACAAGCGCATCCCCCAGGCTTACAGTGTGGACCATTTCTTCGTGCGGTGCAGGAGCACGCTGGCCGCCTCGTAGAGATAGGTTCGCAACAGTCGATCTCCCCAGCGAGAGACGCGCCCATTGATCCGTTTCACCGGACTGCTTTCGTCGCGGCGTCAGGCCGAGATAGGCAACCTAGAGCGCGCCGCGGCGATGTCGCGATGTCTGGATAAGAACGCGATAAGACCTGCGGCGCTGATTTCAGCTGACCCCAGCCACCCTGTTCCACTCCGCCAGGGGCTGGAGGGGGTGGTGGCGAATTTGGAATGCGGAGCCTTGTGAGCGGGCTGGGGCGAAGAGATTCTGAGTGCTGAGAAGATCGAGACTAAGCGTTGCAGCGCCCCTGGCGATCGGAAGCCCTGCATCATCCGCTCCTTTTTCGCAGCGGCCCCGTAGGAACGGTGATCATCCGCTTTGGTACGACGCCCTGCTTGGTCAGCAGCCCTGGTCAGCAATTACTTGGCCGCCTTGGTGTTGCGCCGGCTCTGGACGATCTCGTCGAGAGCATAGCCGTCTTGATCGACGGCCCGCCACCACCAGTGTTTCTTGCCGGCGATGGCATGGCCACCTCGTCCAGTGCCACACGTCGCCCGGCTGGGCTGCTTGCGTCGGAGGCGACGGGCGTAGTCCGGGCCGAACTTCTTTGCCCAACGGCGGATCGTCTCGTAGGAGACGACAATGCCGCGTTCCAGCAGCATTTCTTCGACAAGGCGCAGGCTCAGCGGAAACCGAAAGTAGAGCCAAACAGCATGGGCGATGACCTGCGGTGGGAAACGATGGCGCTTGTAGCGGATCGGCGAGGTGTTCATCCATCTGCGATTTTCAGATAGCGATGCGAAATCGGCGCTCGATGCCCTCGCGGCTTTTTCGCTTGGCAGGCCGCACGAGTGGCTGCCGATGTTGGCGCCCGAGCGGACCGCACGGCGGTCCATGGCGAAGCACATTTCGCTTATCTGGCATACCGTGGCAACTCAGCCGCGCATCTACTGGCTAGGCAGCTGGCATCACTTTCGGGATGGGAGCTGTATTTCAGAGTAGCTGGCGGCGCTTTGAAACGACCATTTCGCCAGACGCGCATTTTTGATGAGAAATCATTGCTTGTGGGACTATACTTGTAGATGTTGGAGGATTAGCGGACCATCAGAGGGGTGAAAAACAGAGGAAGAACAACGTTAAAGATATTCGCCACCAGATCGTCGCCACGGTTGCTTCAGTAGGATCGCTGCTAGTACTCTCGTGCCGGTGCCCTGCCTGTTCGTTCTCCATTGAACCCTGTCGCCCAAAGGGCATGCCTCCTTCCGCACGGGCTATCTCCCGTTAAGAGGCCGTTTGGAAAATCGGAAAAATTGGGATTTCGGCGGAGGCTGGTTTATGATTCAAGCTGTGGATGTGGACCGAACAGAGCCGTTGCCGGATGGCCAAGATCGCCAAGAAGACCAAGCGCTACCCCATCCGATCTGACGGACGAGGAGTGGGAACAGATCGCTCCGCTGATGCCCAACCTGGGCGTCGCGGCCGTCCGCGCGAGGTTGATTTCCGTGAGGTGATCAACGGGGTGCGCTACCTTGTGCGCTCGGGTTGCGGCTGGGGGATGCTGCCGATCCATTTCGGCGCTTGGCAGACGGTCTACGGCTGGTTTCGCGAGTTGGCGCGGCGCTTTCTGTTCCAGACCATCCACGACGTGGCGCTGATGCTGGACCGCGAGCGAGCCGGGCGCGAGGCCAGTTCCACGGGGGGCGTGATCGACAGCTAGTCAGTCAAGGCTCCGCAAGCGGACACAAGGGGTTACGATGCCGGGAAAAAGATTGTCGGCCGCAAGCGCCACATCGCCGTCGGTACCGATGGGCGGCTGTTGATGGTCAACCTCACCCCCGCCGACATCTCCGACAGTGCCGGGGCTCAGGCGATTCTGGACGGCATCCGCAAGCGCTGGCCCTGGGTGAAACACCTGTTCGCCGACGGCGCCTACGATCGGCTGAAGCTCATAGATAAGGCCGCCTACCTCGATTTCGTGGTCGAGATCATCCGCCGATCCGACGACCAGAAGGGCTTCGAAGTCTTGCCCCCGCCGCTGGGTCGTCGAGCGAACCTTCGGCTGGATGACAAGATGGCGCCGCCTGGTGCGCGACTACGAGAAGCGCATCGACGTCTCTCACGCCATGATCCTCGTCGCTATGGGCGGCAATCTTGTCCGCAGAAACGCCCATCCCTGATTTTTCAAAACAGACTCTAAGCGCCGTCGCGAGCCCAAGCAGGCCGCATTTCTGAAAATGGAGAGTAAATAATGCCAATAGCCAAAGCCCCGCAAGCCTTTCCGAGAGCGGAATTCCTACGCCGGCTCGCAGCCGTCAAGTCAGAGATGGGCAGGCGCGAGATCGAGGCGCTCATAGTGTTTAATACAAACAATATCACCTATCTGACGGGCTACACGACTCCGTCTGGCTATGTGCCCGAAGGACTCGTCGTTTCGATTCACGAGGAAGAGCCCATCTTCATCCTGCGCCAAATGGATGCACCGGCAGCGATTCATCAGACGTTCATGAGGCGCGAGAACGTAATAGCCTATCCGGAAGCATTGATCGGCACTCCTAACATGGATGGCTACGACGCGATCGTCGATTTCCTCCACGAGAAGGGTCTCGCAAACTGCGGCGTGGGTATTGAACTTGGTGACCTACGCTCTCAGGCGGTAGCCAAGCTCAAGACTCGCCTCCCAGACGCCACGATCGTGGATTGCTCCAACGCCGTAGCCTGGATCCGACTCGTCAAATCAGATCTTGAGATCGCCGTAATGCGGGAGGCTGCTGCCATCTCAGATGCGGCGATGAAGCGGGCTGCCGAAGTCATCCGTCCTGGCCTATGCGAAGCCGATGCAGTCGCTGAGATTGCTGGGACGCTGGCGCGAGGCGCAAACGGCAAGCCAGGAACAAACATTGCCGAAATCGCCCTCTGCTCCTCCCCCCGAACGGGTACACCCCACATTCCGTGGAGCGAAGACGTGTTTCGCCAAGGCTCCCAAATTAACATCGAGCTCGCCGGCGTTCGCCATCGCTATACAGCCGCACTTATGCGGACCTTCTCTATTGGTAACCCCTCGGAGCATTTGTCCCGCGTTCACGATGCACACGTTGCCGGAATGGAAGCGGCACTTCAGACAATCCGGCCGGGGGTAAGCTGCAGCGATGTGGCGAACGCTTTCTATCGCACTTATGAAAAGCACGGCTTCAAAAAAGAATCGCGATGCGGCTATGCCCACGGAATTGGTTGGCTCGAGCCGACCGCAAGCTTCCAAGACGGTGACATGACGGAGTTAAAACCGAACATGACCTTTCATCTCATGCTTGGCAACTGGTTCAATGAGGATTTCGGGTATATGATAAGTGAGTCAATCCGCGTCACTGAGACCGGTGTTGAGGTGCTAACCAACACGCCTCGCGAGATCATTACCATCTGAACTGCTGAGAACCGCAGGGAAATTCGTGGCGCCTTTGTCATCAGCCAATTGCCAAACTTCGAGTAACCTAAGAGCATGGCTGCCGTCGGACCCGTTCCGGCGGCAGCGGTTCTCGCCGCAATGTATATCCGTTCCTCATAAGCGCTCAACATGAGAGTGGTGTCGCAGGAACCGATCACCTCGTGGTTGGTCTGGCTTCCCGTCGATGACGACGCATCCGATCGGCCATGACGTTCCAGCGCCTGCCTGAAGAAGCGCTTGGCCGCCGGCAGATCGCGCTGCTCGCTGAACCATACTCGACTGTGTCACCGACATCGCCGATGGGCGCTATAGAGATACATCCACTGGCCACGGGACTTGAGATGTAGGTCTCGTCGACATGCCATTTGCCGGACCCTTGCGCCGGTTGAAGGGCTCGAGCAACAAGGGCGAGAAACGAACGGTCCAGCAGGGGATGGTCGTGTGATCGACCGTAATGCCGCGCTCGGCCATTATCTCATCAAGATTATGCAGCCTAAGATTATAGGCCAGATACCAGCGCACGCAAAGCAGGATCACGACTGGTCGAACTGACGGGCTTTGAACATTGCAACCTTCCGAAAGTGATCGAAGGCTCCTTACCAGAGCGCTGTAATCAAAAGGTTGCAACAGATCCAACACCGAGATGCTGGGTTGTGGAACGCTTCTTTGCCTGGATCAGCCGCAGCAGACGGCTATGGAAGGGCGCCGAGGCCAGAAATCGAATCGGCAACAGCCTTCCTCTACTTGCGGCCGTCATGATGCTTTCGCGGCGGCGTTGGCAAAACGCATCGGCAGACCTCAATGTCGGAGACGGCTTCGAGAACGGCGTGGCGATCGGACCAACATCGAGGACGAGGCCGTGGCCAAGGTGAAGGAGCACATCACCGACGCATTTGCAACGGGTGTTCAGGTCGTCGCCGGCGGCGAACGGCACGGAAGAGGTGGGCTGTTCTTCGCGCCGCCGGTTCTGAGCGCTGTTGCGCAGGAGATGAAGATCGCGCCCGAAGACAAATCGAGCTGGTCGCGCCTCCCTTCCAACTTAATGCGCCCGCGATTCATTCAAGTTCTGGCCATCCATCGAAACGTACGCGTAGCCGGCCTGCATGTGTCATCGATCCCTAAGAGCTGAATTCCAGACATACCGCCCCAAACGTTTTTTCGGCAAGATTCTGCCATTCGCGCATGACGGTCCGCCATATCGCGAACGATCGTTATGCAAACACATGCGGCTGATTTGCTGCGTGGAGACAACCACGACATCGCCGAGAAGCCATTTGGCTTCACGACGGTTGACGCCTACACAGGCTCCGAATCCAGGTTAACGAGTGAGCCTTCCCAGTACGGCTTCCTGCCGGAGAGCGGCGACCAACGCCTTCAACTATACCATTTCCTGAGACACGATCATCTACTATTGCAACAGAGTTGCAAAAAAGACTTTACAGAACCTTTGCGACCAAAAACTGACGACGATGATAAATTCACCACAATATCTGAGGTCGGGGGGTCGGCTGACAAAGCTGATGCCGATTTGTCTCGGGTGCCGTCCAGCCGGCAACGTGGGAGTCACAAACCAATGGCAAGAAGAGCTCTTATCCTGATTGAAGGCCATAAGGGTAATGGTCTAGCATACGTCCAAGCAGCCCGGCGTCTCGGCCTTCATCCAATTACTCTGTCCGCTGATCCAGCTCAGTACGACTACGTTGCGACGGAAAGTGTTCAGGCAATCCGTGTCGATACAGACAATCTCGACGCAATGATCCACGAATGTTCCCAGCTACGGACCGGGTATGACATTGCCGGCATTACTGGCTTCTCGGGCGACGACGAGTTAGTCTATATGGCAGTTGCCAAGCTCTGCCGACATTTCGATCTGCCGGGGCCGAACCCAACATCGATTGAACGGTGCTGCGACAAGTTCGTCCAACGTCAGATCTTGACGGAGGCCGGCGTTCCAATGCCTGCTTATCGCTTGGCAGCAAATGCGACGGAGATAGAAACTTTTGCCGCTGAGATTGGTTTGCCGGTGATTCTCAAGCCGGCCGAAGGGAGCGGAAGCAAGGGTGTCCGATTGTGCCGCAGTGTCGATGAGTTGATCGAACACACGACCTATCTGCTGAAGGGCAAGTACATATGGCGGTCATCGCCAAGGATACTAATCGAAGAATTCGCACAAGGCCCCCTTTATAATGCTCAGATAATGGGCAGTGAGATTGTTGGAATCTCCGAGAGTGAGTTCGGTCCCCCGCCGCACTTCGTCTCTCGGGAGTTGACTTTTCCGATCCTGCTACCTGATCAGCAGCGTGAACTTATTTCCGATGTTTCGCTAACCTGCTTGCAAGCTCTAGGCCTCGGGTGGGGGCCAACAAACATTGAATTCCGATGGACAAAGCGCGGCCCAGCCATGATTGAGGTCAATCCGCGTCTTGGCGGTGCTCCCGACCCACAACTGGTCCAGCTCGCTTGCGGCGTCGATCTTATCACCGAGCACGTCAAGCTTGTCATCGGCGATGAATGGAAATTGGTCAAGAGCCATTCGCACATTGCGACTGCCCGGAAGTTGATCGCTGATCGCGATGGCATCCTTGAGCGGATCGATGGTGACGGTCGGGCGGCTGCTATTCCAGGTGTCGCCGACGTTAGATTCTACGTTCAGCCCGAGACGCCGATCATCACGAAAGGCGATTCTCGCGACTGCATCGGATATGTCATCGCCGCTTCACCGAGTCGTGCTCGGACCAAAGCGATACTCCAGCGTGCCGTCGACTTAATCGATTGGCCGATCACGCCCTTTGCGACTCCGCGCGAACGGGAACAATTTGCGGCCTCTGATGTTCCGGACCGATGACGGGAGGTGGTTTGCAAAGGCAGGGTGGCCAGCGTGTTCGTCTGCACCCGCTCGAGGAAAAGGTCCTGCGCGGTGCGATAGAGCTCGTGGATGTCGCTCTCCCAGTCATCCACATGCACGCGGCGCTCGGGCGCGCCAACCAGCCCGATTGACTGGCATAGGTTCATAGGTTCTCGCAAGCGGTAGCTTGTCTCGATCGGCACGCGCGTGGGATTAATGTGCCGCTTGAGCGCGAGCGTCCTTGAATTCGTTCGGGTCGCGTGAAGGCTGATGCTGCTGCCCGGAGTTGACCAGCATTTCGGGGGTAGCCCCCCGTCAGGGCGTTCGGTGCAGGATCCTAGCAGTTTCAAAACGGGGCGGGTCTTTTCCGCCTGGATCGGCATAACGCCGCGGGCACATTCCCGCCGGCAAGGAGCGCGTTGGCAAGATATCAAAGCAGGGCGGCAAGCAGTTGCGCACTTGCTCATCGTCGGCGCGACATCAATCCTGAAGCTGGCACGCCGTGGGGCAAAGCTGCCGGCTTGGGCGGTCTTCTTGATGGCACGAAGACCGTTCAAGGTCGCCGCCGTTGCTTTAGCAAAACAAAATCGCCCGAATAATATGGGCACTTCTCATCAAGGGAGGGGTCTACCAGATGCCGGCGATTATGATGAAAGCGTAGAAACAGGAGAGGTTCCGGCGCTCTGTCGCCGGATCAAGCGGCAAGGTGCCAAATGGGCGAAAATCTCGATACCGATCAGACCGTCTTCGTCAATGCGCCATCGAGCGCGGCAAAGTGATAAGGCGATCGGCATCACGGATATCATCGTGGCCAGCGGTCATAGGCCGCGTTAGGTAGGCCGACATATGACTGCACCGTCCCACGGGGATTTGCGCAATAAATGCCTTGCTAACCGGGCCGTTCGGCCGTTCCACATATGAGGAAGACCCCATTTGAGTGCCAAGCGAAAACGTCCACACCGGGCAGTCCGCCTCTGTTTTTTAACAGGAATTATCACCATGCATCCATGATTGTTAAATTCACATCAAGAAGTCTAATGATAATTCACATATAGTCAATATATGTTGTGGTATTACTGGGAAAATTTAATCAGTCTCCACTTCGGAGAACGCAACGAGCCAGGTCGTGAAGGGACGCCGTGACGCCCCGCCCCTGTCTGCTGGGTCGTTCTGCTCGCCGCTGTACCCGTCACCACAAAGAGGAAGTAGATCGTGGACCAGATTTCACAGGCAACCACATTCGCCGGCAAGGTGGCTCTGGTGACAGGCGCGGCGCGGGGCATCGGATTCGCGATTGCCACGCGATTTATCAGCGCCGGTGCAGATGTGGTACTGGCGGACCTCTCCGAGAGCGACCTGAACGCCAGCATTTCCGCCCTGTCTTCGGACTATACTAGCCGGGCCTTGGCGGTACGTGCGAATGTGTCCAAAGACACTGATGTCACGCGAATGGTCGAGGCCGCAGCGGCCCGGTTCGGGCGGGTCGATATCTTGGTCAACAACGCTGGAATCTCTCCGAAACACTGCGGACGGAAGGCAAGGGTTGAGGAGATGCTCGCCGCGGAGTGGCGTCAGGTTCTGGAAGTTAACCTGACAGGCGCCTTCCTTTGCTGCCGGGCCTGCCTTCCCCACATGCGGGCGGCAAAATGGGGCCGCATCATCAACATCGCATCGGTAGCTGGCCGAACGAAAACCGAGATTGCAGGAGCCCACTATGCCGCGTCCAAGGCCGGCATGATGGCCCTTGCCCGCACCCTCGCCGTTGAAGTTGGCTCAGCGAACATCACGGTAAATTCCATTGCGCCGGGCCGCATCGAAACACCAATGGCTGCCGCAGCTGGTGCCGAGCTTAACCAGGCTTACGTCGCCCGCATTCCTGTCGGCCGACTTGGCACCGGCGAAGACATCGCCGCTGCGGTCGCCTACCTGGCATCTGAAGACGCTGCCTTCCTCACTGGTGCGACGATAGATGTTAACGGCGGCTCGTTCATGATCTGATCCGCGTGGCAACTGATACTACATACTACAAATAGTCTCGACCCGACCCGCTGCACAGCGTTGGGGGTGGGGCCACGGTGGGGAACTCCCGTCGCTAGTTATGTGGCCGAGCCAACCCGCTCGACGCCCGCCCTCCAGACAGAGGACAGCCCCGAGACGAAGACACGGAAGGCGGTATCCAACCCGCGGATGAGAGTCTGACCGCTCAGCCTTGACAGGGAACATGAGGGACTAGAACGCCAAACTTCGGGGTCTGCCGAAGGCTGGTCTATAGCGCGACAATCTGGGAGAGAGTCGCATTGCCTCGCCTGAACTGCTCCCTAAAATTGGTTTGTTGCCTCATCTAATTTGCTCCCGAATCAACAACTTCGG
>NZ_JBVVQX010000041.1:0-24148 GCF_055811675.1 Mesorhizobium sp. WSM4808
AATCGACGTCTTGTCTGGCGCGAGGACGTACTGCTTCGACAATGTGCGACACCCGGAAGAAACGCTGTGCTGGGTTGCCTTCTGCCGACGAAGGTGAGGATCGACCAGCGTCCGGCTTAAATAGACGTCACAACGCCTACCGCCCCGCTTCCACACGGCTGTTCGGCCAAACTCTTCGGGCACACGGGAGGGGCAACCCTTGTGAATCAATCGCCATAATCATCTCCGCTGTTAGTGGGCTAGCAGGGTGCGTTCCATGCGGAGCAGCAAGCGACGTGCCATTCCGACGAGCCGGCTTCGCGATAATTTAAATTGGCCGCTGCTGCTCGTGGCGCTCTCTTGTCGGCGCAGGCTGAGCACGAGAATCAGAGTTTGGGACAAATTCGTATGTTTGGAATCTGACACTTTCGCCCGATGCCGACAGCCTTTGCCAATACCGACGCATTCCGGCTTCGGGCTTATGTAAACGACCTAAAATGAGTTAAGGCCGTTTTTATGAGACAAAGATGCGCTCGACAGTGACCGACACATTGCCTCCCAGAGTCTGGACCCGACATTGCGCTCGCCCGCAAAAAATGCAGCCTGACTGTGATGATGATGGCGGAACGACTGGGCATCGCAAAGAGCACCTATTTGAAGATCGAAAAAGGAGACCCCACGGTGGCTATGGGTGCTTACGCCATGACCTTTTTGGTTCTGGGCTTTGAAGAGGCTCTGACTAAGATCGTCGACGCCCAGCGGAACGAACAAGGCCTGCTCCTCGACGCCGAACGTTTGCCCAAAAGCTCGCAGACTCGAGAGGGTGGTCGCCACATGGCGAGAGGAGGGGCGGGCGCTTGGGATGACCCACCAAGAACTCGATAGCTCACCGACGCGTTCGAACATCGCGAAAGGCAAGCCGCCCAAATTGCGCAGCAATGACACTGAACGCGTTCTCGTCCCGGGGCCGCCCTTCACCCGCCGTCTCCGGCGCCGAAAGCTCGAGGGCCATGCGTGCGCTTCGCCAGGTGCAATTCAAAACGCTTGGTCTCGACAGCCCCGTTTCTGGCTGCCATGCAGCGAGCGGGACCCTCTTGCCCGCTATCCGGGCTGCACAACTGGCTGAACCGCCCGCCGAAGGGCGAAAGCCGGCGACCACCAGCCCTCAAGACCAATGCGCTTCTGCCGCCTTGCGGATCGCCCAGAGAGCGCAGTTCCCCGGCCCCACACGCGGGGCAATTCTTGAGAGAGCGCCGGCCGCATACCTCGTGTATTGCCTGCGGCTTTCGCGCTCCTCGAACTCGACTGGCCCCGCAAATCCAATGCCCGATGCGATCACTCTTGGAGCACGTCACCTGGGAGGGCGAGAAAAGAGTGTCGCGGAACGGGTACGAGCTGCCTCAGTCGTGCGTTCGATGGAAAGCACTGTGTGAGGCGGACGCTCCCCATCATGCAGTAACAGGAGATGATCACCGATTTCCTTATCCGCTGCCGTGAGCCGATGATTCAGGCGAAGAAAATCCATCCAGGTTGGCGTGCGGAATGTCTCTGTCCAGATCGAAGGCGTTTGAAGATTTCGCTGCAGTGTCCAGTTACGCGCACCAGCACGGCTCTGAACATGCCGCCTTGCGCGCATGTAGCCCAGAAAGGTCTCGATATTCTCTTCGGATATACGATACTCCACTTTCACCACTATGGGGCCACTTCTGGGCTTTAAGTCGAGTGCCAGCTCAGGCGGCCGAAAATCCGAACTTTCCTGATCTGTTTCCTCCCATGGACCGACCGGAAACAGTATCCCCGCAGCTGCAACCAGCAAAAGAGCGCCTGCGGCGCCCTCCAAGGCCCAGCCTAAGGAGTAGTTTTGTGCGACAGTACCCCAGATCCAGCTGCCAGCCGCCATCCCACCTGCGCTCAACGCGTAGTAGATCGACAATGTGCGGCCGACCACCCATCTGGGGCTTGCCAGCTGCACCGACACGTCGATGCCAGTCCAGGTGATGAGCCAACCCGCGCCGCCAAGTGCCAGCGAAACGGCCGCCACGGGAACCGACGATGTGAGTGCAAGAGAAAGGCAACATACTGCACAAGCGACGGAGGCGAAGGAAACCAGCCTGTTTTGAGACGTGATCCGCCTCAGATAGCTATTGCTCATGCCCGCGATGAAAGCACCCATGCCGAAGCCGGCCAGCAAGATGCCGTAGATGATGGGTCCGCTTTTCAGCTGGTCCCGGACAAGCAGAGGCAGCAATGCAAGGATGGAGATGCTTGCCAGGCCGAAAAGGGTCGCACGAGCAATTGCTGCCCTGATCTCCAGGGACATCACCGTGAAGCGCACTCCGTCATGAATTGCCATCGTCATTCGTTCACGAGGGAGAGGGGAAGTGCGAACATCCCATCGAGTACGCCATATTGCGGTTAGCGGCGCCAGATCACTTAAGGCTGCCAAGGCGAAAGCGGCCAGCGGTCCAAAGAACGCCAAGACCACGCCCCCCAAAGCCGGACCGAGGCTGCGCACAATGTTGTATCCGACGGACATGAGGGTGACCGCGGCCGGAATATCCCTTTTGTGCAGGATATCGCCAACAGAAGCGTGCCAGGCCGGATCATTCAAGGCAAAGCCGCAGCCGGCCAGGAAACCCAATCCGAGAATTAGCCAGGGGCCGGCAAATCCGAGACCCACAGAAATCATCAGCGTCGTTGACGCCAAGGCTATCAGGCAGTGTCCCGCAAACATCACCCATCGGCGGCTGAAGTTGTCGGCAATGGCTCCTGCCAGGATCGAAAGGAGAAATACCGGCAAGGTGGATGCAGCCTGAACGAGTGCAACCATCAGATCCGAAGCGGAAATCGTGGCCATCAGCCAGCTGATGGCGACCGTTTGCACGAGCCAGCCGAGGCTGGATATTTGTGTGGCCGTCCAGATCGAGCGAAACACCGGATTTCGAAAGGGAGCGAGCGTTGTTGAGGCAGGCAGATGGGTATTGTTTTCGGACTGCATGATGATGCCTTAGAGGGCCGCTTATTCAAATTCTCGGCTGCACTGCTGCCGCTACAATGTTGATCTATGCACCGGAGGGCCGACCTATCGACCAGGATGGCCCGTCGAACGAGGAGGCTGTGCATGAGCTCTGTCGGCTCCACTCTCCCAGGCTGGCGCCGACAACCCTTGCGGCAAGATAACATTGCCGATTGTGCTGATCGACAGAATCGCCTGCAACTTTGATCGCTCTCGCGTCACCGCGCCAGCGCCCGTGAAGCTTGCCGGCGACCGTTTTTTGGCAGACCCGTTTGCTCGTGCCATCCCTGACCACTCCCTGTGCATGACCGCCGTGCGGCTAAATTCCTATGATGAGGGCGCCCCCGCTGAGACCGGCACCGGCTGCCGCAAGAAGAATCTTTTCACCGGGCCGAAACGGCTGTGCCCGATGCGAAAGCGAGAGCGAGAGCGGGATGGTCGCGGCGGAAGAGTTGCCGTAGTCGGCGATCGTCTTGACGATAGCTTCATCATCTATTCCGAGAACCCTGCCGACGGCATCGAAAATCCGCGCATTGGCCTGGTGTGGCACGAACCGGTCGATGTCTTGCGATCCCATTCGGGCAGCACAGAGGGCATCCTGCGAGCAGCGAGACATCATCTCCACGGCCTTGGCGAACACTTCGCGGCCGTCGGCGATCGTCATCCAGGTCTGCTCGAGCTCCAGCCCGTCGTGGAACGGTGTGTTGCTTCCTCCGGCGGGAATCTTTATCAGCCCGTGGCGCGAGCCGTCCGAGGCCAGCGCGGCGCCGAGGATGCCTCGATCCGGCTCTTCGCACGGGACAACCACCAGGGCGCCCGCGGCATCGGCAAACAGCACCGCACTTGCGCGCTCGGCTGGATTGATGCGGCGGCTGAGGATGTTGGCGGCAATGACCAGGCTCGCTTTGCCATGCAGGCGGGTGTATCCGTCCGCGAACATCAGGGCATAGATGAAGCCGGCGCAGGCGCCTGTCAGGTCAACAGCACCGGCGTGACCCAATCCGAGCCGATGTGCGACCAGCGGTGCACTGGGCGGCAGAAGGTGGTCGGGCGTAGACGTCGCGAGCAACAGCAGGCCGATATCGTCACGGTCGACCCCGGCATTTGCCAGCGCCATGTCGCCGGCCCGCGCGGCAAGGCCCGATAATGTATCTTCGCCCGTTGCCCAGAAGCGCGAGCGGATTCCGGTGCGCCGCTCGATCCAGCCGGGTTCGAGCCCGAGACCATCTTCGATTTCCGCATTCTCGACCTTGCGCGCCGGCGCATGATGACCGAAGCCCAGTATGCGCGACGACCGGCTCATGACCGCGAGCCGAAGCGTTCGCCGGCCTCCTCGATGGCGTCATGGAGCCCGTCCAGCTCGTCTCCGGTGATGCAATAGGGCGGCAGAAGATAAAGGACATTGCCGAGCGGGCGCACGAGCAGGCCGCGCTCGAGGAAAAAAGCGCGCAGCTTCGGCCCGATCTCGGCAAGATAACCGGCTGAGCCGGTGCGCAGATCGAGGGCCGCGATCGTGCCGGTCGCCCGGCTGTCGGCGAAATATGGATTGTCCCGGAAGCGGTGAAGCCCGGCCGCCTGCTTCGTGCTCAAGGCGGCGATCCGCTCGGCCACCGGCTCGTCACGCCAGATCTCGACATTGGCAAGTGCCGCCGCACAGGCAATCGGATTGGCGGTGTAGGAGCTCGAGTGGAAAAAGGTCTTCCTGCGGTCTTCGGAATAGTGAGCCTGGAAGATGGCATCGCTGGCGAGCGTGGCTGCCAGCGGGACGGAGCCGCCGGTCAAGCCCTTCGAGGTGCACAGCATATCCGGAGAGATCGACGCCTGCTCGCAGGCGAACATGGTTCCAGTGCGTCCCCAGCCGGTCATCACCTCGTCGGCGATCAAGAGCGTGCCGGAAGCCTCAGCGATCCTCTTCAATTCGGTCAGAATCCAGGCCGGATACATCAGCATGCCGCCGGCGCCAAGCACGAGCGGTTCGATGATCAGCGCGGCGGCGCCGCGGTCACGAGACAGTACCTCGAAACGATCAAGCGTTTCCTGCTCGCGCCCCGCGGTCGGAAAAGGAATGATGTCGACCTCGAACAAAAGCGGTTCGTAGCAGGCATTGAACACGCCCCGGGCGCCGACGCTCATCGTGCCAATCGTGTCGCCATGATAGCCGTGTTCCATCGCGACGATGCGCGAGCGCGGCGCGCCGATGTTGCGGAAATAGCCGAGCGCCATCTTCAGCGCGACTTCAACGCAGGTAGAGCCGCTGTCGGAGTAAAAGACCCAGTCGAGGCCCGGCGGTACCATTTCGATCAGCGCGGAGGCCAATTGCTCTGCCGGCTGATGGGTGAGGCCGGCGAAGATCACCTGGTCAAGCATCTCGGTCGCAATCCGGATCGCTTCCATGATCCGTGGATGGCGGTGGCCGTGAGTGACCACCCACCAGGAGGAGATTGCATCGAGGATACGCCTTCCGTCATTCGTCTGTAGCCAAGCGCCTTCGGTGCGGATAACGGCCGGCATGGGCGGCTCGATCGCATGCTGGGTGAATGGATGCCACACGCGCGACCCCGACATCACTCGCCTTCGGCAATCTGAGCGAGGTCGAAGCCGGCAATCATCGCCTTTCGCAGAGTTTCGCGCGTGAGCGGAGCCAGGAGTGGCAATCTGCCGAGCTGACGCACCGCGCCCAATTCGGTGATTGTCCTTTGCGTATCGGCCGCCTCTTCACCGACAAAGGCAACGCCGATCAGCGGGATGGAGCGAACCCGCAGGGCTTCGATGGACAGCAGAGTGTGGTTGATCGTGCCGAGCTCGGTGCGGGCGCACAGGATCACCGGCAGCCGCCATTCAGCGAAGATGTCAATGAATCTTGTCTGTCGGTTGATCGGCACCATCAGTCCGCCAGCACCTTCGATGACGAGCGGTGTGGGCAAGACTGGAAAAGCAAGATCGGCAGCCTCGATCGAGACACCGTCGATTTCGGCAGAACGGTGCGGCGACAGCGGGCTCCTCAAGCGGTGGGCCTCCGGCAGCACGCGCCCTGATGGCAGGCCAGCGAGCCGTTCGACCACCTCACTGTCGGTCTCCTCATCGAGACCCGATTGCACCGGCTTCCAGTAGAAGCCGTCAAGCAGGCCTGCGAGCCCCGCGGCAAAAACCGTTTTGCCAATTCCCGTATCTGTTCCGGTGACCACGATGCGCTTGCTCATGCCGTGGCCAACACTTCGGCAAGCGTCTCGACCATGGCCGAAATGTCAGCTTTGCCGACATTGAGCGTCAGCGAAATGCGCAGCCGCGAGGTACCCTCCGGCACGGTCGGCGGACGAATGCCGCGTATGTCGAAGCCGCGGGCCTGCAGAGCCGCCGCGATCGCCATTGTGCGCGTCACCTCCCCAATGAAAAATGGCTGAATTTGCGAACCGCTGGGCTTGGCTCCGCAACGCTCGGCCAGTTGCCGGCCTGCAAAGGCAACGTGCTCGTGCAACCGAATACGGCGCATCGGCTCGTCGACCAGCATTGCGAGCGCTTCGCGCGCCGCCGCTGCCATGAGCGGCGATGGCGCGGTGGCGTAGATAAACGGCCGGCAGCGATTGACGATATAGTCGCACAGTACTCCCGGCCCGGTGACGAGCGCGCCGGATGCACCCAGCGCCTTGCCGCATGTATGAAGGGCCATGATGTTGTCGCGGCCCTCGAACGCCTGGGCCAGCCCGCGGCCCGCCGATCCCCAGACCCCGGTGGCATGTGCCTCGTCGACCAGTATGAATGCCTCGTGCCGATCGGCAAGCTCGACCAGGCTCTCGATCGGCGCCCGGTCGCCATCCATGCTGTAAAGGCTCTCGACCCCGATCCAGATGCGCCCGATGCCGCCTTCGGCGCGCCAGCACCGGATCGCGTCCTCAAAAGCATCAATGTCATTGTGCGTCACCAGCCTGAACGCGGCGCGTCCAGCCCGCGCCCCTTCATGCATGCTGGCGTGCGCCAGTTCATCCAGGATCAGCAGGTCGCCTTTTTTCACAAGGGTGCTCAGCAGGGCGAAGTTGGCGACATAGCCGCTGCCGAAGAACAGCGCCCGTTCGGCCCCGAAGAACGCCGCCGCATCTGCCTCCAATGCCTCATGCTCCGGCGCGTTGCCGCGCAGAAGCCGCGATCCGGTAGCGCCGACCAGGGTGCCCCGCTCGATTGCGGCCGCGACTGCATCGCCAAGTCTCTTCGAGGCGGCAAACCCGAGATAGTCGTTGGAGGAGAAGTCCAACCCGACCCGCGGCGCCAATGTGCGCAGCCGGTCCTTGCGGGCCAGCCCCAGCAAGGTGGCTTCATAGCGGGCGAGCGGTGGCTCGTTCATTTCGCCTCGCATTGCATCGGCTCGATGCCGAGACGTCTAAATAAACGAGTATCCTTGTCCTCCCCGGGATTGTCCGCCGTCAGAAGCGTGTCGCCAACAAACACGGAATTCGCCCCGGCAAAGAAGCACAGCGCCTGGGTCTCGTCGCTCATCGCCGTCCTGCCGGCGGAGAGCCTGACATACGACTTCGGCATCATGATGCGGGCGAGCGCAATGGTGCGGATGAAATCGATCGGCTCGATGGGTTCGGCATCGGCAAGCGGCGTCCCCTTGATGGGGATCAGCATGTTGATCGGCACGCTTTCCGGCGGCTCGGGCAGGTTCGCCAGCGTTACCAGCATATCGATGCGATCGGCCTTTTCCTCTCCCATCCCGACAATGCCGCCGCAGCAGACCTTGATCCCAGCCTCGCGCACGCGCCCAAGCGTTTCCAGCCGGTCGGCGAAGGTCCTGGTTGAAACGACCGTGCCGTAATAGCGCTCGGACGTGTCGATGTTGTGGTTGTAGTAGTCGAGACCGGCCGCCTTCAGGCGCTGCGCCTGGCTGAGTTCGAGCATGCCGAGCGTCATGCAGGTCTCCATGCCAAGCGCCTTCACGCCTTCGATCATGGCGAGCACTGCCTCCATGTCGCGCTCCTTCGGACTGCGCCAGGCAGCGCCCATGCAATAGCGGGTCGCGCCAGCATCTCGTGCCTTGGTCGCCTCCTCGATGACATGTTTGACCTCCATCAGCTTCGATGCCTTCAGGCCGGTTTCGTGATGCGCAGACTGGCTGCAATAGCCGCAATCCTCCGGGCATCCGCCGGTCTTGATGCTGAGCAGCCGCGCCAGCTGCACCCGGTTGCGATCGAAGTTCTGGCGATGGATGGTCTGGGCCAGGAAGAGCAGATCGTTGAACGGCATGCCGTATATAGCCTCGGCCTCTTTGCGGTCCCATCGGGGCAGTGCTGCCTCCATCGACTGCGTGGCACAGTTCGAGTCGCACTCCTCGTTCATTCCCATCCTCATCGTCAAAAACCTCTATTGTTGACCAGCGAGCGCACTCACGAGTCCGTCCAAATGGCGAGCCCCATCCGATGGGCTGGTCGGTGAGCGCAATATCGGAATACCGGGTATTGAAGGTGAGCCGCATGAAACCTGCTTTTCCGAGCCTCTTGTCTGCGCGTGCAGCCCGAGCGCGTTGCTCCTCATTGTGTTTCCCTTAGTTCAAATGAGTGCTGATGTTCCCGCGACACGGCATGTCCAGGCCAATGTCGAGAATGGGCGCGCTGTGTGTCAGCCATCCGACCGAGATGAGGTCAACTCCTGTCGCGGCAATCGCCGGAGCCATTTTCGGTGTCACCCGGCCGGAAGCCTCGGTGATGGCGCGGCCACCGACCATTGCCACGGCGCGGGCAAGGTCCTCAAGCGACATATTGTCGAGCAGCACTGCGTCGACGCCCAGCGTGAGCGCTGTATCGAGTTGCTCAAGAGTGTCGACCTCGACCTCGATCTTCACCATGTGCCCTGCGGCGGCGCGCGCCCGCTCTATTGCCGTGCGAATGTCGCCGGCGATCGCGATGTGGTTGTCCTTGATCAGCACGGCGTCGTCGAGCCCGAAGCGGTGATTGGCGCCGCCGCCGACGCGTACCGCATATTTCTCCAGAGCCCGCAGGCCGGGCGTCGTCTTTCGCGTGCACACGATCCTCGCCTTGTGGCCACGCACGGCTTCGACCATCGCCGCCGTGGCCGTGGCAATGCCGCTCAGACGGCACAGAAAATTGAGCGCCGTGCGCTCGGCCGTGAGCAGGCCTCGCGCCGGTCCGCACAGCATGGCGATAGTCTCGCCCCCCGCGACATCGCTGCCGTCAGCGCGCCAGATTTGCATATCGATCGCAGGTTCGACGAGCATGAAGGCGAAAGCGGCCAGATCGAGCCCGGCAACGATCCCCGTCTGTCGCGATTTGAGCACCAACGTGGCCGTGCGATCACGCGGGATCACGGCGTCGCTGGTCAGATCGCCGCATCTGCCCAGGTCTTCGAGCAGAGCACCGCGCACGATCGGCTCGATCAGGGTTGAGGGGAGGGGTGAGAACGAATTCATGTTAGGGTGCTCCGTATCGGTGCCCGCCAGCTGAGTCCGATGGCGGTCTGTATTGCGCTGCGCAGTGTCAGCCGTGACTGGCGCGCATGCGCATCGCGTCCGGGGAAATCGGAACGACAGTGCGAGCCGCGGCTCTCTTCGCGCCGCAGGGCCGCAATGGCGATCATCAGCGCGACCAAGGCGGGGTCGGAGGCGGCACTGTCGTGAGCAGCAATCGGCAACAGGGCCGCGACGCCGTCGCGTAGCGTCTCGCCATTGCGGATGATGCCGAGCGCGGCGGAGACGACTGGGCGGATGCCGGAGGCGTCTGGCCGTTGAGGCACGAATGCGGAACACACGCGCTGTCGCCGGGTGTGTGATACGTCGGCGACGCTTTCAGCAACCCAGGCCGCTGTGACCACCGCTTCGATAAGCGAGTTGCTGGCAAGTCGGTTCGCGCCGTGCAGACCGGTGCATGCGACCTCGCCACATGCCCACAATCCCTCGACGGAGCTGCGGCCGGCAGCGTCTACAGCAACACCGCCCATGTGATAATGTGCCGCCGGACGCACCGGGATCAGGTCGGTCGCGGGATCGATGCCGGCCTGGCGGCACAAATCGGCGATTGCCGGAAAGCGCTTGTCAAATCTGAGGCCCAGACATTGCCTTGCGTCCAGGAACACACGGCGCCCGACAGCGAGCTGGTGCCAAACCGCGCGCGCAACCACGTCGCGAGGCGCAAGCTCGCCCCCTGAGGTTTCAGCGAGGAAACGCTCTCCTTGCTCGTCGACGAGCACAGCACCCTCGCCACGCACCGCTTCGCTCACCAGCGGCATCGGCCGCCGCGGACCCTCGAGGGCGGTCGGGTGGAACTGCACGAATTCCAGGTCTGCGAACTCCGCCCCGGCACAGGCGGCGAGGGCGAGTCCCTGTCCACATGAGCCAGGCGGGTTTGTCGTATCGGTAAACAAGCCGCCGATGCCGCCGGTCGCCAGAACCGCGCGGCGCGTTGGCAAGGCGATTGCGCCCGTGCACCCAGCCGCGACCACGGCGATGATCGCCCCGTCTTCAACGATAAGCCGGCGAGCCTCCACGTTCTCCAGGATAGTGATGGAGGCTGTGCGCCGTGCCGCGGCGATCAGCGCGCGGACCAGCTCGCGACCCGTGGCATCGCCCGCCGCATGCACGATCCGCCGCTGCGAGTGCGCCGCTTCAAGCCCGAGCCGCAACGCGCCGTCAGCGCGTCGGTCGAATGCCACACCGAAGCGTTCTAGAGTCCTGATCGCTTCGGGTGCAGCTTGGACCGTTCGCCGCACCGTCGTCACGTCGCAGAGGCCGTCGCCGGCTGCGAGGGTGTCACAAAGATGAAGTTCGGGACTGTCCTCGCCGCCGACACTTGCCGCAAGACCGCCTTGGGCGAGTTCGCTGCTGGCGCCGGTTCCCAGCCCCGCATTGGACAGAAGCACAACCGGTTCCGGCGCCAGATGAAGCGCCGTCATCAGGCCTGCCACACCGGCGCCGATGATGACCGGCGCACCGCCGATGTCATGAACGTCGAGGCTCATATGGAAAGCATACGCTCGACTGAGCGGCGCGCGCGCCCTGCAATCTCGGGATCGATCCGAACCTCATGCCGGTTCTCCTCGAGTGCGACGCGAATATTAGCCAGCGTGATGCGCTTCATGTGCGGACACAGATTGCAGGGGCGGATGAACTCGACCTCGGGATGCGCGACCGCGACATTGTCGCTCATCGAACATTCCGTTAGCAGGACGACGCGCGGCGGTTTCTCCCGCTCGACATATTCCAACATGGCCGCGGTCGAGCCGGAGAATTCCGCCTCTGCCACAATCTGTGGCGGGCATTCGGGATGGGCGAGCACGATGACCCCTGGATGCGCATCGCGCAGTTCCCGGATGTCGGCCGACGTGAATCGCTCATGCACTTCGCAGTGGCCCTTCCAGGCGATGATCTCGACCTCCGTCTGCGCCGCCACGTTTTTCGCCAGATACTCATCGGGCACCATGATCACACGCGGCACGCCGAGCGATTCCACAACCGCCCTGGCGTTGCCCGAGGTGCAGCAGATGTCCGACTCCGCTTTTACAGCCGCCGAAGTGTTGACGTAGGTGACAACCGGGACCCCCGGATAGCGCTGCCGCATCAGTCGCACGTCTTGTGCCGTGATCGAATCGGCCAGCGAGCAACCGGCGCCGAGATCCGGGAGGAGGACGATCTTGTTCGGATTGAGCAGCTTGGCCGTCTCGGCCATGAAATGCACGCCGGCAACCACGATGATTTGCGCCTCGACCGTAGCCGCCTTGCGGGCCAGTGCGAGGCTGTCGCCGACAATATCGGCCACGCAGTGGAAGATTTCCGGCGTTTGGTAATTGTGCGCAAGGATGACCGCATTGCGATCGCGCTTCAGCGCCAGGATGGCTTCAATGTCGCTGGTGAAGGCCGGCCATTCGACCGGCGGGATCACCCGCCGGACGCGCTCGTACAGGGACGCAGCCGTAGGTAACGCCCCATTCATCAGCGCCTCCGATTATATTCGATCTGACAATAAGGGGAATATGTCTACCTTGACTATAAGTATGTCAAGCCCGCGCGAGCGGCAATTTTGTCCCGGCCACAGCCCTGTCGTCGAGAACGGCATGGCGGAACCGATAGAGCTTTGCCGGCCGCCCGCCCGTCTCGAGGGAGGTCTCGCCAGTTTCCTCGACCAGCTCTTGCTGCTCGACAAGTCTTCGGAAGTTCGGCTTGTTGATGAGCCTCCCGGCGAGCGCCTCCACGGTCCGCTGCAGCTGAAGCAGCGTGAACGATGGCCTCATGAGCTCGAACACCACCGGCCGGTACTTGATCTTAGAACGGAGCCGCGCAATGCCGGTCGCCAGGATTCGTCGATGGTCGGCGATCATTGCCTTGCCAGATACCGCCGCAGGTGCGACGTCCCGTCCGCCACCAGCCTCTTCGATCAGGGCAGATTCATAGAGCAACTCATAGCGTTGGAGCGTGAGTTCCTCGTTCCAATTGCGGTCGTCGAAAGCGAAGGCAATCGCGGCGCGCTGCCGGCGTTCGCGTCGCGTGGTCGCATCGCTGGCGCCGTCAGCCCACTCGATCAGGCGTGGTCGTAAAATCTCGAGCACCACGGGCGTGCCGGAGCGATGGTCCTCCCAGGGAAAATACTCGTACCAACTCCGCCACCCACAGTTGGTGGAGCCCGTTGCCTGGTCCTTCCGAGTGAGTGCCAGATAGCTGATTGAGATGGCGCGTTCCTGGCGCTCGGCCCCTATGCGGTCCCGATCGGCGAAGGTGTAGAGCTGCTCGATGTACCCCAGCGGGTGGCCGGTCTGTTGCTCCACCCAGCCCCTCAGACCGGATTGCAGCGATCGATGCTCTAGCGCATATGGTCCGGACGGAAGCGTGTCCGCATTCCCGATGGTGAGAAGGCAGGGTTCACTGTCGTTTACGGCGACGACAACGGCGATCAGGTCCACTTTTGCTTCGTCGGCCTTGACCGCAGCTCGGCCTTTTCTAGTTCCTTTTGCCTGATGGTCCATGTTCGCGATAATGAGTCGGCCCCAAATGCAGGGTGATTGAATCGATTGAATTTAAGCGTTGCTGCACGAACGTCAACACCGCACAGCTGGACGTCTTTTTTAGCTCTTCGCACTCGCACAAAAGTATGCCAAACGCGACACCCGCGGCGGGTAACGCTAGGGAAGGATGCGTCGGGTGAGCGCAACTGGTGAGACAAAGGCGATGACACCGCCGGATGTTCGAATGCGGAAAGGCCAGACTCCACTCGTCTGCCTGACGGCCTATACGACGCCGATCGCCAGATTGGTTGATCCCCACTGCGACATCGTTCTCGTTGGCGACAGCGTCGGCATGGTACTGCACGGCCTCTCGTCGACCCTGGGCGTCACTCTCGACATGATGATCATGCACGGTCAGGCGGTGCGCCGCGGTCTGGTACGGTCGTTAATGGTTGTAGACCTGCCATTCGGTTCCTATGAAGAGAGCCCCGAGCAGGCCTTCCGCAACGCTGCGCGCCTAATGGCGCAGACAGGTTGTGCAGCTGTGAAGCTCGAAGGCGGTGAGAAAATGGCCGAGACCATTCGCTTCCTTGGCGCCCGCGGCGTCCCTGTCATGGCCCATGTCGGTCTAACGCCGCAGGCGGTCAATACTTTCGGTGGCTACCGCGTCCAAGGGCGGGGAGACGATGCCGAGCGCATCAGACGCGATGCCAGTGCGGTTACGGAGGCCGGCGCCTTCTGCGTGGTGCTGGAGAAAGTGCCCGAGCCCCTCGCAAAGCGCATCACTGCGGAGATCGCCGTCCCAACCATAGGCATCGGCGCCTCACTCGCCTGCGACGGCCAGATTCTGGTGAGCGACGATATGCTCGGGCTTTTCAGCTCCTTCCGGCCGAAATTCGTCAAGCGCTACGCCGAACTAGGCGAACAGGCCGATGCAGCGATTGCAGCTTATGCCGCTGACGTGAGGAGACGGTGCTTTCCGGCGGCGGAACATCTCTACACCAACGACCCGAAGACCGGAGACGTCATATGAGCGCGCCGATCGTTCGAACCGTTGCCGAGCTCCGCGCTGTTGCCGCGCGATGGCGTCGCTCAGGCGCCAGTATCGCCCTTGTGCCGACCATGGGGGCCTTTCATGAAGGCCATCTGAGTCTCGTGCGTGCGGCGCTTCAGAAGGCCGATCGGGTCGTGGTGACGCTGTTCGTCAACCCCAAGCAATTCAACAGTGCTGCCGACCTCGCTGCCTATCCTCGCACGGAAAACGAAGATGCTGCAAAGCTCGCGCCGCTGGGCGCGCATTTGCTCTATGTGCCGGATGCTGAGGAGATGTATCCGCCAGGCTTCGCCACGACCGTTTCGATGTCCGGCATCAGCGAGGGCCTGTGCGGCGGCTTCCGGCCGGGCCATTTCGATGGCGTGGCGACGGTCGTTGCCAAGCTCTTCCTGCAGTCCGGCGCTGACTTGGCCTGTTTTGGCGAAAAAGACTTTCAACAGCTTCAGCTGGTGAGGCGCGTGGTTCGGGACCTGGACATTCCAATCACCGTCCTGGCCTGTCCGACCGTCCGCGAAGCCGATGGTCTTGCACTATCCTCGCGCAATCTTCGGCTCTCGCCAGCACAGCGCGCCATTGCCCCAAAGTTGGTAGCGGTCTTGCTCGGGGTGGCGGACCGGCTTGCGCGCGGCTCTCCTGTCCTGCCCACTCTAGCCGAAGCGCGCGCAGCAATTCTGGCTGCAGGCTATCGCGAAGTCGAATATCTGGAACTTCGCGGCGAGGCGGATCTGCAACCGCTGACGAGCCTTGACCGACCAGCACGCTTGCTCGTCGCGGCATGGCTCGGCGACATACGGCTGATCGACAACATGAATGTCACCGATTGGTGCAACAAATTAGACGCTCGCGGCGCTGAGTCGCCACACAAAACAGCCTCATCAACCAAAATAGCAGAGCAATGCCGGCGATTAAACTGACGAGCTCGCACACGTTGCCTCGATCGCCAAGCATTTAAACCAAGGTCTCCGCCTGCGATCGAGCAACGGCACGGAGGTTATGCAAAGCGCAGATGCATCGCGTGTTTGAAGATTTCCTCGAGCAACTCTCCGAAAGCGTCGATGCTGTCGATCTGTGTGAGGCAATGGCCTCTGCCGCGGCCGCATTCGACTTTCCGCTCTTCGCCTATTTCAGTTGCCCGTCGGCCTCCTGCCAGAAGCCGCGCTTGATTTCAAATTATCCTTCATCCTGGACATCTCGTTATATCCAATTGCGCTATCACAGCCATGATCCGGTCATCCTGCGTGGGCTTCAAGGCTGGGACACATTCGACTGGGGTGTGGATCGGCCTCGGCAACATCTCGCGGCTTCACAGCAAGAAATTCTGGAAGAAGCAGCTCTGCATTCGGGGCGGATTGACCATGTCGATGCACGACCATCGCGGCCGCTTTGCTGCGCTGACCTTCGCATCCGACCAGTCCCGTCCGCCTCTCTTGCGGTCACTGACACGCTACGAAAAAGCATTGCAGCTCGTCGCGATCAGCTTTCACATATATGCCCGGCGCAGGCTCCCAGAAGATTTCGCGGTGGATGGCGTAAGCCTGACCCCGCGGGAATTCGAATGCTTGAAATGGGCGGCGGACGGCAAGTCGGCTTGGGATATCAGCCAGATTCTCAACGTCTCCAAACGCACCGTGACCTTCCATCTGGAAAACGCCAAGGCAAAACTTGGTGTGAGAACCATCAACCAAGCTGTAGCACGGCTGGCTGCTTCCCGTCAGTCGAGATCCTGATTCCTTTCCTCGGATACCTGTAAAGGTCTACAGGCTGCATCAGTGCCGGCTTTGGTCTTCGATGGCGGGAACACATCCCGCACGGAGGCGACAAATGATGCAGCTAATCACACCTGAGCTCTACGACGAGTTTTCAAGCGAGCTCAAGGAAATGTACGGACTGAGGCATCGGGTTTTCAAGGAAAGGCTGGAATGGGATGTTCAGACCGCAGAGGAAATGGAGACAGACGCATATGACAGCCTCAACCCCGTCTATCTCCTTCTCAAAGGATCCGACTGGCGCATTTGCGGTTGCGTCCGTTTTTTGCCGACAACGGGGCCGACAATGTTGCGCGACACCTTTCCGATGCTGCTGGGTGAGACCGCAGCGCCAGCGAGTACCCGCGTTTGGGAGAGCAGTCGTTTCGCACTGGATCTGCCTGCATCAACACCCAAGGCTGGCGGGCTGGCCCAAGCAACCTACGAGCTCTTCGCAGGCATGATCGAATTCGGCTTGGCCAACGAACTCGATCGGATTGTGACAGTGACGGATACGCGCATGGAGCGGATCCTGCGTCTCGCAACCTGGCCGTTGGCGCGCATAGGGCAGCCGAAGGCGGTCGGCAACACGGAGGCGGTCGCCGGTTCTCTCGAGGTTTCCCACGCCAGCCTCATGCGCGTCCGCTGGAGGGGGCGTTTGAACGGACCTGTATTGTGGCAGCCGGTTCTCGGCCTGTCGGCATAGTGCTTGAGGATGCTCGACCTGACCACTCCTCTGCCCGCGGGCGGCGATGGTGATTGCCGCGAACCAACGCCGTGGTCGCCCCCCCCCCCCTGAAACCGGCAGGGAAGGCATCGCAAATTCCAACCTGCTGGCGGAAGCGGTGGGACTGGACATGCGCTCTGGTGGACACCAGAGGGAGCCTTCCTCGCACGCCTGTCGAAAGCCCACATCGCCGACGTCATGCGGGATGCCGATGCCACGGCGAAAGCTGTAGAACACGCTCCGGAACCTGAAGGCGCTTGCACGCCGAGACGGAACTGGACGGCAAGGCTGGCTTCCCGCAGTGCTGCGAAAGTCGCAAAAGGTTGAAAGCGAAAGCTTGGCAATCGTCGCCGAGTAAGTACGGATCCGCCACTAAGATTAGGGCTGCGATGCAGCGACCTTAGGCTGGCTAGTGACCTTATCGACAAGCTGCCGATGCCGCGCGACGAGGTTGCCGCCACCTCTTCGAGGGTGGCGGTGAGCCGGTTGATCTGGGAGGCGGTTGCGGCCAGTTCCGGGCCGTAGCGGATGATCAGATATTCCCGGTTCTGGCTGAGGGACTGAAGATGATTGGCGGTTTTTGCGCGAAGACGCAGTCCTGCTTCGACAGTGTGCTTCGCCCGAGCCGCCAAGTCGTGATGCATCTTGCGGATTTGATTGGGTTCGTGCCCACGATGGAGCAAAAGCGCGGTCAGATAGAGTTCGATCGCGTGGATGGCTGACAGTCTAAACGGCGCTCGGCTAAGCGGCTTACCTGATCGGCCAAGCGGGGCGAGCAGGGCTGCCGCTTTGCGATACTCTTCCGCCAGTTCATACATCTGCTGCGGGGAGGCGAGCTCTCCCGGATATTTGCCCTCAGTCATCACCATTCGTGCAATTGCCCGTTTGCGGTAATATGCCTCGTAGTCCGCCGCTTGCGGGCTAAGCCCACCCGACGTGATCCCATTTTGAAAGTTTCAGAAACAGATTAAACCAGAATCGGTATTCGACGTTTGTCATTGCCAGACGCTTCGAAGGCGCAATAGGCCACCGAGGTTGTAGGCTCCTTACCATGCCTCTTGGTCGCGGCTTCTATCGCCTCGTCCTCAGCTAATACCTGCCATCCTTCAACAACGCTGCCGATTTCCCACACCGAAGTCCTCAAGCCGTTCGGCAAACATATACCTGATTTGGCTCGGCACAACCCACGGGCTTCCCGGCAACTCGGCCTTCGGGCTTACGGTGCCGCGGCGTCGAATTCGATCGCAAATCCCGCGTCGATTGCACTTCGCGCAATGAGATCGTCAAGTTCCCAATCCGTGAGGTCGCAAGGCGGAAACATTCGTCTCACGGCGTGACGAACCTCGGACATCGAAATGCACGGGGTGCCGACGTTGTCGATTAGATGGCGGACGATCGCTTGGCGACGTCCGATAAGCTGTGGGACTGCGCAGGCGCCGGCATCGTCGCTACGAATGGAGCCGCGGTTCTGCGGCTTCCGCCGTTCTTGCGTCGAAGGCGACGCGGACACCGTGAATGATCGATGCCGCCGCCAGCAACTCCTCCAGTTCGCGGTCGGTCGCCTTGCATGCGGGCATGAGTGTTCGGATGGCGCGGATTGCCTGTGCGATGGAGAGGAACCGGGCCTTGCCCCTGGAAAGGACATAGGCTTCGGCTGCTCGTTCAACTGTGACCGAGTGAAAAGCGTTGGTCATCGAGAATTTCCTCCCTGAAACCCTGACCAAGGGGATTTAGGGCCGGAGTTCCGGACCTTGCAAGGCTTTGTCTGATTCCAGACAATCACGCGGAAGCCAAGCCGAAATGGCGTTGCTCCTCCTCGCCATAAGCGCCATGCGTGAGCCTTATCATTCCGGCGCGATCGACAATCGTGATTTCACCCCGCGTGGCGCGGACCAGTCCCCTGTATTCGAGCATTTGGAGGGCGGTCGTGACGCCGGGGCGACGAGCGCCAAGCATGGTCGCCAGAAATTCATGCGTCAGGTAAATCTTGTCTCCGTCACCGCGATCGTGGACCATCAGCAACCAGCGGGCCAGCCGTTCCTCGATTTTCGAGTGGCCGTTAACCAGTGCCGTCCGGGACGACTGGACAAGGAACGCATGGGCATAGCGCAGCAGTGACTCGCGAAGGGTCAGGCTTGTCGCGATCGCGGCGCGAAGGCTATTGACCGACAGGATCCAGCCTTGGCCGGCGACTTGGATATAGGTCTCATTGGGAGACCTGTCCTGGCCGAGTATAACCGCAATGCCGGTCATGCCGTCGTAGCCGACGAGGCCGACCTCACTTTTGCGCCCGCCAGTCATTGTGGCGACCACCGAAGCGATACCCGTCTCCGGAAAATACACACTCGCGATCGGGTGATATGCGACCTCCAACTGGCTTTTGATGGCCAGTTCAACCTGATGCAGCGATGGCTGCAAAAGTGCGAAATCCTCCGAGGATAGCGCTTTCAAAAGCTGGTTGCGAAGAAGGGATTGGGGCATGGCGCTCTCCCGTACGGGCAAGAGCGAGTACCCTCTTACAGTCGGCCGTGTCCGATGCAAATCGCTGCCGATAAGGCAAGCATAGTCTTCAAATGTGCGGGTGGCAAAGGCTCTGCTTCAAAGCTGGCTTTTCGAGGCTTTGCGATGTTGCGGCGTTGGGCTAATTGATTTTGGCTCAATTGGCGAATAGTCGAATGGCAACAGGAGGCAGTCATGGCAAAACTTCCGAAATTTGAGCTCATCCACGACAAGAAGAAGGACGACTGGGTCTTGCGCCAAGAAGGTGCGGACAGAGCAACCCGCAGATTTGACACCAAGGAAGAGGCCACCAAAGGTGGTGTGCTGGAATCAGCTGTTGGGAGAGGCGGCCGCTCCGTCCGTATCAAAAAACTTGACGGCACTGTTCAAGAGGAACGAACTTTCCCACGAAGTGCCGACCCCAAGGAGTCAGCCGGCTAATATGGGTCGGGTGCTGCCCTTTGCGATAATGGCTATCCCAGGCGAATCGGATATCGGCGACTGACCATTCCCCCGGTCGGAGGCACAACAGGGGTATCGCGATCGGATCGCGAAATCGCTGTCCCTACCCAGCGGAATTCTTGAGGCGGAGCCGGACATATTGGATGCTGCCTGATCAGCGGAAGATTCGTTTGCCCGTCGGCTGCCGGGGAGCAGGTCTCCTTGCAATTAATTGATCGGGCGTTGCGTGTCCCAGCATATTGGAATCCGGCGTTTGCGCCACGGACCCGAGCGCCAGGATATCACGAGACGAGCAGCAAATGGTCGCGTCGTGATACATCCGCGCCTGGAGAGCCTCGGTAGACGGCCGCTGGCAGGCCGCGGTCGGGCGGAATGCAAAATCACACATCCGGACATGCTAACCGCCAAGCATACAGGCATTTCGTAAGGCGCCGAGGAAGAGACTGGCATGGACGGTAACATCGATCTTGGCCTGCATTGCCAGGGGCATGCTGGTCCAGTTCTCCAACGGCGCCATCAGATCTGAGAACGTGCTGTTCACCATGCAATAGTGGGTAACAAGGCCTTGTCTGTCCAACGCCAGCACGCCAGTCCGTTCGCCTTGATACCGGACGGCTGCGACCCTCTGCACCTGCGCGTCACCGTACACCCGCACGTCGAAAACCAAGGTACCCTGGCTCCTCGCCGCTATCTCCGCGGCTCTTTCGTTGAAGCTCAGCGAGAGGGAGCGGACGCTTTCGACTGCCATCTGGAAAATCGCCCAATCCAGTTCATCCGAGGCCATGGCGGCAATAGCGCGCAACGGAGGGGTGATTGCAACGACGCAGACGGCTTGTTCACAGATGTCGGCTGACAACCAATCTTTGGCGGGTTCTGCCGCCCAACCAACGGCCGACCGCGATGTCCGGTTCGGATTTGATGCTGAAGCGCCCACCGTCGCTAAACCTGGACCTGTGCACTCGCGTCCACTCCCTTCCGCTTCGCCTTGCAAAGCAAAGCACGTGGCCTCTGCAGCCATGAAGTCGGCGGCTTCTTGCCCAGCCATGTCGCGAGGACGCGTCGCATTTGGGCTCCTGAGCATGTGCCCGGGGTGAACATCCACCAACGAGGCTCAGCGACCCTGCCGCATCCCGGGCGCCAGCGCATCAGACTCCCGCAGGGTTCACAAAGTTGGCTGGCTGGGGTAGGGGGAGCGCAGAGAAATCTCCGGTCGCAGCCTTACCCGGTCAAAACAAGGATACCATGATGAAGACTCTCGTCATCTGCTCCGGCGGATTGGACTCTGTTTCCCTTGCCCACAAAGTGGCGTCGGAGTACGAACTCACCGGGCTCCTGTCCTTCGACTACGGCCAGCGGCACAGGAAAGAATTGAGATTCGCCGCTCTGTGCGCGGAGCGACTGAACGTTGCGCATCAGATCATCGACATCCGCCAAATCGGCCGCGGCCTTCGCGGCTCGGCGCTGACCGACAGTGTCGACGTGCCCGACGGCCACTACGCAGAAGACACCATGAAGATCACGGTGGTGCCGAACAGGAACGCCATCATGCTGGCAATCGCGTTTGGTCTTGCCGCCGCGCATAAGGCGGAAGCGGTGGCGATGGCCGCTCATGGCGGGGACCATTTCATCTATCCAGACTGCCGTCCCGCCTTCATCGAAGCTTTCCAGACGATGCAGGACCGAGCGCTCGACGGCGACGCGCAGATCCGCCTTTACACGCCCTATGTGAACCTCACAAAGGCGGACATCGTCGGCGATGGAGCAGGATACGGAACCCCATTTGCGCAGACCTGGTCCTGCTACAAGGGCGGCGAGCGTCACTGCGGACGGTGCGGGACCTGCGTCGAGCGACGCGAGGCGTTTCATCTCGCGCAGCACGCCGATCCGACCGAGTATGAGGACACCGATTTCTGGCTTGAGGCGCTGCGGAGGCGGAGCGCCTGATGTTCCGCATCACCAAGGAATTCCACTTCTCGGCTTCGCATCAGCTCACCTCCTTGCCCCCCGAACATCAGTGCGCGCGCCTGCACGGGCATAACTACATCGTCGAAGTGGAGCTCTCGGCCGAGGAGCTGAACGCGCACGGCTTCGTGCGCGACTATCACGATCTGGCGCCGCTCAAACGCTATATCGACGAGAGCTTGGACCACCGGCACCTCAACGACGCGTTGGCACATGAGCAGGTCACGGCGGAATACTTGGCCAGGCATTTCTATGAATGGTGCAAGGCACGGCTGCCGGAAACCGCGGCCGTGAGGGTGAGCGAAACCCCGAAAACCTGGGCGGAGTACCGACCGTGACGGACACGCGCCCCGCGATCCGAGTCAGCGAGATATTTGGGCCGACGATCCAGGGCGAGGGCGTGCTCATCGGTTTGCCGACCGTCTTCATCAGAACCGGCGGCTGTGACTACCGCTGTTCCTGGTGCGACAGCCTCCATGCGGTGGACAACCAGTTCCGCCATGAATGGCAGATGATGCCGGTGGATGCGGTGTGGCAAAGCGTGGTTGCGCTTTCCGGTGGCCGGCCAGTGATGGTGTCGCTGTCGGGCGGCAATCCGGCCATTCAGCCCTTCGGTGGCCTGATCGAGCGAGGCCATGGTGAAGGCTACCGCTTTGCGCTGGAAACCCAAGCTTCGGTGGTCAAGGACTGGTTTGCCGAGCTTGATGTGCTGGTCCTCAGCCCAAAGCCTCCGTCGAGCGAAATGCGGCCCGACTGGGCCGCCGTGGAGGCGTGCATCGAAGCGGCGCGGGAGAAGCCGCAAGTCGTGCTCAAGCTCGTTGTTTTCGACGACGGTGACTATGTGTTCGCCAAAGACGCTGCCGCGCGATTTCCACGTCTCCCGGTCTATCTGCAACCTGGCAATCACACGCCACCGCGCCTTGGCGATGAAGACGCACCTGTCGACCTTGACGGAATCATGAGACGCATGGAGTGGCTGATCGAAAAGGTGACGCGAGACGGGTGGTTCGAAGCTCGCGTGTTGCCGCAGCTGCATGTTCTGCTCTGGGGCAACAGGAGGGCCGTCTAGCTCCTACTTGCCCGTGGGTGCAGCACCCATCGGATCTTCGGCTGACGGACTCACGCGGATGCGACAGCGCTGCCGGCGTAACCGCGCGATGCTCCAGGCGGAGACCAACCAGGCGCTTGCAAAGCGAGCGCGTACTGGAGGGGCTTAGCTGTCGCTCCGGCTTTGTGACCACGCGCGTGTGAAACCTCACAAAACTATTTTCTACAAAGTGCCGAGACAGAAGCGCCAACAAATCTCCGAATGGGCATGAATGGTTCCCGACTTTGTGTCGCAAATCCTTCGCATGTTCCGCCGTTTCATGGTGCGCCGGACCAAAGCCGTCGCGCGTGGCCACGCGGTGTTCGTGTCCGCTGCGTAAGCCAAACGGCGATCGCGCCAATGTCCTAGCCCGCCTTTTCGCAGCGCAGCGATCACCTGCGTTCCTGCCCCCACTGGCACGCTATTTGCGGCACCGGGGTGCGGCGCTTGACCGGAGCGCGGCGACGGGAGAAGCGCGGCCACACGGCGGGAGCCGGCGCTGCGGGCGTCCTGTCCTGCCGTTTATGTTTGATGGAGCCACCCATGTCCCGATTGAATGCCGCGCTTGTCGCGGCGATCGCTCTCTTGGTGTTCGCGCTGGGAGTGTTGAAACATCGTCAGGATGCGGCCGAGTACCTGCAGCGTATGGAAGACCAGCGCCAGATAGCGGCTGACTTGCGCATACGCATTCCGCAGCGGCGCGACGCCCTCCTCAACGACCCAGCCTCGCCAATCGCGGGCAATCCCTTGGGCGATATCGCTGTTGTCTCGTTCTTCGACTACAACTGCGGCTATTGCCGGGCGGCAGCCCTCCACCTCATTCAAGCCCTCAGGGATGATCCCAATGTGAAGCTTGTGTTCAAGGACTTCCCAATCCTGGGGCCAGGTTCCAGATTCGCAGCGCGCGCAGCGCTCGCCTCGCACAAACAGGGGAAGTACGAGGCGTTCCACCTCGCCCTCATGGCTTTCCCCGGCTCCATCAACGAGCGCAGCACCTTGACCGTTGCAGAGCGTGTGGGCCTCGATCTCGAGCAACTGAAGCGGGACATGCAAGACCAGGCCATCACAGATGCCATCACACGCAATTTCGCACTCGCCAAAGATTTGTATATCGACGGCACACCGGCCTTGGTGATCGGCGACGAAGTGATCCCAGGGGAAATCGGGATGGCCAGACTGCAACGCTCCATCGCTGAAGCGCGCGCGAAGGCAAAGGTACAATCTTCGACAGCTGCAAAATCGGCATTTTGACATACTGTCGGCAATGCTTGGTCGCAGGATCGTTTGTCGGAGTGGTTTTGATGTGCTCCTGAGCGCCTTTTTCGTGGTTGGCTTCTTGACCGCATCGTGACGCCGGCGGGCGCGACGCCCGAACATGGCACCGTCTCCCGGTGTGCGGCTACATCAAACGAACATTCGCGGCGGCTGCGACCTCGCTTCCTGGACGCTGTGATCCAGCAAGGGGCGCCGAGGCGTGGAAATTCGCGGCCCTGCGACATCGGCTCAAGGATCCGATGGTGATGATCATCAGCGAGGTCCCGACCACCAGTCCTGAATCCCGCGCGCCGGAAGGCGCGCGCCGGGTGCTCGTGCACCCAGCCCGCGTTTTACTCGGCAGGCTCGGGCGGGGTCGGCCCTCCGGGTTCGCCCCCGGGGTAGGGCCGCCATTAGGCTGGTG
>NZ_JBVVQX010000042.1:0-23254 GCF_055811675.1 Mesorhizobium sp. WSM4808
CGCCCCCCCCCCCCCCGGCTCCCCCCCCGTGCGGGGGGGGGGGGGGGGGGGGGGGGGGGCGGGGGGGGGGGGGGGCGGGGGGGGGGGGGGGGGGGGGGGGCCCCCCCCCCCCCCCCCGCCCCCCCACGGCGGCGGGATCACGGTCGAAGACCGTGACGGCAAAGCCGTTGCGGATCAGGCTGGCGGCAAGGTTGCCGCCGAGATGGCCGAGACCGATGAAGGCGTAGCTTTCGTTCACGGCATCAGCGGCGTCTGCATCATCTGCAGATGCAGGTCCTTGCCCGTGTAAGGGTGTGCTTCGCAGACCGCCTCGTTGAGCTCGACGCCGAGGCCGGGCTCCTTCGACGGGATGACATTGCCGTCCTGCCACTCGATCTTTTTCTTCAGCAGCGTGGCGTGGAAACCGTCCCACTGCTTCAGCGATTCGAGGATGAGGAAGTTGGGCAGCGTCACCGCCAGTTGGATGTTGGCCGCACCCACGATCGGTCCGCAATAGCAATGCGGTGCGATCTGGATGTGGTAGGCCTCGGCCATCGCCGCGATCTTCTTGGTCTCGAGGATGCCGCCGGAGCGGCCGAGGTCCGGCTGCAGGATGGTCGCGGCGCGGTTCTCGATGACGCGGGCGAACTCGAACTTGGTCGTCAGCCGCTCGCCGGTGGCGATCGGGATCGAGGTCGCGCGGGCGACCTGCGCCATCACTTCGGGCATGTCGGGCGGCACCGGCTCCTCGAACCACAAGGGATCGTAGGGCTCGATGGCGCGCGCCATGCGCAGCGCGCCGGACGCTGTGAACTGGCCGTGCGTGCCGAACAGGATGTCGGCTCGGGTGCCGACCGCCTCGCGGATCGCCTTGATCATGCGGGTGGACAGGTCGATATCGACGAGGCGCGGCTGATGGCCGTCGAAGGCGGTGTAGGGGCCGGCGGGGTCGAGCTTGACGGCATTGAAACCCTGCTCGACATATTCGAGCGCACAGGCAGCGGCGAAATCTGGATCGTTGTAGACGTTCTTGCCGTGCGCATCCTCGGAATGGACGCTGCCGCTGTGCGGATAGAGATAGGTGTAGGAACGCAGCGTTTCGTGCACCTGGCCGCCGAGCAGTTTATAGACCGGCTTGTCGGCTTCCTTGCCGATAATGTCCCAGCAGGCCATTTCCAGCGCCGAGAAGCAGCCCATGCCGGACACATCCGGGCGTTGGGTGAAGCCGGACGAATAAGCGCGGCGGAAGAAATTCTCGATGTCGTGCGGGTCGCGGCCGATGAGATAGCGCTCGGCCATGTCCTCGACCATGCGGGCGGTAACATGGGCCGAGAAGGTGGCGTTGTAGGCCTCGCCATAGCCGACGACGCCGCCGTCGGTGGTCAGCTTGACGAAAATGAAATACTTGCCGCCGATGCCCGGCGGCGGGTTGCCGACAACCCAGGTCTTGACGTCGTTGATCTTCATTCTTGGTCCTCCAGAACCAGTTCGGCGCCTTTCCAACCGGTCATGATCGAGGCGGCGTTGGTGTTGCCGGTGATGTTGTCGGGAAAGATCGAGGCATCGATGACGCGCAAACCTTCCAGACCATGCACCTTGAGGCGCGGGTCGACGACGGCGCGCGCGGGATCCGGCCCCATGCGGCAGGTCGAGACCGGGTGATAGACGGTGCCCGAGCGTTTCCGGAAATCCTGGATCAGATCGGCGTCTGAAGTGATTGAAGGACCAGGCAAAACCTCTTCCTCGATGATCTCGGCCATGGCAGGCATCGAGGCGATCTTGCGCACGAATTTCACCGCCGCCAGCATCTCCTCGACATCGGCATTGGTGGAGTAGGCATTGGCCGTTATCCTGGGGTAGTCGCGCGGATTGGCTGAGCGGATCATGATCTCGCCACGGCTCGACGGGCGGCAGTTGGACAGGCCGATGGAAAAGCCCGGCCATGGGTCCGGCGTCAGGATGGGGCGCTCGCCGCTCTTGGGAATGACGGTCGAGAAGGCCTGGAAATAGAGCTGCATGTTGGGCCGCGTCGCCGCAGGGTCGGTGCGGAAGAAGCCGCCGGCATTGTTCATCGACAGCGACAGCGGGCCGGAGCGGGTCAGGATATACTGCATGCCAACCAGCAGCTTGCCCCACCAGGGGCGCAGCGTCTGGTTGAGCGTCGGCAGCTTGCCCTTGAAGGTGTAGTTGATGCCGACATGGTCCTGCAGATGCGCGCCGACATTCTCGTTGGCATGGACGACGGGAATGCCCAGGCCTTTGAGCAGGGCGGATGGGCCGACGCCGGACAGCTGCAGCAATTGCGGCGAGTTGACCGAACCGCCCGACAGGATGATTTCGCGGCCCGCACGCGCCGTCTTCATCTCGCCGTTCTGCAGATATTCGACGCCGACGGCACGCTTGCCCTCGAACAGGATTTTTGTCGCCAGCGCCTTCATCTCGACGCGGACATTCCCGCGCTTCATCGCCGGGCGCAGGAAAGCGCGCGCCGCCGACATGCGGCGGCCATCGCGGGTCGAGATCTGGTAGATGCCGACGCCCTCCTGGGCGGCGCCGTTGAAATCCGGGTTGAGCGGCAGGCCGGCCTGCTGGCCGGCGGCGAGATAGCGCCTGGTCAGCGGGTGGACGGCGTTAGAACAGTCTGTGACATGCAGCGGGCCGCCGACACCGCGCCATCGGTCGGCGCCGGCCTGGTTGTCCTCGAGCGCCTTGAAGGTGGGCAGCAGATCGTCATAGCCCCAGCCGGGATTGCCGGCGGCTGCCCAGGCATCGAAATCCTCGCGCGCGCCCCTGATCCAGACCATGGCGTTGATCGAGCTCGAACCGCCGAGCAGCTTGCCGCGCGGCCAGTGATCGGCATTGCCGGCGAGGCCCGGATCCGGCTCGGCCTTGTAGTTCCAGTTGACGTCGGGATCGAAGAAGGTCTTGCCGTAGCCGAGCGGCATCTGGACGTAGAAGCGGCGGTCGGTGCCGCCGGCCTCCAGCACCAGCACCGAGAAGCGTCCCGAGGCCGAGAGTTTTTCGGCCAGGACCGAGCCGGCCGAGCCGGAGCCGACGATGATGAAATCATAGGTCTGCATGATGATGCGGGCGGCTCCGGAAAATTGGCTGCAGCCTAGACGCGGCGGCGCTCCCAAGTCGCCGCGCCTTCCGGCATCAGTTGTGAAAAAAGCGACCGCCGAACTGGCCGGGTTTGCGGGGATACCCGACAATCGCGCTTGATATGCACCGGGGCGACAGCTTATGCGATGGGATCGGCCACCTTGCGGAAGGCAGGAAATCATATGCGGACCCTTCCTGACGCGTTCATTCCCGAACTGCCGGGCCACTACAGCGGCAAGGTCCGCGAGAACTATGACCTTGCGGATGGCCGGCGCATCATCATCGCCACCGACCGGCTCAGTGCCTTCGACACCATCCTGACGTCGATCCCCTGCAAGGGCGAGATCCTTACTCAGACGGCGCGCTACTGGTTCGAGGAAACCGCCGACATCTGCCCGAACCATGTTCTCGAATACCCCGACCCGAACGTCGTCGTCGGCACAAGGCTCGACATCCTGCCGGTCGAGATCGTCGTGCGTGGCTATCTGGCCGGAACCACCAGCACCTCGATCCTGACGCGCTACAAGCGCGGTGACCGCGACATGTATGGCATCCGCCTGCCGGATGGCCTGCGCGACAATGAAAGACTGGCGGAGCCGATCATCACGCCGACCAGCAAGGCCGCGCATGGCGGCCATGACGAACCGCTGTCCAAAGCCGAGATTCTCGAGCAGGGTCTTCTCACGCAGGCGCAGTGGGATACCGTATCGGACTACGCCTTGCGGCTGTTCGCCCGCGGCCAGCAGCGCGCCACTGAGCGCGGCCTGATCCTGGCCGACACGAAATACGAATTCGGCACCGACAAGGACGGGACCATCATTCTTGCCGACGAAATCCACACGCCCGACAGCAGCCGGTACTGGATCGCGTCGAGTTACGGACAGGCGCTTGCCGACGGCAGCCGGCCGGAGAGTTTTGACAAGGATTTCATCCGCTCATGGGTCTCGGCGCGCTGCGATCCCTACAACGACCCGATTCCAGAGATACCCGACGAGATCGTCGAACAGGCTTCGCGGGTTTACGCGCAGGCTTATGAGGCGATCACGGGCAAGGAATTCGTGCCCGATGTTTCCGGGGATACGGTGCTGGATCGCATCAGAGCTAACCTTGCAGGTTATTTTTGAGAGGTGCCCCTCTCAGCTAACGCCTGGTCTTAAGCCGCGCAGTCGACCCCACTCCGTCGAGCTTCGCTCGCCACCTCTCCCCCGATCGACGGGGTAGAGGAAGGGCGCGAGCTTGGGGTGGCGCTGCGAAGCAGCGACGGAGTGGGGGAAGCCCCCTCCAAAACCCGAAGCCGCTGAAAATCAGGCACAACCGCGCGAATGCCAGGGTTAGCCTATGGCCATGGAGGCCAGGAAACAGCAGCTGCGGCGCGTTGACCTGATCCTGCAGCGGCGATACGGATCGATGATCATCACCTCACAAGGATTTCTCGCATGGTGCACTACGCTGAAGGACGGCCGCTTGGCGATCTGACGCTGCGCACCCTGGCCATGCCTTCGGACGCCAATGCGGCCGGCGACATTTTCGGCGGCTGGGTGATGGCGCAGATGGACCTGGCCTGCGGCATCCGCGCCGCCGAGCGCGCCAAGGGCCGCGTGGTGACGGCGGCGGTCAAGGAAATGTCCTTCGCCAAGCCGATGAAGATCGGCGACACGCTGTGCATCTACACCCATGTCGAGCGCGTCGGCCGCACCTCGATGACGCTCAAGGTCGAAGCCTGGGCGCAGCGCTACCTCTCCGACCTGATGGAGAAGGTCACCCATGCCGATTTCGTCATGGTGGCGCTGGATGGCGAGGGCAAGCCGAAAGCGGTTCCTGCCGAAAGCTGACGCGAGCCGTTTTTCCCACGCTTGGTCATTTGTAACATGCCTCTCCGGGGAGACACGTTTCGCGACATCCGATGGTTGCCTCCAAGCCCGATCCTGCTGCAATCGGAGGAGAGACAATGCGTCAACATCTGCTGAACGGTTGGCTCGTGGCAGCCCTGGTCGCGACGACCTGCCTGCTCGGCGTGACCGCCTACGCGGAGGTGAAGGAAGATATCTCGCGCAGTGCCTGCACGCATGGGGAACAGGCTCCCGGCAAGCAGGGCGCACGGTGTGATAGCTGTGGCGCCGCGCGATGCGATGTCCGCGCATCAGGAGCCTGAGCGGCAGCCGTCAGGAGACGGAATGAGCGGCAATCCGCCAGCCGACACGGCGCGTGCATCCGGGCAACGATCCGCACAGCCGAGATAGAATTTCCGATCAGACAAGCCGGATGTTGCGTGCCGGGCTGGATCCCTTGCGGTGCAAGGGTTTCAGGCGTGCGTGCCGTCGAATTTTTCGCGCGCAGCCTTGACGCGCATGGTGTTCGCGCGCGCCCATTCGCTCAGTGCGCTGACGGGGATCAGCAGCTCGTGGCCGAGCTCGGTCAGCTCATAATCGACGCGCGGTGGAATGGTTGGAAACACGGTGCGGGTGACGAAGCCGTCACGCTCCAGCCCGCGCAAGGTGGTGGTCAGCATCTTCTGCGAGATGCCGCCGACGGCAGCGCGCAATTCGTTGAAACGCAGCGGTCCGTCGCCCAGCTTGCCGACGACCAGAACGGTCCATTTGTCGCCGACGCGCTGCAGGATTTCCGAGATGGCGCGGCAGTCTTCGGAGCGGTGTGGGTGCCTCGGTAACAAAAAAGTGCCTTCTTGTGCATCGCGTTTCCAGTATCTCATATAGCGCAGGTATCCAAATGATACCAGTACTTCGTGCAAGGAGAGCCCTTATGTCCAAACCCAAAATTGCCATCGTCGTCGGATCGACGCGCGCCGCTCGTTTCGCCGATGTGCCAACCCAGTGGATCGCCAAGATCGCCAAGTCGCATGCCGACATCGATGTCGAGGTCGTCGACCTGCGCGACTTCCCGCTGCCGTTCTTCGACGAGGTCGCATCCTCCGCCTGGGCGCCGTCGCAGAACGAAGTGGCACAGCGCTGGCAGAAGAAGGTCGCCGAATTCGACGGCTTCATCTTCACCGCCGCCGAATACAATCATGGCCCGACGGCCGTGCTGAAGAACGCCATCGACTACGCCGCCAATGAATGGAACAAGAAGTCGGCCGGCTTCGTCGGTTATGGCAGCGTCGGCGGCTCGCGTGCCGTCGAACAGCTTAGACTGTATGCCGTCGAATTGCAGATGGCGCCGGTCAAGTCGGCCGTCCATATCGCCTGGGGCGATTTCCTCGCCGTCCGCCAGGGCGAGAAGAAGCTGGAAGACCTCGAGCATCTGAACCAGGCCGCCACCGCGCTGGTCAACGATGTTGCGTGGTGGGCCAAGGTGCTCAAGGCAGCGCGTCAAGCCGACGCCGTTGCCGACGAAGTCAAGGCGGCCTGACCGCCAATTCGAATTATCCTCCCAAGGATCCAGGGCGGCGCTTGCGTCGCCCTTTTTCGATTATAGCGGCTCGAATTGAAAGCTGGCGCCGGATCGGACGACGCGGCCGATGCCGGGCGAATCCAGATGCGCGCCGGCAACGAAACAATGTTCGTCGGCTGCAAGCGCCAGCAACCGCAACCGGCTTTCGCGCGCCTGGTCCTGATCGGCGTCGAATTCCCACGTCACCTCAGGTCGATCGAACTGAAGCGATGGGACGTGAACGGTGTCACCCCAAATCAGAACGCGTTCGCCGCCGCTCGAAACGCAAAAGCAGCTATGTCCCGCTTCATGGCCATGAGCGTCGACAATGTCGACATGTGTCCCGATACGGTCTCCGGCTTCGAAGGCTTCTGCCATGCCGTGAAATCGTTCGAGCCGCGCTTCGGCGCGAAAAAAGCCGAGTTCTTCCCCGGGAACGAGCAAGCGCGCCAGGCGCGGGAAAGCGTCGCGGCCGTCGGCAAGCACAAGACCATGGATGTGGTCGAGATGCGTGTGGGTGAAGCAGACGGTACGGACTCGTCCGGCATCGATGCCGGCTTCGTCCAGCGCCTCGGGAAGTCGGCCCATGGTGGGATGCCAGGCGTTCGAGGCGCCGGTGTCGATCAGGATGATCCCGTTTCCATCGTCAATCGCGAAGGCATTGACGGAAAGCCTGAGTTGACCAGCAACCAACGCGACTTGTTGCGGCAATTCATCGCCAAATGGCTTGTCGCCGCGTTGCCGAAGCCGTCCGATCGGCATGTCGACATAGCCATCGCGCAAGGAGGTGATGCGCAAGTCACCAAGATCGTAGGTCTGATAAAGGTCGCCTGAAGCTATGCGTCGCATTTTTTCCGATCCGTCTGTAAACAATCGACAACATGCGACGGGCCAGTGGCAACCCGCCCCGTCAATTCGATCTATGCCATGTGTGCGTGCGTCGCCTGCCGTGACCGGATGATGCAGTCGGCGAGGCGGTCTGCCTCGTCCAACTCGTCGGTATGGTGCTGATATCCGGATGTCGCGAAAGCCGCGAACACGACGCCAATCGGGGTTGGACTGCTACATCGACGGGACTGCCATCTGGTCGCGCCCTTTGCCCTGATATATCCGGCTGCAATCCGTCACATGAGTGAAGCCGTGAAGACATCCAGCCTGACCGGCGCCGTTTCCCCGATGATCCCGGTGCTCGTATGCGCGCTGGCGATCTTCCTGCTGTCCGGGATGGATGCAGCGATGAAGATCCTGGTCATCGCGGTCGGCGTCTACAACACCTTGCTGTGGCGCAGCATGGTCGCGACCGTGGTCGCGGGCGCGGCCTGGCTGGCGGGACCGCGCTTAAAGCCAACCGTTCCGGTGCTGAGGCTGCATGCGCTGCGTGCCGCGGTTGTCGGCGTCGTCCTGATATCCTTCTTCTGGGGCTTGGCCAGGCTGCCGCTCGCGGAGGCGATCGGGCTCAGTTTCGTGGCGCCCTTGTTTGCCCTGTTTCTCGCCGCGCTACTGCTGGGCGAACGGATTCGGCGCCAGGCTGTCTGGGCATCGCTGGCCGGCATTGCCGGCGTCGCCATCATCATGGCCGGCCAGTTCGGGCAGTCAGACTATTCGCAAGATGCCATGCTCGGCACGGCGGCGGTGCTCGTATCGACGGTGTTCTACGGCTACAATCTCATCCTCGCCCGGCAACAGGCGCAGTTGGCCAAGCCGATCGAGATCATGCTGTTCCAGAACCTTTGCGTTGCCATCCTGCTCGGCCTCGCGGCACCCTGGCTCGCCGTCGCCCTGCCGAGTAATCTTTGGCTTCCTTTGGCCGGGGTGACGGTGCTGTCGCTTGCCGGGCAGTTCCTGATGAGTTGGTCCTACGCCCGCGCCGAAGCGCAATATCTGATCCCGACGGAATACTCGGCCTTCATCTGGGCGGTCGCGCTCGGCTGGTTCTTCTTCGGCGAGGAGGCGACCTGGACCACCTTGACCGGAGCATGCCTGATCGTCGCCGGCTGCCTGATCGCCGCGCGGGCCAATCCCAGGCTTGCCGAGCCCATCGAAATGGCGGTTTGAGCGCCGACGTTCAGCGTCCTGCAGGATCGCGAAAGACCCCAGTCTCCACCTCGTGCATGAAGTGAGCGATGAGAGCCGCGCATTGGCGATGATGCGTTTCGAGAAGCATGTGTCCGCTCTCAAAGACATGGATTTCGACTGCGTCGAGGTCGCGGCTGTAGGCCATGATCTCGTCCAGCGCGAAGAAGGCGTCGTGCCGTCCCCACAGCACGAGGCATGCTGGCTGTTGGTCGCGGAGATAGGCTTGGATGGCCGGGAAGCGCGCGATGTGCGAGCCATAATCGGTGAAGAGTTCGAACTGAATGTCGGTGTTGCCGGGCCTCGCCAGGCGCTCCGTATCGAGATACCAACCCTCGGGCGGAAACAACACCTTCAGACGCTCGGGGAGACCGCCGATATATTGATTTCGGGTCCCCTCGAAATTCATCCAGTCCGGCAGTTTGGCGCGGTTTTCTTCAGTCGGTTCGGCGAAGAATGCCTTCGGCGCGTCCCATTCCGGTCCCAGCCCCTCGTCATGAGCATTGCTGTCCTGCGCGATCAGGCCGAGGATGCGATCCGGCTGCCGTGTGGCGAGATGGTAGCCGACAGGCGTGCCGAAGTCGGTGATGTAGAGGAAGAATCGCTGCATGCCGAGGGCCTCGACGAAGGCTTCGATCGTGTTGGCCAGGTTCTCGAACGTGTAGTCATAGGCATCGATGGAAGGGGCGGACGAAAAGCCGAAACCGGGCAGGTCCGGCGCCACCACATAGGCTGTTTCCGCCAGCGGTTCGATGACATTGCGATAGACGTACGACGAAGTCGGATATCCGTGCAGCAGCAGGATTGCCGGTCTGCCGGGGTCGCCGGCATGACGGTAGAAGATGTCGAGGCCGTCGACATTGATGGTTTCGTGGTAGGTCTTGTAACGATTGCTGCACATCCTCTCTCTCCCAGTGGTCCGCGCCGACCTGGCGGCGCTATGGGTTTGACACCACATATCCCTGTGATAGTGGTTACATCATGTAACCGTATAATGCGGTTGATGAGGTTATGTTCCATGGGCGATGCATACACCGAATGGGTGCCGGATCACTTCATAGGCGGGCATCCCGCCTTGGACCTGTCGAACGCCGTGTTCGACCGGCGGGTGCCGGCAGCAGACAATGAACTCTTCAAATCCGTCCGGGATGTTGCGAACTGGTTCAGCGCCTCAGGGCTTGCCGACGATCGCCAGGCGCAGGCCGTTGCCGAGATAGCGGACGGGCGGTTCGTGGAAGGTGTCCGCGAAATGCGGGAGGCGTCATTTCAGGTTTTCGAGCCAATCGCCGCGGGCAAACCGTCTGCGGTCGAACCGCTCGGTTTGTTGTTCTCGCGCACGGCAAGCTCGCTTGCCGCCGGCTCTATCGAACTGGATGGCACCAGGCCGAAGCTTGCCCTTGCCCGGTGGCGGGACCCGGACGCCGTCACCGCCTTGCTGGCCATGCTGTCCATTGAAGCGTTCTTCACCCTGCCGCGCGACAGGCTGCATTCCTGCCCTCGCTGTGGCTGGCTTTTCCTCGATACGTCGCGAGGCGGCAAGCGGCGCTGGTGCAGCATGCGCACCTGCGGCAACCGCGAGAAGGTCTCGCGCCACCGAGATCATGCCCATGCCTAGACCCGGGTTAGCCACGTCGTTTTGCTGCGGGCAGGCCGAATACCGGCGCGTCACTCCGGAAGACCGGCCTTGCGAAAACCATCGACGAAATGCTCGAGCGTAGCGGCGTCGCGGAATGGCTCGGTCGTCGCCCAGTGATGGGTTGTGAAATGCGGGTTGCCGACGAGAAACAGCTCGGCCTCCGCGCGCGCCTCGTCGAGCCGGCCGAGTTGGGCCAGGCTTGCGGCCAGGAAACGGCGTGAGCTTGTGCGATAGGTCTCGTCACGGCGCAACGTCTCGATAGCGGCTTGGTAGTCGCGCGCCGCATATTGCGCCTGGCCGAGCGTCAGATAGTACCAGCTCGCTGGAAACGGGTTCAGCCGGAACGCCTTGCTGATGTGCTCGAGGCCCTCTTCGACCCGGCCGGACAGGACGGCGATGTCGGACAATGCCGCCCAGGTGTCGGCCTCGTTCGGGTCGAGCTCGATCGCCTTGGCGAATTCCGCATCCGCTTCAGTGAAACTGCGCTCATAGGCAAGCAGATAAGCCAGGATCCAGCGACAGCCGGCATCGTTGGGATCGATCGCCACGGCCTTGCGCGCCAGCTCCAGGGCAACGCTGCGGGCAGCCTCGGTTGGTCCGCCCCAATGCACCTGTCCCATCCAGTGGTTCATGGCAAGCCAGCGATAGGGCTCGGCGTAATCAGGATCGAGCGACACCGCGCGCGTCAGCATCAGATGCGCTTCCTGCGCCATCTGCGGCGAGTCGTCGATCAGCTTGCGCGCCCGCACGCAGAGGTCATAGGCCTCCAGATTTCGCGGCCGATTGCGCGGCGGCGGCGCGCGCAGCCGGCCAAGCAGCGCTTCCACGATCTTGGCCGTCACCTCGTCCTGAACGGCAAAGATATCCTCCAGGCCGCGATCGAAGCGTTCCGCCCACAGATGATCGCCGCTCACCGCGTCGACCAGCTGTGCGTTGATGCGCACGCGCCCCGCGGCGCGTCGTGCGCTGCCTTCCAGCAGGTAGCGCACGCCAAGATCCCCGGCGATCTCGCGCACGTCCATCGCTTTTCCCTTATAGGCAAAGGTCGAGTTGCGGGCGATGACGAACAGGCCGGAGATCCTGGACAGGTCGGTGATGAGGTCTTCGGTCAACCCGTCCACGAAGGAATCCTGCTCGGGATCGTTGCTGAAATTGACGAAGGGCAGCACGGCTATCGATGGTTTGTCGGGCAGCGGCAAGGGTTTTCGCTTGGCCTCGCCGAGCTGTTCGACGGCCCCCGTGAAACGGTAGCCGACGCGCGGAACGGTGGATATCCATTCGCCGTTCTCGCCGACAGGACCAAGCAGCTTGCGCAACTGCGCGATCTGGACGGTGAGGTTGCCTTCCTCCACGGCCGTGCCCGGCCATGCAGCGTCCATCAACTCGGCCTTCCCCAAGATTTCACCGGGCCGCCCGACGAGTGCTGCAAGCAGGCTCAGCCCGCGATAGCCAACGGCAACGGGGACGTCGTTCCGAAGCAGCGTTCCCGCACCCGGATCAAGCACGAACGGACCAAAGGCAAAACGCGATCCCTGCATAGGCGCATCTATAGAGCAATTCCAGGAAAAGTGTGAAGCGGTTTTCTGTTCGGAATTGCGTCAAAACAAAGGGTTAGAGTAGTTTGCCGGTTCCGTGAGCCGGTGAACTGCTCTAGCTCGTTTGGAAGTTTTGAGAACTATTTGGGAGGGCTTAATTACGGCGCCGTCCGTATCGCGCAGAATTCAACCTCATCGAGAGCCCCAGGCCCTCAAACCATATGGAGGTTGCCATGACCAATACACTTGCATCAGCCCAGCGTTGTGCAGCGCGAGCGGGAACGCCCGTGCGGCCGGCATCGCGCCGGCTCCTGAAGACCCTGCGAAGCATCATAGCGAGTTGGCACGATCGGATCTGGCGCGAACGGATACGCTTTCGCTGGCAACTCAGGCAGATGTCGAAGGACAATCCGCATCTGATCGACGATATCGGCCTGACGATACAGCAGGTCGAGGGAGAGATCGCCAAGCCCTTCTGGGAACGATAGAGCGAATGCCGCAATTGCGTCGGGCGTCAGCGCACCGCCTCGCGATGGGCGCCCAAACCGAGGTCGCTTTGGGCGATATGCATCAGAGGGCATCCATATGTACGCCATTGGTAATCTGAGTGCAGCCGGGCAGGCCGAATTGCTCGGCCCACAGACATAGTGAACCTGCTGCTGCGTTGAGCGCCGCGCCGCGTTCTGTCAGCGAATAGACTACCTTCGCTGGAACCACGGAAAAGACCTTGCGGTCGACAAGGCCGTCCGCCTCCAGTTCTCGCAATTGTTGCGCCAGCATCTTTTCACTGATGCCAGAGAGCGCCTGCTTCAATCGACCAAATCTGCGCGACGCCGTTCCGAGCTCGCAAAGGATATCTACTTTCCACTTTCCTTCGACCATCCTGACGGCCGCTGCAAAGCCATTGTCCGCGGAATTGTTCATCGCGCGTTCCTTACCTTCTGGTGACCACTTACGCCCGGGTGCGTATCGCGCGCCGCTCGTTTTGACATACCTCTCAAGACGATCACAGCAAAACGCGGTCTGACGCCGCCAATTGATATGGAGTGTGGAATGAAGCTTTCAATCACGGTTATTGGAACGGGCCGTATGGGCTCGGCGCTCGCCGGCAGCCTGCTTCAGTCTGGATATCCGACGACTGTCTGGAACAGAACCAGACAGAAGACCGATCCACTCGCCAGGCTGGGCGCAATCGTCGCGTCCTCCGTGGAGGAAGCCGTGAACGCAGGCGAGATCATCATTGTGAATGTCAGCGACTATGAGGCGACAAAAGCGCTTCTCCACAGTGACGCCATCGCCTCAGCCATTCGCGGCAAGCTGATCGTGGAGTTGACTTCCGGGACGCCAAATGGCGCACGGGAAGCCGCTGAATGGTATAGGGAGCACGGCGCAAGCTACCTTGATGGCGCGATCATGGCGACGCCGGATTATATCGGCACGGACGCCGGAACCATCCTGCTTGCCGGGCCAAGGGCGGCTTTCGACACGAACCGCGATGTGTTTCGCGCTTTGGGTGGCAATGTTCAGCATGTTGGCGAAGAACCAGGGCGTGCGAACGGGCTCGATAGCGCACTACTGGCTCTCATGTGGGGCGCTCTGTTCGGGACGCTCCATGCGATCGCCGTGTCGCAGGCCGAAGAGATCGAACTCGGTGAACTGGCGCGGCAGTGGTCCGCGACGGCGCCGGTCATTGACGGCCTGGTGACCGACCTCATCAAGCGGACGAGCGCTGGCCGATTTGCCAGCGATAACGAAACGCTCTCGTCGATCTCGGCGCACCACGGCGCAATGCAGCATCTATTGGAGTTGATGCAGTTCCGCGAAATCGACCGTTCAATAGTCGATGGTTATGATGCGATATTCAAACGGGCCATAGCGGCGGGCCACCTGCACGATGATTTCGCCGCGCTCTCGCAATTTCTGGCGACAGGGAAGTAGCATGCCTTTGACGCATCTCATCGATAAGTATTGTGCATCGTGGTCCACCGAAAACGCCGAGAAGCGGCGGGCGTCGCTGTTATCGATCTTGAGCGATGGCGCGACGTATACCGATCCAACCGTTCACGCCGTTGGTGCCGAAGAACTTCTAGCCCACATTGCAGGAATTCAGAGCAAGTATCCGGGTGCATGCATTCTGCGGACCAGCAACGTGGATGTTCATCACGGCGTTGCGCGCTTCGCGTGGAAGTTTGTGATGCCTGACGGTTCGTCTTTGCCCGAGGGCCTGGACATCGCTTTTCTGGATGAGGAGCAGAAACGGATAACGCGCATCATTGGCTTCTTCGGTTTGTTGAAACCAGCTCGATCTCTGGCAGAGGGCGGCGTCAGCTAACCGGTCAAGAGCTGACATTCGAACATGTCAGCGCACCGCCTCGCGGTGGGCGCCGGGCAGGCGGGTGGCGATCAGCTTGTCGATGCGGCGGCCGTCGAGATCGACCACCTCGAAGCGCCAGCCCTGCGCGTCGACGCATTCGCCGGTCGCCGGCAGATGATGCATGTGCGACAGCACATAACCGGCGACGGTTTCGTAATCGCGGTTTTCCGGCAGGTCGATGCCGAGAATGTCGGCCATCTCGTCGGCCTGCATGTAGCCGGCGAGCAGCCACGAGCCGTCCTCGCGCTTGACCGCGTTTTCCTCATCGCCGGCGTCGGTGTCGGCGCGGAACACGCCGGTGATGGCTTCCAGAATGTCGGCCGGGGTGACGATGCCTTCGAAATGGCCGTATTCGTCATGCACCAGCGCCATCGGCACGTCGGATTCCTTCAGCTTCTGCAGCACATCCAGCGCGTCGGCCTGGTCGTAGACGATGGGGGCTGCGCGCACATGCCTGCGCGGGTCGAGAACGCGGCCGGCAAGCAACGCGGCCAGCACGTCACGCGTCTGGACGACGCCGACCATGACGTCGACGCCGCCGTCGCCTGCCGGCAGGCGCGAATGCTGGGTTTCCATGAGCAGCTTGCGGATGGCCGCCTCGTCGGATTGCAGATTGATCCAGTCTACTTCGGTGCGCGGCGTCATCACCGCGCGCACGGCGCGGTCGCCAAGCCGCATGACGCCGGCGATCATGCGCCGCTCGTCGGATTCGATGGTGCCGTGATGCTCGGCCTCGGCGACCAGCATCTTGATCTCCTCATCGGTGACCTTCTCCTCGCTTTCGCCGCGCTGGCCGAGCAGCCACAGGATGGTGCGGCCGGAGAAATCGAGCAGGAAGACCAGCGGCGCCGAGACGGTGGCGAGGATGGTCATTGCCGGAGCGACCCTGGCGGCGACCCGCTCGGGGTCACGCAACGCGATCTGCTTTGGCACCAGTTCGCCGACGATCAGCGAGAAATAGGTGATGATGGCGACGACGATGCCGACGCCGAGCGGATCGGCGACGGTCTCGCGGATGCCGGTCGAGGCCAGGAACTGCGCCAGCCGTTCGCCGAGCGTGGCGCCGGAAAAGGCGCCGGAGAGGACGCCGACCAGGGTGATGCCGATCTGCACCGAGGACAGGAACTTGCCGGGATTGGAACCCAACTCGAGCGCGCGGCCGGCGCCATTGATGCCGCGGTCGATCATCGCTTTCAGGCGGGCCGGTCGCGACGAGACGATGGCAAGTTCGGACATCGACAGAAGGCCGTTCACACAGATGAGGACGACCACGATAGCGATTTCTACGTATAACATGAGCGGTCAATAGCATTGCGGTGCGGTCTTCGAAAATAGTCCGACGTGATTTTTGAGAAATGACCGGCATTTCGGTCACGCGGCATCCCAGGGCGGCGTCGAAAAATGTTCGACGAGGGCGTCGACGACAACCCGTACCTTTGGCGTGAGCGCGCGCGTTACCGGCCAGACGGCATGCACGACGATGTTCTCGACCAGGCAGTCCGACAGCACCATTTCGAGATCGCCGCTTTTGAGGCTGTCGGCGGCCAGCCATGTCGGCAGGAAGGCGATGCCGCAGCCGGCGAGCGCTGCATCCAGCATCGGTTCGCCATGGCCGAGAACGAGTCGCGCCTTGGGCATGAAGGTTGCGAGATGGCCGTCGGAATGCCTGATCACCCAGGGCCGGACGATGCCCTCGCGACCGTAGCCAATGACGCTGTGATCGGCGAGATCCTCGACCGATTGCGGCCGGCCATGCCTGTCGAGATAGTCGGGAGCCGCGCATATGGCCGAGCGCTGGGCGTAGAGGCGCCTGGCCGCAAGCGACAGGCTGTCGTCGAGTTCGCCCATGCGGATCGCCAGGTCGATGCCCTCCTCGATCAGGTCGACGCGGCGGTCATTGAAGGAGACTTCCACCGTCAGGTCCGGAAATTTCCTCGAAATCTCGAACAGCACGGGCGCGACGCAGCGTCGGCCGAAGGCCAGCGGCACGTCGATCCGAAGCCGGCCAGACGGGACCTGACGGCGCGAGGCAAGCAGCGACTGTGCGGCTTCGATCTCGGCAAGGGCCCGGACGCAGGCTTCATAATAGCTGACGCCTTCGCTGGTCGGGCTGAGGCTGCGGGTGGTGCGGTTCAGCAAGCGAACGCCGAGTCTCTGCTCCAGCTGCGCGATCGATTTGCCGATCGCCGACTTCGTCACATGCAGCCGCTCGCCGGCTCTGGTGAAGCTGCCGGCCTCCACCGCCTGTACAAACGCGACGATGCCTTGCAGGTCGGCCGTTTCCATGGCGATTTCCTATTGTCGACTTTTGATCCGCAATCGGTGTCAAATTATACCACACCGAAGCACTATTTTCTATAGTCGAAAGGCATAAATGTCTCGCCTGGCATCAACGCACGGAGCGCGACACGACATGAGCACCCCAATCAACAGATCCTGGCAGATGAGCGGTTTTGGCCTGTCGAGGCTAAGCCAGGTGGAAGGCAAGGTGCCCGGGCCAGGGCCGCACGATTTGCTGGTGCGGACCAAGGCCGTGTCGCTCAACTACAAGGATAAGATGATCGTAGACGGCGTGCTGATCCCCGACCTTGCCTTTCCCTTCGTGCCGACATCCGACGCGGTGGGTGAAGTGGTGGCCGTCGGCAGTGCGGTCAGCCGCTTTCAGGTCGGCCAGCGCGTGCTCGGCCAGGTGATCGCCGATTGGCCGGATGGCGACGCACCGCCGGTGCTGCATAAGCACACGCTGGGCTCGTCGCTGTCGGGAATGCTTTCCGACCATGTCATCTTCGGCGAGGACGCCGCGGTGCTGGCGCCGCCATCGCTCGGCGACATCGAGGCCGCGACATTGCCGATCGCGGCGCTGACAGCCTGGTTCGCCATGGCGGAAGCGACCAGACCGGTGCCGGGCCAGACCATTCTGATCCAGGGCACCGGCGGCGTGTCGCTGTTTGCGCTGCAGTTCGCCACCGCGTTCGGCCTGCGCGCCATCGTCACCTCAAGCAGCGATGAAAAGCTTGAGCGGGCGAGAAAGCTCGGCGCCTGGCAAGGGATCAACTACCGCACGCAACCGGCCTGGGATGAGGCCGTGCGTGAGCTGACGAATGGGCTGGGCGTCAACCACGTGCTGGAAATGGTCGGCGGCGATAATGCACGGCGATCGCTGAATGCGCTTGCCGCCGACGGTCGGCTGTCGATCATCGGCCTGTTGGGCGCGATGGAGCTCAGCTTCCCTATCATGCCCTTCATGCGCAACCGCATCACCGTGCAGGGCCTGTCGGTTGGCCATCGCCGCGCCTTCGAACGTATGAATCAGGCGATCGAGGCGCTGGCGATCAAGCCGGTCATCGACAAGCTCTTTGGCTTCGACGAGGTGCCGCAAGCCTTGCAGCATCTGGAGAAAGGGCCGTTCGGCAAGATCGTGATCACCACGAACTGACTTTTGCGATGGTCAGGGCAACTGCTTCAACACGCCGACAATTGCCTCGCCATCCGTGAAATAGGGATCGCCGCCGCCATTGCGTCCCGTACTGGTGGCGCCGACGCCCGATATATCGCTGGTCGAGATCAGCGTGCCGGCGGTGGCCAGGTCGCGCATCAGGAAATCGCGCTCGGCGTCGATGTCGGGGCCGATATGGTGGGTGACGGCGCCGGTGTCGTGGCTGAGGCCGACGCCGCGATCGAAGCTGGCCGAGCCCAGCCACAGCGGCCGGCCATCGTCGCCGCTTGCATCGGTCTGCCAGAAGCGGACATGATGCCGGCGGTCGGCGCTGAGGCCCTCCGGCTTCTCGAAGGCGAGATCCTGGGCGCGGCCATCGAACAGCAGCCTGCTGACCGGCGCATCGGGGTAGGGGTGGTCGAACAGCACGCTTTCACCAATCTCGATCGCGGTCTTCAGGGTCACGGCGTCGGCGGTGTCCCAGCCGGCGACGGCGAAGGCGTGCACTACTTCCTTTCGCGTACCGACAAGACCGACATTGATGGGATCGCCCGGAATGCCTTGTGGCGTGTGCGTCACCATCTCGAAGCTGTGCTTGCGAAAGCCGCGATCGCGGAACGTCCAGAATTCCGGTGCGGCGAAATAGGCGAGCGCCAGATAGGCGGCCAGCAAGGTCGCCACCCAGATTGCAACGCGTCGCCGAAAACTTCGCTGGCTCATGAACGCCGCCCGATCCGTGCGGTATCTGTTGCCTGACGGACCCTGGAAATCAATGGCCAGCAGCGCGCCGCCGGTCTATCGTGGGCATCGTTTCCTCGCGGGGGCAGCAATGGAGCGGAAGCTGGCAGGCCGCAAGCCAATGGCGTTGACCGCCGAGCTTGTCGCGCAAGTTGAGCGTGTCGAGCCTGATCCCGGGCCAGAGCCCGGAACCAGCGAGCACACCGATGCGGAGTTCGATGGCCTGGTCGACAAGCTGCTATCGCAGCATCGTCCCGAGACGCTTTGGGTCTTTGCCTACGGGTCGTTGATCTGGAACCCCGAATTCGCCCATGTCGAGCAGCGCCCGGCCACGGCGCCGGGATGGCACCGCTCGTTTTGCCTGAAACTGACCCGCTGGCGCGGAACCCGCGATTTGCCGGCCCTGATGCTGGCGCTCGATCGAGGCGGCAGCTGCAACGGCATCGTCTATCGGCTGCCCGCGGAAGATCATTTCGGGCAACTCGGCCAGTTGATGCGCCGCGAGATCGATGCCAACCCGCCAACCAACGTGCCATGCTGGATCAAGGTCAAGACCAGGGACGGGCCGCTGCGTGCCTTGGCTTTCGTCGCCGCGCCGGACGGCAGCGCCTATGCCGGCCGGTTGCCGTTGGAGCAGGTTGCCGACACTCTGGCGCGGGCTGCCGGTCATTGGGGCTCTTCGGCGCAGTATTTGTTCAGGACCGTGAGCAAGCTTGAAGAGAGCGGCATCCGCGACCGGAATCTCTGGCGCATCCAGGACTTGGTTGCACGGCAGATCGCCGCTTCAACCGGTGGCGCCGATTAGGCTGATCTCTTCCTAACGGCAGGCGCGATAACCGTTTTTGCGGTTCTTGATGTCGAAATGGAAATGGTTGCGGTGGTCGTAATTGTAGCCGGGGCCGAGCACGGTGGTGAAGTACTGGCAGCCGTCGGCGCGCACATTGTTGAGGAAGCCGCGGGTGCGGAAAGCGAACAGGCCGGGCTTACGCACGTCAATGTCGTCGCCATTGTTGAGTTCGATGCTCATGACGTCGAGCGCATTTCCCTTGCCATGCTCGGACAGGACACCTTCGCCGGCAATCCTGCGGCAGGAATAGCTGGAGCCCTGGTGGATGGTCTTGACGTCGGAGAAATAGCGCCAGCGGGCGGAGGGGACGAGCTCGTTCTTCGTCCAGCCGGCAAAGGTGGCGGCCATGTCGCAGGTCAGGGTTGCCGCGGGTTTCATCTGGATGTTGCCGATGGCCGAAACCTTGACCGGATAATCGATGCCGCACTGGCCTTCATGGATCGGCGCCAGGTCGGTGTAGGCGACATCGAGACGCTTCAATTGCTGCCGGCAGTCGGTTTCGCTGGCCGGCATCTGCTCGACGGGCGACATCGGCTCGTCCATGCGCGGATAGGCGGCCTGCGTCATGTATGGATTGGAAGGGACAAGCTTCTGCATGCCGGCATATTGCGGCACGGCAGCCGTCTGCGCGCCGACGTCGACGGCTGGCTGCAGCGACAGCACACTACCGGTGTTGCAGGCGGAAAGCGCCGCCAGCGCCAGGCCGGCGGTCAGCATTGCTGCATATTTTGTCTGGCGCGCGGTGGCGAAAAACAAGGCCCGAAATTTGCCGGCCATTGGCGGAATCCCGTTGATGGATATCCGGCATTTTAACGATCAAGGGTAAAGGAAAACTCAGCGCCCGCGTTCATGCCTGCGGCCGAATTGCGGCACGCGGCCTGGATCAGCCATGCTCACTGGCAGAACGTGCCGCCATGCCGGCGCGGTTCGAGATCGAGATGGAAATGCAGGGAGTGATCAGGATCGGCGCCTGGACCGAGCACCGTCTTGAAGGGTCCACAGGCCGCCTTGCGCACGGCGTTGAGGAATTTGGCGTCCTTCTCCGGCGGCGCCGGGCCGACCTCGATCTTCTTGCCGTCCGACAGCGTGAAGCTGGCGATGTCGAGCGCGTTGCCAAAGGCGTGTTCCGACAGTTCTCGGGTGCCGTTGCGTGGCCGGCAGACAAAGGCCGATGCCTGGCCGATCGATTTCAGGTCCTCACCGAATTCGGCTTTCGCCGCCGGCTGGATGACATCGGCGGCAAAACGCGCCGTTGCCTCGGCCATTTTGCAATTGAGCTCGGTTCCGGGGCCGATGGCGACGGACTTTCCAAGGTCCTTCAGCACGATGGGATAGGGGATCGAACAGCCGATTTCGGGCTGGCTTTCCGCCTTGTGTTCTTCGAATTCGACGCCGAGCGTCTTCAGCCGTTCGCGGCAGGCGACTTCCTCGGCTGGCATTTTCTCATCGGGGAGATCGGCCGAGCGCGTATCGGGCAGCATCTTCTTCTCGTCCGCGTCCGCCGGCTTTTGCGGCGGTTGCGGGGCAACGGTGGGCGGCTGAGCCTCGGGCTCCGCGATGTCCGGTTTTGGCGTCGGCGTTGGCGCGACCGCCGGCGGTTCCGGCTCGCTTTTCGTATCGGTTGAGGGTTCGGGAACCGGCGGTTCGGGAAGTGCCTGCTTTTCCTGGCGGGATTTTTCTTCAGGGTTACGGTCGGGCGCGCCGGCGGTGTTCGGACCTTTCTTCTGCTCCCCGGTCTTTGCTGCGTCGGCCTTTGGAGTGTCCGTCGGGCGTGGCTCGGGCACCGGAATATTGGGTCCAGGCACCGGAACATCGGCAGGCAAGGGCAGCCGCAACTGCGTTTTCTGCTGTGTCTGCTTCGGCGTCACCGACCGGTGTCTTCGTGGTTTCAGGTGCTTTCCGCCTCGCTGTTTGAGGCGCTGTTCGGCTCGTGGAGTCAACGGCTGCTCTATCCTCGGCGTCAACGGCTCGTGATGCCGATGGCGATGTCTCGCCTCGGCCGGCATCATCAGCAAGGCCGTGACGGCCATGACGAACAAGATCCTGAACGTTCGGGAAAAGATAAGCGACCCCATCGCCGTCAACGGCGCCGACGCAAGGTGGTTGCCTCGGCCGCATCACGAACGGTAACCGCTCCGTTACGCACCGATCGCTTCCAGCCCTTCCTCCAGCCAGTCGGCGAGCAGCGGCATGCCAAGCAGGTATTTTGCGGTGCGCTTGTTGGCGCGTTCGCGCGCGGCCGCCAGCGCGTCCGCCCATTCGGTGGCGTCGTAGTCGCCGCGACCGACCCAGGCGAGCGCGATCAGTTCGGCTGCTTCATCGACATTGAGGTCGTTGATCAGTTCGCGCAGCTCTTCCTCGGTCAGATTCTCGGAGCTTTCCTCGGCAAGGCCGTCATGGTGATGGTTGACACGGGACTCGCCGTCGAGCTCGACCTCATGCTCGGCGCCATCGGCATAGTCTTCATTGACGGCCGCACTCAGCGCCTTGGCCTTGAGGATGAACAGGCGCACAGTGTCGGGGCCGATCGAAAGCTCCCAGTCCTTTTCAAGCCGCCGCTGCAAGGGCCGTCTCCCTCAGGTCGTTTGCCGGATGATAGCGGATTTGCGGCATCCGTCACCTGATGTTCTCCGCACGCAATTTTCCGGGATGAAACGCAAGCCGACCGGCGTTAGTATTGCATTCTCACCCTCCAGGAGGCTTCGATGCATAAAAGAGTGCTGATCCAGGTGGCGACTGCCCTTGTCGCGCTGCAGTTCCTTGCCGTTCCAGTGTTCGCCGCCGGCGGTGACAGTGGCGGCAGCGATCAGACGGTCACCCAATGCAAGAAGGGCGAAGTCTGGGACAAGAAGAAGAAAAAGTGCGTCGCACCCCAGGAGGGCATGCTCGACGACGACAGCATCTATGATGCTGGCCACGCGTTGGCGATGGCCGGGCGCTATGACGAGGCGATCGCCGTGCTCAGCCTTGCCGCCAACAAGCAGGATCCGCGCATCCTCAACTATCTCGGCTATTCGCACCGCCATTCCGGCCGCGTCACCGTCGGCCTCGGCTATTACGAGGAAGCGCTGCGCATCGATCCGAACTACACGCTGGTGCGTGAATACCTCGGCGAAGCGCATCTGCAGATCGGCGATCTGGCCGGCGCCCGGCAACAGCTGATGGAAATCGAGAAGCGGACCGGCAAGGGTTCGCGCGAATATGGCATGCTGGCCGAGCAGATCGACCATTTCATGAGAAGCTAAAAAGATCCCAGGGCTCTTCCAAGCGGCCGCGAGCGATCGCGGCCGCTTTTTGTTGCCCCCAGCCTCATTCACGCCCTGGCTGATGAAAACGGGGATGATTTTAGCAAAACCGATTTTTGGGCGTGAAAAACCCGCTGACATTGCTATATTCAGGGAAATTGCGGTGAAACGGTTCCGTTAGCCCGAGGCTGCCGGACCCGTTTTCTTTTTGTACCCATCGACAAGGCTTTCCCCGAAACGCGGGGGTGGCAGCAGGAAAGGTCAGGCATCATGAACAAGGTCCCGATGACAGGCGAGGGGTTCGCGTCATTGAAGGAAGAACTGCGCTGGCGCCAGCAGGAAGAGCGGCCGCGCATCATCGAGGCGATCTCCGAAGCGCGCTCGCATGGCGACCTGTCCGAAAATGCCGAATATCATGCCGCCAAGGAGGCGCAGAGCCTTAACGAGGGCCGCGTCAACGAGCTTGAAGATTATATCGCGCGGGCCGAAGTGATCGACGTCAGCAAGCTCAGCGGCGACAAGATCAAGTTCGGCGCCACCGTGGTGCTGGTCGACGAGGACACCGAGGAAAAGAAGACTTACCGGATCGTCGGCGACCAGGAGGCGGACGTGAAGTCCGGCCGCATCTCGATCTCCTCGCCGATCGCGCGTGCGCTCATCGGCAAGGAAGTCGGCGACGCCATCGAAGTCAATGCGCCCGGCGGTGCCAGGGGGTATGAGATCGTCCAAGTGCAGTTCATCTAGGGAATTTGAGGGGGGCGGCTGCGACTTTTAAGCTGAGGTTTGCGCCGCCCCTCATTGCCCTGCCGGGCATTTCTCCCCGTCTAGTGACGGGGAGAAAGACGTTGTTGTCCGAACCGGATAGATAGGTAACAGAATGGACTGATTAGATGGGTGACAGT
>NZ_JBVVQX010000043.1:0-20486 GCF_055811675.1 Mesorhizobium sp. WSM4808
TACAAGATGATCGCGCTTGTGCAGGGCCCGCTGGATGTCTCCGGCCTGATCACCCACCGCATCGGCATCGACGATTTTCAGATCGGTTTCGATGCGATGCGCAGCGGCAGTTCCGGCAAGGTGGTGATGGACTGGTAGGGCGATGGCCGGCGTAACTTTGCGAAGGTGGTGACGGGACACCGCCTGGCTGTCGGCGATCTCCTCGCCTGGGAGCCGGCTGGTGCAATGGCTCCCCTCCAACGTGAGCCGAATGCTCGGCGACGTAGGCGGCCCAATCGGACGAGGCTCGTAGCAATTCGCCCAGATCGGTCAAGGAATGCTCACAGGCCCCATCGTCTGCTTTCCAATGCTAGGATCGAGGCCGAGGTGTTGTGGGCGTTTCAGGCGGTAAGATGGGATATGTGATCTCCGGTCGCTTTCCGGTCAGCGAATGAAGGTAGGCAACGATCCCATCGATTTCGATTTGCGTCAGCTCTTGGCCAAGCTGGGTGGTGCCCATGATCGCGACCGCCTCTCCCAGGTCCCAGACCTTGCCCGAATGAAAATATGGCGCTGTGATTGCTACGTTGCGCAGCGACGGCACGCGGAAAACATAGGCATCCTCTGGTACATTGGTGACGGCAAATCGTCCCTTGTCGTTCTCCGGCAGAATGTCGGCGCTAGGCTTCTCAACGAGGCCGAATGGATAATAGGCTTCCCCGCCAAGATTGACACCGGAATGGCAGGACGAGCAGCCCTTTTCGATGAAAAGGGCCAGGCCCTGTTTCGCTTCGGGGCCAATGGCGGTGTCATCGCCGTTGAGGTAGGCGTCGAAGGGGGCGGGCGTGACCAGTGTCGCCTCGTATTCTGCGAGTGCGTTGGCTAGATTATCGAAGGTGATGGGTTCGGCCTCCCCCGGGAAAGCTGAATGGAACCACGCCACATATTGCGGCATCGATTTGAACGTCTCGACCACTCGATGCGATGTGTTGGCCATCTCGGCACCGGCCTCTATGGGCCCTTTGGCCTGAGCTTTCAGGTCTTCGGCGCGACCGTCCCAGAACTGTGATTTATTGAATACAGAGTTAAACACCGTCGGCGCGTTGCGCTGCCCCTTCTGCCAACCGTGGCCAATCGAAGTTTCACGATTGTCGTCGCCCCCGGTGGCCAGGTTGTGGCACGAGTTGCAGGAGAAAACGCCTGAGGACGAGAGGCGTGGATCGAAGAACAGTGCCTTGCCGAGGGCAATCCTCTCCGGCATGCTCGATTTGTTGGTGACCGGTATGGACGGCAAGGGCTTGAAGATGGCCAGTGCCGTTTCTCTGAGGTCTGGCGGAATGGACTGCGCAGCAAAAGCCGTGGCTGCCACCAGCGCAACAGCCACCGCAGGGAAGAGAGTTTTCATAGATGGAGTCCTTACGGTGTGCACGGAAACCATTCTCAACATGCGGCCTGCGAACGCCCTGCGCTAGATCAGCGGATCGAGGGAATCGTGTCTGCCGTCCAAGCCAATCGAGCGGCGGGAACGGTGACTGCGGTTCATCGCCCGACGGCGGATTTTAATGGTGGGCGCGCGCAATCGCTGTTTGTTCGCCTGAGGTTTGGTCGGTTCCGGGGCCTGTCGCCACATGCTGCCGCAACGCCGCCAACCCATACGCGCAAAGCTGCCCCATCGAGTGCACGGCTCATGGTCTACAAGCGTTGTGCGTCGTCGCCTGCGATTCAAACGGACGAGATCGGGACTGAACGGCGGATACCGGCGCAGTTATGGACAGCGGTTGACGCCCAGATCAGGATCACGACAGCGTGAAGTGGCGCTATAGACCTCAATGTTGGACGAACAACGAACAATGCTGTCGCGAGATTTGTTGCTTTCATCGGAAATCACTACTAGAAGCGACCGCTCCGCAGACCAATCCACCGGAGAGTTTCATGCCAGAAGAAGACTTCGAAAACGCCAACAACCTCATCGACCTTACCGCGGATGTTGTCTCAGCCTATGTTTCCAACAATCCCGTTCCGGTGGGCGAACTGTCTGCCCTGATCGGCCAAGTGCACGAAGCTTTGAAACGCACGGCATCCGGTCGCGTCTCGGCACAAGAGCCGACGGTGTTGACCCCGGCTGTCCCGATCAGAAAATCGGTGACGCCGGATTACATTGTCTCCCTTGAGGACGGCAAGAAATTCAAATCGTTAAAGCGTCATCTGGCGACCCACTACGGGCTGACCCCCAACGAATATCGCGCCAAATGGGGTCTGCCTTCAGACTATCCCATGGTCGCGCCGAACTACGCGGCTGCGCGCTCTGCGTTGGCCAAGACAATGGGACTCGGCCGCAAACCGAAAGAGCCTGAGGTCTCTACGCCCGAGAAGCGGTCTAGAAAGAAGGTACCAGCGTGACTTCCTCCATCCAGACCCGTTGTGGGGCTGGTGGCTCGATCAGCTAGATGTGAGCGAAACACTCGAAAGGCGGGATCAAAATCCCGCCTTTTTCCTTGCAAGGTGTGATTACACGCCGCGAAGCGCAATGGAACTGACATAGCGCAGAGACACAGGAGACCGCAGCCGTAAAAGGACCAACTTTTCAGCTTGGGACGGAAACCGTTGCGGACCTCTATCACGAAAGAATATCGCGAGGCTCTCCTGCCTTGGTACACCATCTATCCGACTGTGCCGGAGTTCACTGCCAGCGTCGGGGGCGAAAGCTACGACGAATGGCTAAGAGATCTGCCGGCTGGCGATTCGGTGTCGCTCTATCTCCACATTCCGTTCTGCCAATCGATTTGCTGGTTTTGCGGCTTCCCGACCACGATTGCCCGCAATCAGGGGCCAATCCTCAACTATCTGGACGTTGTGCGTAACGAGATCCGTTTGGTCTCGGAGAAGGTGCAGCAGGGGCTCGTCGTGAACGACCTGCATTTCGGCGGTGGAACCCCGACCCTGATCGGGGCGGCCGAGTTCCTGGCCACCATAGAACTCCTGCGCCGCCTCTTCGCGTTCAGGGAACCCGCTACGATCGCCGTCGAAATTGATCCGCGCACCTTCACCGCCGGGATCGCCGAAGCTTTGGGAGCAGCGAAGGTGAGCCGCGCGAGTCTCGGGGTGCAGAGCTTTGACCCGATCGTCCAAAAAGCGATCAACCGGGTCCAGAGCGAGGCGCAGACGGCCGCTGCCGTCGAAGAGCTGCGTCGGCACGGAGTAGGCAGCATCAACGTCGATCTCATTTTCGGTCTGCCGAACCAGACGGTAGAGTCCTGCGTCGAGACTGCAGTGGCGACTGTCGCCATGCGTCCCAACCGGCTTGCGGTGTTCGCCTACTCCCACATTCCCTCGGTGAGAAAGAATCAGCGTCTGATCGAGAAGACTGCGCTGCCTGACAGCGTCGCCCGCGCCGAACAGGCTGCCGCCGTGGCAGAGACGCTGGTTGCGGCCGGCTACCGTGAGATCGGCCTCGACCATTTCGCCTTGCCGGACGACGAACTTTCGCTGGCGCAGGCCAGCGGTCGGCTACGGCGTAACTCGCTGGGTTACTCGGCCGACACCTGCAAAACCCTGATCGGTTTCGGCGCGTCCTCTATCGGGAGGGTCGGCGAGGGTTACGTCCAGAACGAGGTGACACGTGAGTCCTACAGCCGGCACATAGCAGCTGGCCGTCTGGCGACTTCAAAAGGCTACCGACTGACAGACGAAGACCGCGTGCGAGCCGCCATCATCGAGCGGCTGATGTGCGATTTGCAGGCCGATGTGCCGGCAATCTGTGCGGCGTATGGATTCGATCCAACTCGCCTTCTCGATCCGGCTGCTGAACGCCTGGTTAAGCTGGCCGAGGATGGGATCGTGGGCATCGAAACCGGTTGCATCCGGGTGCGGCATGAGCATCGCTTTGTGGTTCGCGCTGTTGCTGCCGCATTCGATGCTTTTCTCGACCGGGTTGTCCCATAGCACAGCCAAGCTGCGGGCGGGAGGCCAAAGGATAAGCTCGTGCAAGCGGTAAAACTGCGTAGACTCCCGGTCACGGCGCCCCTGCGCGGATTGAAGTGTTTGATCCCGAATGGGGCCAGCGTATCGCCTATAAGCGTCACAGTCATACAAAGGTGACTGGTTCTGCGAGATGCCGGGCCGGTCGACATCTGTGCCTATGAATACCCACCGTTTCCCAGGCAAGAAATTGAGCCGGCGAAAGATCGTCGGCGCAGATGTCGTCCACTTCCCGAGGCACGGTCGTGTACATCGCATCAAGTTGGATGCGGCAGCCCCTTGTTCGTCAGTGAAGAAGATCAACAGTTTTGGGGCTATGGATGGAAACTATCCTGCCATAGCTATTAGCAACGTGGGTAGGATCCGAGAATTCTCAGGCCATCAACCTGCGCCAACGCAGCCAGCGCCGGGTGCGTCAAAACGTGGCCAGCGACATCGATGACATAGTGATGGCTGTCCAGCCGCTCGCATGTCGGACGCTGGTAAGCATTGAGAATGGTCAAATCATTCTTCGAGAACCTGTTCAGGACACAACTGAGATTTTGCTCTGAAACGCGGAGGTGAAGTGCTGTCCGGTCAAATCCTGTCGGCGCAGGGGTCCTGCGCCGGAGCACCCACCACCGCGTAATGCTATGCAGGCCTTCTTTAATTCCTGTTCGCAATATCTGCAGATTATACAACCTGGCACCAAGCGCAGGACCAAATGCCGCTATCGAGGGAGAGTTTTGCTCAGCCACGAAACATGTCGCTCCCACACGGCTCTCTCACGTACTCGGCGACAATTCGTGAGAGACGTCAAGCGCAGAACCTGGTCAAGGTAGGGAGTGGCTCCGACCAGAGAGGTCGTAGCTGGGAGGCATGCAATGTCGACGCAGCCATTCTCATATGCTTCGAACAATCCGTCGGTGAACGGGATGAGTTCAACTCGGTCACCAAAGAGGTCCAGCGAGGCTTGATGGGTCAGGTCCCCCCAGGGCCAATGTACCCTGCTCTCTTGATTCCGAGGTGTCGATGGCTGGAGGTTGGCTGAATTGCTCGTTCATTCCCCGGCGCACTCATAATGCGTCAGAGCCCACATTCACACGCAAGGGTTCATGACCGAACATATAGTACTGATCGGTGTGAAGCGATCGGGGCCCACAAGAAGCCCGCAGCTTGATCTCATTTGTTCCGATACGCGCGGTCGCTGTCGGTATCTGCTACGCAAGAACTATTGTAGACAATAAGAGGGCTGGGACCCGCTCTCTTCGCTTGCAAACATCTGTTTCAGCAGAACTTAGCAGCTTGCCGCAATCCCCGCCCGGTCAGCGGGAAATCCGTGTTCTTGCCCGCTCATATGGCGCGGTCAGTGGCACTTCTGCCCGGCTCTTGCCGGGCAGAAGCAGAAAAAGATCAGCCAGCTTTGCTGAGACTGCCTGCGGAGGACTTGCCGGTACGGCGGTCCTGTTCGACCTCGTAGTTGATCTTCTGGCCCTCGTTAAGGGTCGAAAGGCCCGCTCGTTCGACAGCGGAAATGTGGACGAAAACGTCCTGACCCCCGTTGTCAGGCTGGATAAAACCGAACCCCTTGGTGCTGTTGAACCACTTCACCGTTCCAGTCGCCATAACGTATTCCTTTGTAACCATTCAATGTAGGCAGGCTATAAGCCAGGTCCGCTTCATATCCGAGATTTTAGGGACAGCAAAAGCGAAAATAGCAAAAGCCCCGGTCAAATCGCAAATCGGCTCGAGAGCTCGATCATGACCGCCTATCGCAGACAGCGAGCTGGCGCTCCGAATGGCAAACACAAGTTCTGCAACGCTCCGATAAATTCAAGAGCCGCGTCCTTCGCCGGTTCGGAGTCGTGTTGGGGGACCTCTGACCGGTCGATGTTAGCAAGAGCACGCGGACGACCAGCAACTACGGGCGCGCGCAAACGTCACCATGTTCCCGCCGCTTAGCGAATAGCCACCTCTTTAACTGGCAAGTGCTCCCCGTCGGCGGTGTCTGACGTCGGACAATGTCGGGTACGCAATACAGATTCCGGGTGAATCGGATCGCCGAACGGCTTCCTCATCTGGCACGGCTCGTGCGCGGTTCATGCAAACGCGCAGGAGAGTCGCCCATGGTTCCCACACAGAAAAATGCCGTCCCACCTTTCGCCCACCTCAAAACTGACACCCGAGCGGGGCCTGGCGGCATTGTCAGGGCTCGTCTGGACCGGCGCTGCCCACCGATCCTTCTCCCCATGAGGGCGCCCGGGACGCAGCACCTTGAAAATGACGGACAACTCACTTCCGTTCGAGCGTTGTCCATCGCCCCGTCACCAAAACCGAAGCGACCGTCTGTCTGTCTGCGGGGCGCACTCTTTGCGACCGCGATGGCATTTCTGACGACCGAGCCTGCGGCGGCCGCCAATGGCATCAAGGCAACGAATTTCCTGCTCGACAATGGCATGGAGGTTGTCGTCATACCCGATCACCGCGCGCCCATCATCAAACATATGCTGTGGTACAAGGTCGGCAGCGCCGACGAGCCTCCGGGCAAATCGGGCATCGCGCATTTCTTCGAGCATCTGATGTTCAAAGAGACGGCCAATCACGGCGCCGGCGAGTTGCACCGCGCGGTGGCCGAGATCGGCGGTTCGCAAAACGCCTTCACCTCCTACGATTACACCGCCTTCTTTGAAACGGTGCCGCCCTCAGCATTGGAACAGATGATGAGTTTCGAGGCCGACCGCATGCGCAATCTCACCCTCACAGATGACGTCATCGACACCGAGCGGGACGTGGTCCGCGAGGAGCGTCGCCTGAGGGTCGACAACAGTCCGCATGCGCTTCTCGATGAGGAGGTCGTCACGACGCTTTGGCAGAGCCAACCTTACCGCATCCCGGTGATCGGCTGGATGCACGAGATCGAGAAGTTGAATCGCAGCGACGCCCTCGCGTTTTATTACAAATACTACTGGCCGAACAATGCCGTGCTGGTGGTGGCGGGCGATGTCGAACCGGAGAGCGTGAGGGCGCTTGCCGAGAGGACCTATGGCAAGCTCCCGCGTGGACCTGAGCTGCCGCCGCGTGAGCGCGCCTCCGAGCCGGTGCAGAACACCAAGCGCGTATTGACGCTGAGCGATGACCGCGTTTTGGTCCCCGTCTTCTCCAGACATTGGGTGGTGCCGTCCTATCGCACCGCCGAGCCTGGCGAAGCCGAGGCGCTGGACCTCCTGGCGGAGATCCTCGGCGGCGGCAACCGAAGCCGGCTTTACCAGGAGCTCGTTGTCGAGCAAGGCATAGCCGCCGCGGCCTACGCTGATTTCCAGGGCAACATGCTGGATGCTGGCAAGTTCAGCATCCGAGGCTGGCCGCGCGGCGACGCCGAGCTTGCGGATGTCGAGGCTGCCATCGACGCCGAGATAGCGCGCATCGCCAGCAACGGCGTCACCAGCGACGAACTGGAGCAGACGAAAAATCGCTATATCCGCTCGTTCATCTTCGGCCATGACGAGCAGGGCTCCGTCGCCCGCATGTATGGCGCCACGCTTGCCACGGGCGGCAATGTGAAAGACGTCGAGGAATGGCCGGACCGCATCCGCAAGGTCACGGCCGATCAGGTTAAGGCGGTAGCGGCCCGCTACCTCGTGTCTGACCATTCGACAACCGGCTATCTCCTGCCCAAGGAAAATTGATATGATGACGAACCTCTATCGCAGGGCCATTCCAAAAGCATTGCCCTCTCCTTTCAGACAGGGCTGGCGCCTCGCCTCTTCGCTGGCTGTGCTGTGCCTTGCTATTTTGTTCCTCGTCCTCCCGGCACTTACCGCGCGGGCTGCCCTGAACATCCAGGACGTGAAATCTGAACAGGGGATCACCGCTTGGCTGGTAGAAGACCATACGCTGCCGTTCGTCACGCTCCAGTTCGTGTTTGACGGTGGGACCAGCCAGGACCCGGCCGGTAAGGAGGGGCTTGCCAAATTGATGGCCGGCTTGTTCGACGAGGGCGCAGGCGATTACGACGGCGACTCCTTTCAGGTGCGGCTCGATGATGCCGGCGCTGAGATGGGCTTCCACGCGGGGCGTGACGGCATCTATGGCTCGGTGCGCATGCTTTCCCTGCGCCAGGACGCCGCTTTCGATCTCATCAGGCTCGCTTTGAACAGGCCCCGCTTCGATCAGGGACCCCTTGACCGAATCCGCGCTCAGCTTCTCTCCCACATCATCGCCAACGAGCGCGAACCTCACGCGATCGGCAAGGATGCCTGGCGGCGTAGTATCTATGGCACGCACCCTTATTCGAGGCCGCCCGAGGGCACCAAGGAAAGCCTAGCCCGCATAACGCCCACCGATCTAAGCGCCTTCCACAAGGCCGCTTTCGCCCGCGGCGGGCTGCACGTCGCGGTCGTGGGCGACATAGATGCCAAGTCCCTGAGCGCAAGGCTCGACGAGTTGTTCGGCGATTTGCCCCCGAAACAGACGCTTGCGCCGGTACCTGATGTCACCCCGAAGCTCGGCCGGTTGACCTTAGTCGCATACGCCCTGCCCCAGACTTCGCTCCGGCTGGCTTTCCCCGGCATCGGGCGCACCGAGCCGGAATTCTATGCTGCGCAGTTGCTAAACGATATATTGGGTGGGTCATCTACCTCACGGCTGTACCGGGAAGTGCGCGAAAAGCGCGGCCTTGCCTACGGTGTCTCCTCTAGCTTGGAAAGCCACCAGCATTCCAACACGTTTGTCGTGGCCACGTCGACGCGCGCCGACAGGGCGGCCGAGACGCTCGGCCTGATAAGACAAATAATCAAGGAGCTGGCGGACACGGGCCCAACAGCGGCCGAGCTCGATGCGAGCAAGAAGCATCTGATCGGCGCCTTTGCTATCAACCATCTGGGTTCCTCCAGATCCATTTCAGCCACGCTTCTCGCGTTGCAACTTGACAAGCGCGGCATAGACTACATTCAGCGCCGCCAAGCCCTCATCCAACAAGTGACGATCGACCAGGTCAGGGCGGCGGCGAAGAAGCTGCTTTCGGCCGAGCCCGCCATTTTGGGCATTGGCACGGGGCTTGCCCCAGCCCCGTGACGACCAGCAGTCTCGCGCTATACCAAGGTCCGCGCTGATCTTCTTCGGAACTGCGTAAACGCGGAGTGGCTAACGAGTGGCAAGCGGGATTCAACTTTCCCTTAAAGTGCGAAAGTTAGGATGTCTGTTTACGTGGGAGCCGGTCGGGAGATCGAAGAGCGCCTCGCAGATGGCCCAAGGCGCGTTAGCGCTAGTGTCGAGGCGAAAGGGCGGGACCAGGCTGGCTGCAATGACAAGATCGGTCAAGACGGCAGCCGACGACGTGCCAGAATGGACCCAGAAGGCGGGACTCCACGGCCCCCGACGAGGAGTGCTGGTTTCCAACTAGGGATCCTCAGCTGCTGGGGCCGAAGCGCACCTTGCGGTTGGGTGAGCCTGCCAGCGTATCGGACATACTCCGCAACCAGGTTCGTTTCTTTTGGGTATTTGATGGACTCACTTGTTGGGTAAAGCCGCTTGTCTCACCAGTTCAAGGTCATGTGCGCTCGCAGGCAGTGCTCTCTTCGCACAAGCGTCATGGCGCCAACTTCCGTTAGGAGCAGCGACTTTACTTAGGCTCGCGGGCGGATCGCGGCTTTCAACACAAAGCCTCAAAACGCGCTGGAAGATGCCCATAAGAAGCTTGGAAAAAGCAACTTCTTTGCACAGGAACCTTCCGGTCCAGTTTTGTCCAGTGATGTTAAAAATGTCAGCCTCACCGTCGCATTGGCGGAGGAGTCCTATCGTGATGCGCAAAACCAGCCGCGGTGGGGAAGCCGATGTCCATTCTTGAGGTTGCACCTGGTGAGACCCGCAATCGAACCAGAACAGTTCAAAATTTTGGCTTCAGGTGAGCACAATGGTCTACCGGCGCCCTGGCGGAGGCCCTAGCGGGAAGCCGCAGTTGCGCAGTACACATCCACCCCCTGTCGACCTACATATCAGCCGCATTTTGAGAGGAATACGGTATTGCCCCTGTGCCTGCCGATGATCCGCCACTTGAAATCCCCGGACCTGTTTGGCGCCATTGATCGCCTGCCGGCGCTCGGCACGCCGATTAGCGAGGGGACATTCGAGGTCCTCAATCCGTCGAGCGGTGAGGTCCTGGCGGCACTTCCCGACATGGGCGTGGAGGAGACACGCGCTGCGATCGACAAGGCCTATGTAGCGCAGCCTGGTTGGGCTGCGCTGACCGCCCGAGAACGCAGTGACGTTTTGTGGCGATGGCATGAGCTGATCATTGAACACGCCAATGATCTTGCCGCGATACTCACTGCAGAGATGGGCAAGCCGTTTGCCGAAGCCAAGTCGGAGGTTTCGCACGCGGCCGCGTATCTGCAATGGTACGCCGAAGAAGCCAATCGCATCTATGGCGAGACGATCTCCGCACCGTCGACAGACCGTCGCATGCTGGTGATCAAGCAGCCCATCGGTGTGGTCGGCACGATTACGCCATGGAATTTCCCGGCCTCGATGGTGGCGCGCAAGATCTCGCCGGCCCTGGCGGCGGGCTGCACCATCGTGCTTAAGCCTGCTGAACAGACGCCGCTCGTGGCAGGAGCAATGTTCGCCCTCGCGCACCAGGCCGGCTTTCCCGACGGCGTTGTGAATCTGGTTTATGCGTCTGAAGGTGATGGCGTCGGACGCGAACTTTGCTCCAACCCGAAGGTCCGAAAGATCAGCTTTACAGGCTCGACCGAGGTTGGCAGGCTGCTCATGCGCCAATGCTCGGACCAGATCAAGAAGGTCAGCCTCGAACTCGGCGGCAATGCGCCGTTCATCGTCTTCGACGACGCCGATATCAACGCTGCGGTTGACGGCGCGATCCAGGCGAAGTTCCGCAACGCCGGCCAGACTTGCGTTTCAGCGAACCGTCTTTACGTCCAATCGAGCGTTCACGATGAGTTCGTCGAAAAATTCGTGGAGAAAGTCCGGTCCTTGTCGGTGGGCGACGGCTTCGCTCCGGCAGTGGACGTCGGACCGCTCATCGACGTGCATGCTTTGGCCAAGATCGAGTCCCACATCGCAGATGCCGTTGCCAAGGGTGGCGCAATTCGATGCGGGGCCGAACGCATCGGCAAGGATGGGACTTTCTTCAAACCCACAGTCCTCACTGAAATCACCAGCATCATGGCGGTTGCCCAAGAGGAGACTTTTGGGCCGCTGGCTCCGATCATTCGTTTCCACGATGCCGAGCAGGTTGTGCGTGAGGCTAACGACACGATCTACGGGCTCGCCGCCTATTTCTATGCCTCGAATTTGAAGCGTGTTTGGCGCGTTGCCGAAGCATTGGAATACGGCATGGTCGGCATCAACACCGGGCGAATGTCTTCGGAAGCGGCGCCGTTTGGTGGCATCAAGCAGTCCGGCATTGGGCGAGAGGGTTCCCGCCACGGGCTCGAAGATTACCTCGAAATGAAATACCTCTGCATGGGCGGCATCTGATCTCTATGGGGATGGGCGGCCTCAGGCGCAGAATGAACCAAAGGGATGATAGAACCGCTTGGGCGAACCTTCTTGCGGCTGGTTTCGGGGTCGTTCACCGCGACCTGCGGCCTGTGCGCCTTAAGTGAGATCTAGACGCCCAGCTACCTTGAACCGCCTTTACGGCGAGGAGGCAAGGCGCCGCTAGCAGACTTCAGGTTGCTCATCCTATCCAAGCGCGGCACGTCTCGCCAGGCTAGTGGTTCACAGAAAATAGAACGCGATTGTCATCAGCCGACGGTGCATGGCGTCCGCACGCCCCGCGGATGCCACCGATACGTTTACGCCGCAGCCTCCCTATTGCCGCACGGCCAACTGAGCGCCCTTCGCGCATCGCTCTCAATCAGTACAGTCGCCGGCATTCTCGCCTGGAGAAGATTCAGTGACACAAGACGTGCCCAGGCCGTGCATGCACGAAAGACATTGAGGGTTGAGATCCAATGATTACAGCGCATCTGCTCGACATGGACGGGGTCCTGGTCCGGGGCGGTCAACCGATTGCTGGCTCCGTCGGCTATGTCGCCGGGCTAATCGCCAGGGGTGAGCCGTTTCAGATCTTCACCAATAACTCGCGCTTCACGCCCGAAGATCATGCCGAGCGTCTAAGAGCGGTCGGCTTCGCCGTGCAGCCAGAGCACATCTACACCTCGGCGCTCGCCACGGCGCGGTTCATGGAACTGCAAAAGCAGGGATCATCTGCCTATGTCATCGGCGACCACGGTCTCGTCGAGGCCCTGCGGCAGGCAGGCTGCCGGATAACGGAGGTTGCCCCCGAATTCGTTGTCCTCGGGGACACAATTTCGTACCACTATGAACAGATCGCGACTGGCGCCGAGCTTGTGGCGAGGGGCGCGCGTTTTCTCGCCACCAATCCGGATGCGACTGGCCCGACCGAGCGGGGGTCCCATCCGGCGTGCGGGGCAGTCGCGGCACTAATCGAAAAGGCTACCGGCCGTCAGCCCTATTTCGTCGGAAAGCCGAACCCGTTCATGATGCGCGACGCGCTCGACCGGCTAGGAGTGCGACCTGTTGATACCATCATGGTCGGGGACCGCATGGACACCGACGTGCTCGCAGGCCTGGAATCGGGCCTGAAAACAGCCCTTGTGCTCACTGGGGTTACCAAACTGGCAGACATAGAGCGGTTTCCATTCAGACCCGGCTACGTGGTCGAGCGCCTTGCCGATCTGGGCCAGATCATCGTCACTCAACAAGCAGAACGACCCCTACACCACGACTGAACGCTCCCGCTACATTCCGAATGTCGGCCGTTGAACCTGGGCAAGTTTGGAGGAACAGCTGGCCGCAAAGAAAGTGACAAGCGTGACAACTTAGTCGAAGTACACCCATGTAGTCCAATGCATGCCGGTCCTGACTCTATGAAGCGAGAGTCTTCGGCCAAAGACTCTCGAGCGCCGAAGTAGACTGCGTCCAGCGAATGCGTCAGGTTCGAGCGAGCCCAGATGCGTTCGCTGTGACACTCACGCCCGACCGTTTCTGTCATGGCTTTGAACAGCGCGACGCGTGTCGTTCAACCACTGGAGTTTTGACCGATTTCATCGCCGCGTCACTCCGGAGGCGATCCTACACGTGGACGCCACGCAGGCTGTTGGTCGTATGCGCATCGCTCAGGCAGACGAGTTTGTCGAAGTCGATCTGCTCACCCATTGGCGCTTAAATTCCACAGCCCTCAAGGCGTGGGCGCGTTGCTCATTAGGGAGTGGTTGCGCCTCGCTTTTGTGGTGAACAGGACGGGCAACAGCGCCGCTGAATAGCGCAGCAGCCGACGGACTGCCGAGGAATAGGCGGCTCGGCGGCTGCGGGTAGTGAGCGGCATCGAAGCGCTTCAAGACAACTTTCAATTGAGCAATCGCCTGCCGCAGGTATTGGGTTCAAGCATTGCGCCTTCCAAATACGTGCTCCTTGACCAATTCATGGTGTGACAACGATGCGATCGCGAAACCTGTCTCTCCACAGTTCTCCTGCCGCGCTCACGCTCCGTCGCGTGTGCTGACGAGGATCAGCTATGAGGTGCCAAGACTACGCTGCGAGTGAGCCTTTCCGCATTTACTTCAAAGGCGGATCTCGGGTTGGCAACGGCCAAAATAGTCGCTGCCGTGAACACGGAGCCACAACGACCGCGCTCGAAGTCTGACAATTTATTTAGGCCTTGCGCTTCATTCACGTAATTATGTCAGACGCAGCGCCAAGTTCCGCCACCTCAACTTTCGGCACCAAGCCCGCATAGTCGGAAGCGAAACATTGCGTCTCTGATTTTATAGTCCTGAACGCAAGCACGGCTGAACCCGCATGCCCGGCAGGAGACTGAGCTCGCTGCCGGGCCGGGTACGCCTTGGGAGGTGGCGTAAGTCCGCGACCTTCGTGGAGGGGGGAACCACTCAGTCCGCGCGTTTTGCTAGCGTGCATGTTCCGTGCCAAGGCAAAAATCGTTTTAAAAGACCCGACGCGATAGCTTTTTTGCTTTTTTCTCTGTTGCGTACTCGACATTGTCACCTATCGGACAAGTCTAACGTGCCTCTCAGCATCGACCGACGCCTGAACCAGAGCGCACCTCTAAGGCCGTTCCTCTCCAAGTCGACTGACGAACTGGCAGTGACCAGTTGTAGCTTCGAACTGTTCGCCGGCTGATATACAAGTCGGACTATCCCTTTTCAAAGAAGGAAATCCCTGTACCCTCCATGCATGAGGGCGCGGCCACGAGTGACAGCGCGGCGAATGCGGTCGCGCAGATGATCGCGAGGATCCCTCCAGTCGGCATGGACGCGCAGTTGACCAATCAGCGCTTCAGCGAGCTCGCGATGTGACGCCCCAGCAAGCGATCCGTCGAGCGCACGAAGAACGAAGGTCAAACGGGGACCGCGTTTTTCCGGCGGAAACAAGCGGGCGGGCAGGTGCTGACCCAAGTTTAGGGCATTGAGGCACTTGAGCGCCCTCAGGCGGTGCTTCGAAAGGGTCGCGGGCCAAATGGCCTCGGTCCGGAGGCAAACGGGGTGCAGGATATCCGCGCCGGAGACGGCGAGCTGAAGCGTATGCTCCGCCTTGCGAAGAAGAACATGTTGGCCATTGTCTGGCGCCAGCAGGACCGTCGCACGGCATGGCAATGCCGAGAGCTCGAACGGCCCTGTCGCCGAGCAAGCAGACAGCTGTTCTGCAATCACCGGCAGCACATGAGCGCACCATAGCGGAGACCAGAATACGACCGAATTGCGCCCGTAAGACTCGGCGAAACAGGATACCCCAGCTCGACAGGCCACCGGCCGACCTGACCACGTCGAGAGAGAGATACGACAAAGTATTGGCTTGCTGGCTTGCAGCGGTCACGTCACGCTGGAATGCTGGATTGCGACGTAAGAACTCCCAGGCCCATTCGCGCGGCGTCAGACCAGCGGTGTAATGATATGATTTTTCATCGCGCCAATCAGCCTCGTCCAAGCCCGTCACGAGAACTGCAGGCATGAGTGTGCTCCCCTGCCCGCCCCCACGGACGTCAAAACACCATGCCACTTGGCAAAGCGCCGGCACCGAGGGCACCAGACCTCGATGGCGTCGTTTCGTTGAAGGGTACGCCACTGGCACTGTCGAGGGCAGAAGCCGCGCGTCGAACCCGCGCAGCGACAGCCAGAACGGCCGGAGCACGCCGAAGGAGTCAGTCTGATAGCGGTGATCGGCTCATGCATCCCGTTCGAGACATTCCCTGAAGGTGCAGTGGCGTGGCGGCGGATTGCACGCTCATCGTGAGCAAGTTGTCGTCGTAGCGCGGGCGTTATAAACTCGGTCATGTCAGGTCTCCTAAGGAGAAATTTCCGCCATTGGATGCCAAGTTTCACGCTATGACAGCCTGTATAGGTGTACAGGTTAAGCCGACTGCTCAGTGGGCTCGCCAAACGAACCGGCGAGGCGCGCAATTGCTTCTTGGGCTGGTGCTCATTCCGGGGTTTTTAGCGGCATGGGGTGGATTGCGGCCTGGGCCATGCGCCTGCTGCATGCCGATTTCAGCAGGCGGACTTGTCCCACACTGGCTTTGGTGCGGGCATACGAATCGCAGCGTCGCCCAAAGACCGATCGTATGCCGTCTCGGCGCGGCCGGAGCTTCCCTGTCTCCTGACCCTCATACTTTGTAGATCGTCGACGGTCGCCAGCAGCTGAATGGTAGCCAGCGACCACTCCAGGTGTTCGTTCGAACGCAGCTTGCCGGCGCGATCGGCAGACTTAAAAAAATGCAATCAAAAGATGCAGGCCAAGTTTGCTGGAGGGGTCTGGAGACCGTCAGGTCGGTCAAGCGGCGCCCGCAGTTTTCCTCGGATCTCTTTTGCTGTTGGCGGTGTCTAGATCCACAGGCCCAGCCGGCTCGGTAGCTCGCGGCGTCCATAACCTTGTTTTCTATTTGCCTGCGTGAAGCGTCCGGAGCGAAGATCCCAGGGCCCAACCAAGTTCACTTCGAGCTTCACTGCTCGAGTTCATGCACGGTGTCACCGCGCCGAAGGTTGATCCGGTGATACCGGGTGCACTCGTTGTCGGTTTCGCGACGATGTCGGACATGTGACACAACGCTGCTAGAGCGATCGCATTGTTGGGAAACGATTTTTCCAGTTGGCACGACAGATGCAGTCCTATGCGCAAAAGCACTGCGACCCGCACCGCCGAGAACCATCCACCTGATGATCACGCTTTTCGAACATACCGGCGCCGCCGCCAACGCTGAGCGTTCCCGAGACGGAAGCCATTGCGCTATTATTCGTCCGGTTGTCAGGACATGACCGAATTCGATTTCCGCCCGACTGTGAATGCACCGGACGATGACCCCCATCTTTGGCTTGAAGAAGTCGAAGGCGAACGGGCACTTGCGTGGACCGCCAGCCAGTCGGCAAGGACTCTGAAGTTCTTCGCTGGAACACAATTCGAGCGCGACCGGTTGGCGCTGACAGCGGTATTCAACCGTCCCGACAGGATTCCCCCGGTCACGCGCCGCGGTCAGCACCTCTACAATTTTTGGCGAGATGCCGGAAATCCGCACGGACTGTGGCGCCGGACCACCCTTTCCGTTTACATGCAGGCGAATCCTCAATGGGAGGTCCTGCTCGATCTGGATAGCCTCGCGGCTAGCGACGGAGAGGACTGGATCTGGGACGGCGCGTCGATCGAGCCGGAGAGACGGGAAAGAGCCGTTCTGCGCCTGTCGCGCGGCGGCATCGACGCGGTCGTGCATCGCGAATTCGACTTAGGGTCTCTGAGCTTTGTCGCCGACGGTTTCACTCTCCCCGAGGCCAAAGGCCACATTAGTTGGCTGGACCCTGACACGCTTCTGCTTTCCAGTGCGCTTGGCAACGGTATGGCCACCCGCTCCGGCTACGCGCGCACCGTGCGACTGTGGAAGCGTCACTCGGATCCACTCACGGCGCCGGTGATCTTCGAGACCGGTTCCGAAGCCCTCGGTGTGTCAGGCCATCTGGACCGCACAGCCGAGGGCGAGCGCCTATGGTTCGTCGAGCAGTTGGCCTTGTTCAACAAGATAATCCGCATCGGCGACATAAGCGGGCCGAAGGCTGAGATCGAACTTCCCAAGAACGCCGGATGGAATCACTTCGGCGATTGGCTGGCGGTAAAGCCGCGCAAAGCATGGACGGTTGCCGGGACAACCTATTGCGCCAGCGCACTGATCGGCATCTCACTTTCCGCTTTCCTGGCCGGCGAGCGCCGTTTCAGTATCCTGTTTGAACCAGCCCAGAGGCGCTCCCTGCAGTCATTCTTCTGGAACGACGGCAAGCTCATCATCGCCTACCTGGCAAACCTCGCTCCGCGTTTCGAGGTGTTCACCCCGGGTCCGCAGGAATGGACGCGCCGAGCCCTGGACACCGTGCCTGCGCATGGGACCGTCGACCTCAGGTCACTCGATTCGGCAGATCATGAGACCAACGGAGAGGTCCTCATTTCGGCTGAGGATCCGGTCACGCCACGGCAGCTTTTCTTATTCGATCTCAATACTGCGCCGCCACTCAGAGCATCAGTAATCCTGAAGCGCAACCCGGAGAATTTCGACGCGTCCGGGCTGGTGGTCACACGCCACGAGGCCGTGTCAATCGATGGTGAGATGATTCCCTACACGCAGGTCGGCCCGGCTCAAGTGAGCGGGGATGCGCCCGTTCACCTCACCGGCTACGGCGGGTTCGGCGTATCTTGCCTACCCTGCTACAACTCCTCGATCGGCAAGCTGTGGCTCGAACGCGGCGGCACGTGCGCGGTGGCAAACATCCGCGGCGGCGGCGAGTTCGGCACCCCTTGGCACGAGGCCGGGCGGCGGGAGGGCAAGCGTCTCGCCCATGACGATTTCGCCGCTGTTGCCGCCGACCTCGTGCGGAGAGGGATAACGCAGTCGAGGCGGATTGCTGCCGAGGGCGACTGCAATGGCGGCCTTCTGATCGCCAACATGCTAACGCGCTATCCTGAGCGTTTCGGCGCACTGTTCTGCAGAGTTCCGCTTATCGACATGCGTCGCTACACCAAGCTCCTGGCAGGCTCGAGCTATATCGATGAATATGGCGATCCCGACAAGGCTGACGATTGGGCTTTCCTAAGGGAAATCTCCGCCTACCACGCCGCAACACCGGGACAGCCCTACCCGCCTATCCTGTTCGCCAGCATGAGACGCGACGACCGCGTACACCCTGGCCATGCGCGCAAGATGACCGCAAAACTGCAGGCTCTTGGCTATCCCGCTTACTTCTACGAGCCCAGCTCGGGCGGACACGGCTGCGGCAAGGACGAGGGCGAGCGAGCCGCATTCATCGCCCTCAGCAACAATTTCCTTCGCAGCGCCATCGGCTGGCAAGCCGGTGACGTTCATTGACGACCGGGAGCCCGACGAAACCAACCTAAGAACGAATGAGCACAGGTCGAGGACTGCGACAAAAGCATAACGGGCCATACCAGTTAGTCAGAATGCGCGCGCAGCGCCATCTACCTCAATCAAAATTATTTACAGCGGAATCCGTAATTCTGAAGAGCAAGGAGATATCATGTTAATAAAGCGAATAAACGTGGTGCGGGCAGCAACAGCGGCTGTCGCCCTGATGCTGATCGGACAGCAGGCGGTCGCGGCAGATCTTGCAGAACCGTGCGACCCGGATCAGCGTGTCTTGTTCACGGAATGGCCAAGCCCCTGGCAGATCCGCCTGCGCGCGTTGCGGGTCGTCACTGAGGATTCGGGCTACGTCAATGGGGTGCCCGGCTCCGGTCTTTCCTATTCGAACACGTTCACGCCTGAACTCGATATTTCGTATTTTTTCACCGACAACGTCGCCGCCGAGCTTATCCTCGGCACCACCTACGCCAATATCACAGGACAGGGCTCGATCGGCGGGGTGGGAAATATCGGCAAGGTATGGCTGCTGCCGCCCACATTGACATTGCAGTACCACTTTACCGATTTCGGTGCTTTTCAGCCCTATGTCGGGGCCGGCGTGAACTATACGTTCTTCTATCATCAGCAGGCCGGCAGCGCCGATGATCTCAAGATCAAGAACACGTTCGGCACCGCGCTGCAGGTCGGTTTCGACTACATGGTGGACCAGCACTGGGGCGTCAACTTCGACGTGAAGAAGCTATTCCTAAGGCCAGACTTCGATGTCACCGTGGACGGCGTCAAGCTAACGGGGAAGGCGAAGCTCGATCCCTGGCTGATAGGCGCGGGTGTCACCTACCACTTCTGAGTGGTGACGGGGCTTGCTGACCGCAGAAATGAAAAAGGGCGCCTCGTGCGCCCTTTTCAGAGAATGGAGCCGGGTCGGTCATCCGAAAAGGCGCTCGTGGGGGGCCTACGTAGTGCTCATCTTCTCAAACTCACTGAGTTGCCTTTCTCGTCGGGCAGTCGCGGCCGCCTCAATGAAACTGGATGGAGCCTACCGTCACCTCACATACACGATCTGCGCCACGTAAGAAAATCGTGCGCCACGCCGGTCCCCAGACCTGCCGTCGCTCATCCGCATATGCCTCGATTATCGGTCCGAGCCAGGCAGGAAAAACAACACATAGCCCGACAGTTCCATAACGCCGGCGAATTGAGCGCTGCGCGCGCCGATCTTTTCGGCTTTTTCAGAGGGATCGAACGGTCTGGCACGACGAAGTCCAGCGCAAGCCAGAGCCAGAGCTCATGCTGGCGATCAAAGAGAGGTGGATCGGGGCGATGGTCGGGCAGTTCGGCCAACAACATACGTAACCACAGTCACTGACTCTCTCCCGGCAGAATGGCGACACCTTCGCATCATCATGCCACTTGCGAGGCCCTGCGCCCAAAGCAGCGGACCTCAATGGGCGCTGGTTCCAAGGCATGCAATTGGACTGCTTACCCACGGACGATGACTTCACCCACTATTGATGGGATGATGGCCAGTACTCCTTGTCAACGTCAAGCTGCCGGACGTCAGTCGGCATGGTCATGGCCACTCGTCGCGATTCCAGACGGGGGCGGCCGCCAATTCAGCGACAACCCGACTTCGCTGATCTTTTTTGATGATCGCGAACGCCGCTCTAGTTTTGCTTCGATCTGATCATTCAAAGGGGATAACGTTACACCCGCACCGGGCGCGTTCGGTCGAGCCCACGTAGCGCGTGCTATGCACATAGGGCGGCAAGTCACGCGCTCGCTGAAATAGACTCGTTGGGCTGCCCACAATGTCGCTATCGGTAGCGCAATAGATATATCCACCGGCTGCGGGCCTGATCGGGTCTCGTGGAAATCAAGTGCCGGTGACGCGGGGCTTCGTCTGTTCGTATTTCCGACGGGCGCGCGCCACATATGGAGCGCGTTCCAATTACTCGACAGTAACTGATTTTGCGAGATTGCGCGGCTGGTCCACATCTGTGTCCATGAAGACCGCTGTGTGATAGGCAAGAAGCTGTACCGGCAGCGAGAAGATCATCGGCGCGATAATCTCGTCGACGGTCGGCAGCACAATCGTGTGCATCGTTTTGAGTTTCGAAGCAGCGGCCCCTTTCTC
>NZ_JBVVQX010000044.1:0-19100 GCF_055811675.1 Mesorhizobium sp. WSM4808
CAGTGTGAGGCAATCGAGAACATCCGAGTGAGGCAACGGCATTGTTCTTTGGGAACACTCTTGGGCGAGGCAATACGGCGTCTCATCCTGATCGTCGCGCTATACGCGGCCTTTGCCTGCCTTAGCCGCCACGCCTGATTGTCTGTCCAGTCGATCGCTCACCGGGAACGAGGCCGAGGTAGCCCATGGCGAGGGCTCTCAAAACGGCTCACGTCGCCGACCTCGGTAGCGAACGTCACGGCGACAATCAGATCGACCCCACGCAATGTCTGGAGCGCTCGTACGGTCGGCGCCAGCGACCAGTTCGGAATGAACTCTTCGATCACGCGCTCAAGCCGTTCCACCTGCTCCTTCGACACGCGCACCGCTTCGACCATCTCCTGGAGCGCGATCTGATGTGCGGGATAATCGAACCGCTGCTCCTGCAACTAACGCAGGTAGCGCATGGTCCAGCTCTTTGTGCGCGGATAGGTACGACCATGCTTGAGCATGAAAGCGCCCACCTGCTGGCGATGGACCCGCAGCGTCTCGACCGCGGCCGCCCGCGCGCGAACGAGATCGCGCATGGCTTCGTGGTCTTCATCGGGAACCCATACCGCCGTCAGTTCGCCGGCGCGCAGCCTTGCCAATGAAAGAGCATCCCGGCGGTTCGTCTTCACCCGATCGCCAGGCTTCCTGGGAATCAGCGATGGCGCGACTACGGTGCATTCATGGCCGAGGGAACGGATCAGCCGGTAGAGGCCATAGCCGGTTGGCCCGCCTCATAGCAGAGGTGGATCCGATCGAACTTGGCGGCGATCCGTTGGATACGCGGCCCATGCTTGTATGCGATGCGTCGACCTCGCCGAAGAAGCGAACCTCTCCTTCCCGGCCGGCGTCCGCAATCGCGATGGCACTCCTCAGCTTAGCGACATCGATTCCGACAAATGCTTCCTTATAATCTGCCACGGCTCGTCCTCCTGTGATGAGGATCGGCTCTGGCCCGCCCGAGCAAACCTCGGACGCGCAGTGTAGGGCGAGCCACCTCACCGGCAGAAGCGGACATACGGTCTTACGATCGCTTCCGGATCAATTCACGCTCTTTGGATGGAGGCATGCCGGCGCCACAGCGTGCCCGCCGGCGAGGTGAAGTCGTGTCCGAGGCGTTCCAAAGCTCCAGCGTTCTGTAGCGGAACATCATCCAAACCTTGTCAGCAAACACATCGGGGCGGTGACCCTGGTCGGACCTGCACAGGGGCTAGCCGCTCAACAGCGCACTGCCTACAAAGCACCTCCTATGCTGGGGAGAAGACACCACGGCTGTGCTCTTAAAAGTGCTTGGCTATTCGTCGGCGGCGGTTGATCGATTGATCAACGACGGCGTGTTCAGGAAACCGATAGGAATAATTGCGAACTCCAAAATCCTGCCAACATGCCGGCGGCCCGCCGCCTGACGATCAGCCAACGATCTGCTGCGAAAGCAGGCCATTATCAAGAATATAGTCCGCCGCCCCTTTCAAATCGGCACGGACTGACACCCTCACCCACAGCGGGTCTCTAGCGGCAAGAGCCCTTAGGATTTCTTCATGCCGATCATTGCCACGCCATCCCGTGGTCTCGGAGTGCAGCAGATTGAAGTATGGCCCGACCTGGAGCCAAAGCGACTCGATTACGTTCATTAGCGCCGACGAGTCCGAGATCGAGTAAATCGTGAAGTGAAAATGCTTGTTCAGTTTGAGATATTCCTGAACGTTGGCGACGTTGTGCGGCAAGCTTGTAACCTCGCACATTTGCGCATGAAGCGACCTAAGACGCTCCAGAATCTCCTTGGTGAGGAACGGAACGCTCGCCTCGGCGGCTGCCGATTCAATGAGAACTTTGGCCTTGGTGAGGTCTCTGTACCTATCTTCCGATAGTGTCGGCACACTCACGCGCCGATTCGGAAGCAGCTCGAGGGCGCCGATCGCGACGAGGCGGTTGACGGCTTCTCGTACCGGCATCGTGCTGGTGCCCATTGCTGTCGCGATCGCCCTCAGCGGGACCCGCTGACCGGGAGCAAAGCGCCCACTCATCAACTCCTCTCGCAAGGAGGCGTAAACTTGGTCCGGAAGCGAGAGCTTACTTACCGTCCCCATACCCTCGAAGGGTGTGAGCACGGATTGAGATCGCGCGTTCATTTAATCCGTTCCCTCGAGTCGCCTTTGCAATTCGCTAGATCGATTCAATAGCGTTGTGATCACAGTCCTACAAGCTGCGTGCAGATGGTTGGCTCGAACAGATGGACTTGCGAACGGCTGGCTTCGCACGTACTGGATGCCATACTCCCACCTGCGGTCGATGTTCACAGCCCGCCGCCGATCAAGTATGACATTGTTGTGTCCCCGTGCTCTACGGATCGCAATCGGTCCGCAGAGCACGGGGCCTTGGGAGGCTTGGTTTAACTCTTCTGGACTTCACGCAGTCGACCTGCCCATCCGCGACGATCAATAAGAATGCTCATCGTATTTGGCTGACAGCCTGCGGCTCGTCACGAAATTGACAGCTGCTGAAACTTCCGAAAGATAGTCGTCTACGACGGGCAGGTGAGCCGGGTTCACGCCCTGATGAACCCCCAGTGGTTCGCGCATGCGGCCACGGAACCACCCTCTCTTCTCGAGGCGATCGGCAACGGCCATGATGTCTATGGCCGGATCGGTGGCGACAAAGGTGATGAGATTTGCCTCACCTGTTGGTTCGAGGCAGACCAACCCCGGTATCTTGTTGATGCCTTGAACCAAACGCATTGTTGCATCCATGGTATCTCGAGTTGCTTGTAAATAACCTTCCTCGCCAAGATATTGCATCACAGCCCAAGCTGCGGCGACGGCTCCGCCTGGCTTTGTACCCATGAAGGTCGGCGTAAAGTATGTTCCGCGCGGCCAGTCGCTGAACTCGAAGCGTTCGTACTTTTGCACTTGAGCGTCTCGATAGAGGACCAGGCTCGCGCCTTTCGCCCCGTAACCAAACTTGTGAATGTCTGCTGACAGGCTGGTAACCCCCGGCACATTAAAATCCCATTCGGGAATTGGATAACCGAGCTTCTTTGCAAAAGGCGAAACGAACCCGCCCCAGCACGCGTCGACATGGAGCCAGAGCTGACGCTTCTGGGCAAGCCGGCCCATATCAGCGATCGGATCAAAAACGCCGTACGGATAACAGGGGGCGGACCCATAGAGCATTATTGTATGCTCGTCTATCGCCTGCTCCAGCTCCGCTAGGTCGCCACGTCGCTCGGCATCGAGGTCAACCCGTTTCACCGTGACATCGAGTATCTCGGCAGCCTTGCTTAGGCAAGGATGAGCTGTACGCGGTGTGACGACGTTGTAGTGGCCAAATTTTTCCTCCCGCACCGCGCGCGCCTGATCTCGGGCGGTTTTTACCGCCTGAAAAACGCTCTCTGTGCCGCCTGAGGTGAAAGATGCCCCCGACCCGTCCGGTGCGTTGAATAGCCCCAGTCCGATCGCAAAGATGTCGTCAATCATGCGCGATAGGCTGGGGAAAGCCCTTCCGGCGCCAAGTCCGTTCTCGGACATGAATTCGCAATAGGCCTCCTTTTGAACCCTCAGAGTCTCGTCATTGAAAAAGTAGGTATAGGACGGCACGCGCCCTTCCCGCCAATTGAAGTCACCGCCTTTCAGTTTCTCGAGCTCAACGCGCAGCGTGGACCACTTGATGCCCTTTCTAGGCAACCCGCGCTCAATGTTCGACATTCCATACCTCGCAGATGATCTCGGATGACTAAATCCGATTGGTATAATGTGATCACTTCTTTGGCAACAAAATTCGCTTTTTTAGCCGATCCATCGTCGGGCCTGAAAATTGGCTGGAACATCGCACTCGCTGACTTACTGGGCTGGCCCACCGGTTGCCGTAGCGTTTTCGTTGACATTAGGCCATAGATCCCTTGCAACGCTCGTAAACATGTGATCACATTCTGAAAGTCAGGCTGGCGCCGGTGGTTGCGGGTGAATGCCACAGCTGCTGAGTGCGAGCGCATTCGAGGATTTGAATGGCATCTTTCACACCGTTTACGACCCAAACGCGGATTACAATACAAGAGCCCCAGCATGAGAAGGCACACCCATGAAGGTTCTCTGCGCCCAACTTCAGCATGAGACGAACACGTTCAACCGTCGCCCAACCACAATCGACCACTTCGCGAAATCGGGTATCCTGCGGGACGATGAGATCTCCAAGACATTCCGCGGAACACATACGGATTGGGGTTGCCTGTTCGAGAAGGCCGATGATTTTGGTTGGAGCCTGATCACGACGATTCACGCAAACGCTGTCCCCTCAGGTGTGGTGACGGACGAAGCCTTTGAGCATCTTTGCGCACCTATTTTGGACGCCGCTGAGAGTGAGAAGCCTGACGCGGCGTTTTTGATGCTGCACGGTTCCATGGTAGCGGCCTCCTTCGATGATTGCGAAGGAGAATTGCTCAACCGCTTGCGGGCTTTGTTGCCTGAAGGTGCACCGATCGTGGTGACGCTCGATCCACATGGCAATGTGTCACAAGCGATGGCCGCGGCGGCAAGCGCGATAACCGCCTATCGAACGACACCCCACGTCGACCAATACGAGACGACGCAAAGAGCTTGCGAGCTTTTAAAGGAGATCAGCGAAAAGCGCCTGCGCACTCGGATTGTCCTGGCACAGGCACCCACAATTGATGGACTCGATCGAGGGCGCACGATATCCGGATTTGGTCCAATGGTGGATATACTGCGCATGGCTAGTGCGGCTATGGAGCACGAGGCCGGTATCTTGACGATTAGCGTCCAGCCTGGTTTCGTTTTTACGGACGTTGAGAATGCCGGACCAAGCGTCGCGGTGACCGGGCTTGCCGAGGCGTCCGGACTTGAATTGGTCGCTCACCGACTATCAGGCTTCATCTGGGCGACGCGTGCGACAAAGACGATCGAGATGTTATCGATAGACGACACAATCGCGGCGCTGAGGGCGGACCAAAACGGGCGCGGGCCGTTGTTAATTGGCGACTACACTGACAATCCGGGTGGCGGTGCAGCCGGCGATGGCACCGCACTTCTCAAGGCAATGATCGATGCGGATATTCGCAACGCTGCCTTCTTCTCCATCGCGGACCCGTTTGCTGTTCAGATTTGCTGGCAGGCGGGGGTTGGGGCCAAAGTTGAGCTTCAACTTGGCGGTCGCGCCAATCCCGATCTTGGTGGCGGCCCAATCGAGATCCACTGCACAGTCAAGGTACTATCCGACGGCCGCTATATCCGCAAAGGGCCTTACTTCAACGGCGTCGAAGCCAACCTCGGACCAAGCGCACTTGTCGAAGTCAATGGAATCAAAGTGATTGTCTGCACCTATGCAAATCAGACGGAAGAGCGGGAGCAATTTCGCATCTTCGGTATTGAGCCGGAGGCGTTTGATTATCTTGCCTGCAAGGCGATGAACCATTTTCGCGCCGATCTCGGCCCCATTTCTCGTGGTCTGATCTATGTCGACTCAGGGGGAATCTGCACACCGCACCTGACGCGCCTCCCATACCGGCGCGTCAGACGTCCGGTCTGGCCTCTTGACGAAGCTGCGAGTATCAGCGGACTGGACGACCTGGGGCACGGTGCACAGTGCACAGCCACGCAAACGATGTCGCCACTAGACCCGGCTGGCCATGTTGCTGAACTTGCACGGACTATCCGACGCCGCTTGCCATATTCTGTTAGTCCACTCTATCTTCCGGCCAGCTCCAAGAGCGACATAAAACGATGACCGATTTCCCGCCACGAACCATCGCCGAGGCGGGGCAGGCGATACGTGATGGCTCGTGCTCGCCGCTAGAGCTGACACAGACTTTCCTTCAGCGCATCCGTTCGCTGAACGATGGCATCAACTCCTTTGTTCTTGTCGATGAGGCCGGGGCTGTTGATGCGGCGAGGCTATTGACGGATGAGGCGCGTAACGGCGCGCTGCGGGGACCCCTTCACGGTATCCCGCTTGCGATCAAGGACATCATTGACGTGGCCGGCATGGCGACAACAGCGAACTCGCACGTCACGTCTCAAAAGCCCGCCGAGCACGACGCGCCGGTCGTCAGACAACTTCGCGAGACTGGCGCCGTCATTCTGGGCAAGGTGGTCACGCATGAATTCGCTTATGCCGGTCCTCCGGCCGATCTTCCCTATGGAGCGGCTCGCAACCCATGGGACACGCGTCGCGACACTGGGGGCTCGAGCAGCGGCTCTGCGGCGGCCGTTGCTGCCGGGTTATGTCTTGGCGCACTTGGCACCGACACCGGCGGTTCGATCCGCAATCCGGTATCGTATTGCGGCGGGGTCGGCATCAAGCCGACCTTGGGCCTCGTCAACACATCTGGAATAATACCACTTGCGTTTAGCCTTGATCACTGCGGACCGATCGCCAGCACCGTGGCCGATTGTGCCATAATGCTGAATGCAATGGCGAATCCAGACCAACGTGCGGGCAAGGACTTCACCTCTGCACTTGGCCAGCCAGCCAGGAACTGTCGCATCGGAGTCCTTCGCTCATTCTATGACTATGAAGGGGGCGCCAGTGACGAAATGCGTGCAGCTCTTGATGCAGCGGCAGAGACGTTCCGCCATCTCGGATGCACCACAGTGGACATTCAGTTGCCCGACATCAGAGACTTTGTCGCATGCGGCCGGATCATTATACTCAGCGAAGCTTATGCTCTCCACTTTGAGGATCTGGAAGCGACGCCTGGGCGATTTGGGCGCTGGACACGTGACAGGGTTATGGCCGGACGCTTGCTTTCGGCAAAGGACTACATCCAGGCGCAGCGCGTGCGACACGGGCTGCGAGCGGCCGTTGAGAATGCGTTCGCGCAATGCGATGTCATTTTGACAGCCTCGGCCCTCGGCCAGGCCCCGCTACTCGAAGAAGACGGCAATGATGCCTATTGGCAGACGCGCTATCCCACGGTTGCGTTCAACTTGACGGGGCATCCGGCGCTTGCCATGACGTGCGGCTTTTCTGGCGATGGCCTGCCGCTTGGCATGCAGATTGTCGGCAGGCTGGGAGCCGAGCCTTTTCTCTTCGGGATTGCGCAGGCTTATGAGACGGCCACCGCGTGGCCAAACCGTGCTCCGATGAGATGATACAGAGTCGCAAGAATGTTCGCTGAGAGGCGCGTCCTCATGTGCCGGCCTGCCGAATTTTCCTATTGTCCGGTGCGCTGAGCAGCTTTGCGACATAACCAGCCGGCTCTCCTCGACGCACTCCATGCATGTGGCCAAGGAACGAGAAATGTCATGAATCCGCTGATCATACTAAATCCGTCGTCACGTTCAAGAAAGCTCTCACGCAATGCCAGGGTTCAGTGTGACCTACAAACTCGTCCAAAAACGCCTGAAGGCTGTGCGGGGCCTTCTTGATAGGTTAGAGATCTCCAGCGCGTCACAAGGTGGGTGTGCGAGTGATGATGAACCGCAAAAGAAAGCGCTATTGCAGACGCAGGAAATCGGCTTTCGCGACGCCCCGACCATTCCGCTCGGCATCTTCAACAAGACCGCCCACCGCAGTTCATTGCCGGGCTTTCTGAAGGGCATCGCGCCCTATCCGTGGAACGTGAAAGGAGACTGAGGATTGTCTTCGTCAAATCGCTGGCGTCATCGTCCCCCCGGTTCGAACTGGGGGGATTTTGGCGCCGACGACCAACTCGGGCGGCTCAATCTGCTGACGCCAGCGCGGGTGCTCAAGGCCATGAAGGAGGTGTGGGAGGGCCGCACCTTCTGCCTGAGCCTTCCTCTCGAATATCCGGGCGGCAGCAAGCTCAATCCGCGGCGGAAGCCGCCGAGGATCTTTCCGGCGGTCCGTGAAAACGGTTGCCTCACCTGCAATTTCATCATGAGCGAAGGCAGGCATGACGGTAGCGATGTCGTCAACGACGACATCGCTATACTGAGCCTCCAGTACTCATCGCACTGGGATGCCTTCTCCCACTACGGATCGCTGTTCGATGCCGACGGCGATGGCATTGCGGAAATCGTCTACTACAACGGGTTCTCCGGTGCGGATACCATCGTCACCCAGGCGGATGACGCCTCGGCGACCAGGCAAATGCGCGCACTTGCGCTCGGTGTGGAAAACATCGCTGCTAGCGGCGTGCAGGGCAGGGGCGTTCTCGTCGATCTACGCGCCGTCCTGGGGGATGAAAGAACGCTTGTCGGATATGAAACGCTCGCACGGATCATGCGCGTGCAGAATGTGCAGGTCGAGGAGGGCGATATCCTTTGTCTACACACGGGTTTCGCGCAGAAGGTCATCGAAAGCGGCCTCAACCCCGATCACAGGACGCTGCATGAAAGCTGCGTCGCGCTTGACGGGCGCGACAGGGCGTTGCTGGACTGGATCGACAGGTCGGGCCTGGCTGCGATCGTCGCGGACAACTATGCGGTGGAAGGCGGACCCTATGACGACCTCCAGGGGCATGTTGCCCGGATGCCGCTGCACGAACATTGCCTGTTCAAGCTCGGTATCCCCTTGGCCGAGTTGTGGCACCTCAGCCCGCTGGCCGAATGGCTTCGCCTGCACGGGCGGACGCGCTTCCTGCTGACGGCGCCACCCATCCGACTGACCGGTGCGGTTGGCGCACCGGTGACGGGCGTTGCGACCGTCTGATTTTCACTCGACTGGAAGAAAGCAAAACAAGAGTATTTTGACCTCCGAAAACGGCAGCCAGGAGGTGCGAAACGCTCGCGGCCATTGGCGGAGCAGGGCGGCAGGACGCTTGCCGTCACGAGGTGGAGAGAGTTCTCGCGACGCTCGATCCACTCGCAACGGGTCAGTTCCAGCACCTGCATCTTGTTGAGCTTGGGGATGGCGGTGAAGTCGAAGCTGTCCAGGCTTTTGACGACCGGGAACCTTGCCGCCTTGATGCGGCGCTCGACCTTGCGGCGGTCTCGTTCGATCATCTCCCGTTCGGAAAGCCGGGTGAGGTATCCGACATGATCGACGCCCTCGGTGGCGCATAGCCGATCCAGCTTCTGGTATTCGCGCTGGAAGGTCGGACGCTTGAGGGTTTTGAGATAATGGGATAGCAAGCAGTCGCATATACGCCTCCGCCGATGTCGTCTCGACCGTCGCCCTCGGCAGGTATGGATAGACGGACAGGTCCTGGGGCGGCCGGCGCTCCAACGACACAGGATCAGATGTTTGAGGCGTCGAAGCCGATTGCTCCGAGTTGAAGGGCCTGCCTCACTGCCGCATGCAGGTCCGCAAGTTCGAAGCTCTCCAGCAGGCGAAGAACCTGCACGTACTCACGCCGGCCATGTTTTGCCATGCGGCCTTCCATCAGGCGGCGCAGCGTGGCGAACTCTTCGGGCAGGTTCCAGCCCTGGAGAGGTGCAGCCTGATCCAGCGAATTGATCTTCTGTTCGATCAGCGGCAGGTAATGCAGTGGGTCGAAGACGACGTCTTCCCGCTCCCAGCTTCGGGGATGGCGAGCGATGATCTCGCCGCGGCAGCCGATCACTACCGGCGTCGACATAGCCCCGGACCCAGACATCCTGATGGCCATAGGCGGAATAGTCGTTGGTCTTGTAGCGGACGGGTCGTTACCTTGGCGCTGGCCTGATCACGTCGAAAGGCGATGCCGGCAAGGGACGCATGGCAGCCAGATCGCGCTGTAGCCGTTCCCCGATTGTCTCGTTCTCGCCGCGCAGCCTGTCGCGCTGGCGCTTGCGGCATTGCTCTTCAAGCCAGGCGTGGAACATCTCCCATGTCGCAAACGAGACCCTCGACGTTGCGGCCGTGCCGGAAGAACGCCGACGCCACAATGGGATGCCATCATGCCGTAGCTGCGGTTGATCTCGGGATCGTAGAAGCTGGCACGACTGACGCCCGACTTCAGATTGTCGGGCTTTTGTGTCCAACGCCGTTATGTGGCTGGCAACGGTTTGAGCCGGTCTTTCGAAGGTGGGCCGCGGGCGAGAGACACATAATGCGCTACAGCGAGTTGAGCCAGTCGAGGAGGGTTTTGTCGTCCTTCCAGGCAACATGTGGTCGGGGTACCGTTGAAATACCTGAACCACTCACTTTCGCAGGCGCGTAGCGCCTCGGCTTTGGCGCGCAGCGTCAGCTCGGCATAACGGTTTGTCGTGTCGAGACTCACGTGCCCGAGCCAACTGCGTATGACATTAACTTCGACACCGGATTCCAGTAGGTGGCAGGCAGCGGTGTGCCGGAATAGATGCGGGCTGACACGTCTGGATTTCGGCCCGTGTGTATCGAAGGATGCGCCGTGTCGTCGGACAATCTTATAGATCCCGAACCTCGTTTGAGGGCGAGCCTTTGGAGCGCAGAAGACTGGCTCGCCTGGCGCTGCGCGGCGCTGGGCCAGAAGTGCCTGGATATGCTTCAATGTCTCATCCCAAAGCGGGCACGTTCGCCACTTGTCACCTTTGCCGCGCAAGTGGACTTTGGCCGGCGGCTTGAGTTCGAGGTGCTCGATACGATGGAAGAGCAACTGCCCGCCGCCCTGGGCGAAGGGAAAATAGCCGAGTTCGTCGAGTAATGTTGAGCTCAACATTAGTCGACGAGATCGGTTATCTCCCGGTCATCGCCGGCGGCGGCAATCTGTTCTTCCAGCTCGTCAACGCCCGCTACGAGAAAGGGGCGATGATCCTGACGTCCAATCGCGGCTTTGCAGAGTGGGGAGATGTTCTTGGAGACGCCGTGGTCGCCACCGCGCTTCTCGACAGGCTTTTGCATCATGCCGTCGTCGTTTAGATCGAAGGATCAAGCTACAGGCTGCGCCAGCATGCCGAATTGATGCCTGAACACGTCCGTTCGAAAGCCCTGATTACTCCACCGTCCTTCGCTCCACCATCACAGCAGCGCGGTCGGCCGCTGAAAAATACCCATTTCTCCAGGCCGTCCGAGACGGCATAATTGGGGAACTTTACTTCGGCACTTTTGGGGAAATTTCACCCGGTTGACAGCTTGTTGACCAGAAATGCCTCCGCCAGGCTCAACTTGACCTTCTGCTTCACCGCCATCGCGACTCGCTCCGGCTTCCGCCACAGAGAATCACAACCAGCCAATTGCGCAACAGACCACAATGGGCACCGTGTTCGCCGGTCCGGTGGTCGCGACCGCGATTTCTCGACCGGTTCTTGCACCACAGCTACGTGCTGACCATCCGGCGCGACAGCAACCGGCTGCGCGCCAAGCGAAACAGCGGCTTCATCAGGCCGCCTGCCGGTGAGAGGCCTGCGGTCGCCTCTACCTCCCTCCGGCCGTCACGGGCGGAAACCAACCTTCAAGCGACATTGGGAACCCGAAGGAGGGGCAGTTCTTCATGACCCAAAGGGGGCAGTTCCAGATGGCGTTTTCAGCCAAAGTCAGGTGCCCCATGCCAGCACGGTAGATGTCGCACGATGATCGCCACGAAATGGGTTTGCCCTTTGCCATTATCACGCTTTGGTCTGCATCTGTGTTGTTGCCAATCGAAGCTGACATTTCAAAGCTGCCGATCGTCCAGCTCGCACATTGCAGCAGTCCACGCATTTTGACGCATACTTCGCACGTCATTCAGGGACAATAATTTTGAATCGAACGCATTCGGCGATTTGATTTCACGGAATCAACGAGGGTAAATATGAATACAACTTCCGCGACTGTTCCGCTGACTGGTGTTCCGTTTCCAAAAGCAGAATATGAGCGCCGGCGGCAAAAGGTGCTTGCTACGATGGCCGATATGCGCCTCGATGGACTTTTGGTAACTGGTCTGGGCCATGCGAGCTACCTAACCGGTTATCACGGTGGCGGAACGTATTTTGCGCCGTTTCCGTTGATTTTAATCCCTGGGCACGCTCCGACGTATGTGGTGAGAGAGTACGAGCTCGAATCAGTTCGTGCGTACAGCTGCATTGACAATATTGTCTGTTATACTCAAGAACGGGACTTTGCGAGTGTCTGCGGCGACGTGCTTCGGCGATATGGAGTTCAAAATAAGCGGGTTGGCCTTGAGCTTCGCTGCTGGAATTTGACTCCATATGACGTGTACGAACTACAGGCAGAACTGCCTGGAATGACGGTCGTCGATGCGACGGAGCTAGTTGCCTCCGTTGCGGCGGTTAAAAGCGAGCTCGAAATCGGCGTGATGCGCGAAGCCATGTCGCTGACCGAAGCCGCGCTGGGTACCTTTCAAAAGTTGTTATGCGAGGGGGTCACTGAGCGCGAGTTGGCGACCGCCATGCGCGGGACTGTCAGGGATGCTGGCGGCGAAGACCTTCAAGTGGCCTCGCTAGTATTCGGCGACCGCACAAGGTTGCCTCACGGTCCCCCGGCCGATCACCCGATCAAGCAAAATGAACCTGCCGTGACTGAAATCGGTGGTGTGAAGTTTGGGTATGCGGCGGGTCTGGTTCGCACAGGTATAGTGGGAAAAAACCCAGAAGTTGAGTCACTGCACGCGCTCTCGAATGAGGCCCTCGACGCCGCGATCGATATGATCAAGCCGGGTATCACGGCAGAGACCGTGGACGCCACTGTTCGCAAGATAGTCGGACGCTCCGGTCACCCCCGCGCGTTTCGCAATAAAGCCGGATACCAGACCGGCATTTTTTGGTCGGAACGCGGCAACATGGATATGGTGCCAGGTGTAAAAGATTGTCTTAAGGCCGGAATGACGCTCCATTTGCCGATTATGTGTTTCGGGGAGAACGGGCATATCATCGGCTGTAGTGATCACGTATTGGTAACAGATAGAGGCGCAGAAAGTCTGAGCCGGACACCACGAACTCTTTATAGGGTCTAACGGTCACACGATGGAAGTGCCTGAGCATGGCTCGCGGGTGCGGAAATTGGCAATTCCCACTGGGTTTTTGACTACTTCGCCGAGCGATCGGAGGCCCCTCCAGTTCGGCTTTCATGCGAGCATGCCATGGCAGGCCAATTCTCCCGGCCAGCGTGATCTCGTGGTGAGCAACAATCTTAAAACTGCATTTGACGCTCCGCCCCCATGCACACCCTACTTGTACGAATGGAAGCCGCAGGTTGAATTGCCCAATCAAGAACCAAATACCGTTCTGAGATCGTCGCTCAGTTTGCAGATATTTTGGCTCCCACGGACCAAGTAATCGCCAACGTGAACGCCTGAAGGCTGCGCCTGGCGTTCTTAAAAGGTTAGAGATCTCCAGCGCGTCACAAGGTGGGTGTGCGAGTGATGATGAACCGCAAAAGAAAGCGCTATTGCAGACGCAGGAAATCGGCTTTCGCGACGCCCCGACCGTTCCGCTCGGCATCCTTCTTCAACAAGACCGCCTACCGCAGTTCATTGGCGGGCGTTCTGAAGGGCATCGCGCCCTATCCGTGGAACGTGAAAGGGCCTGAGGATTGTCTTCGTCAAATCGCTGGCGTCATCGGCCCCCCGGTTCGAACTGGGGGGATTTTGGCGCCGACGACCAACTCGGGCGGCTCAATCTGCTGACGCCAGGGCGGGTGCTCAAGGCCATGAAGGAGGTGTGGGAGGGCCGCACCTTCTGCCTGAGCCTTCCTCTCGAATATCCGGGCGGCAGCAAGCTCAATCCGCGGCGGAAGCCGCCCAATTTCATCATGAGCGAAGGTAGGCATGACGGTACCGATGTCGTTAACGACGACGGTCGCTATACAGAGTTTGCGGCGATGTCACGTTGTCTGCATATAGACGCGCTGAGACCTGCGGCGCTGATGTCAGCTGACCATGGCCACGGCTTTCCATTCCGCCATGGCCTGCACGCGGTGAATATATGTGGCGAGAGAGGAGCGTTCTGAGCGGGGCGGGACGAAGAGATTGCGCAGAGGCGAGAAGATCGAAACGAAGCTGCAGCACTCCTGATGATCGGAAGCCTTACATCATCCGCTCCTGTTCTAGCAGCGGCACATGGGCATTCTCCGCCCGGTTGTTCAATCCCTTGTGCGACCGATGCTCGGCGTCCGGCAGCAACCTGTCGCCTGGCTGCTCCATAGAGCGCAGCTTGTCGGTGATCATGCGCTTCGGCGCGATGCCTTGCTTCTTCAGCAGCCGCGTCAGCAAGCGCTTGGCCGCTTTGGTGTTGCAGCGGTTCTGGACGATCTCGTCGAGCACATAGCCATCTTGGTCGACGGCGCGCTACAGCCAGTGTTTCCTGCCGGCGATGGTAATGATGACCCCGTCCAAGTGCCAGACATCGTTTCGGCTGTGATCTTGCGGCGCAAGTGGCGAGCGTAAATGCGCACCGAAATTGATTCCCCACCGTCGGATTGTCTCATACGAAACCACGATCCCGCGCTCCAGCAGCATTTCCTCGACCAGACGCAGGCTGAAGGCGAACCTGTAGTAGAGCCAGACTGCTCGGGCGATTATCTGCGGCGAGAAACGATGGCGCTTGTTGCTGACGGTAGGCGGTGTTCAACATGGTGTATGCCGCAAATCCCTGAACGCAAGTTAAGTTGATAACCGCTCTGGAACATGCGGGTCGGGTTCGCCGAGTTCGGCGGCCGGGCGAAGGCGCTGACGAGATCAAAGTCATGTCCATAGCCCAACCATCACTTACATTTCATTCTCGCACTCCTTTTGCGGCTGCTATTTCCCGCCAACGCCTTTTTTGGAGCAAAACTCAGTCCGCAGCGGTTCACCATGGGAACATAAAGGTGGTGTACAGAAGCGAAGTGCTCCGCCGCAACCGACGACAAGTCACCCACACTCTGGAGGAAGTGAAAAGGGTTGCGTATTCGGCGGATGGTCGATTAGCACTTTCCTAACTTCCGCTTGCTGCCCGATTGAGGCCGACCAGGTTTCTTCATCCGTCCGAATGCGGGTCGATAACTGCATCCATCCAAACGAAAATAAAGGGGAATCCGCATGTCAACACTCACACGCCGCAACGTTCTAAAAACTGCAGCCTCGGTTGTCGTAGCCGGAGCCGCTATGCCAGGCCTACGCTTACCGCGCGCCCAAGCAGCCGAAACCATCACCGCGATTGAATGGGGTGGGGACTATCTTAAGGCCATACAGCAGCTTGCTAGCAAGCAGTCAGATGTAAACATCAACTGGCAACTGCACACCGCTGGCTCCGCGACCATCCTACCAAAGATCAAAGCAACCTGGCCCAACACTGGTATCGACCTTTTGACCGGTTGGGACGTATCTTGGCAGGTTGTTGCGCGAGAAGGATGGGCAGAGCCGGTAACACTCGACAAGGTACCAAACCTGGCTGATATTCCGGAGAAGCTGCTTGTGAAAGACAGTGGCGGCAACATTGTCAATATACCCCGCACGCTTTCGGCTTTCGCCTGGTATTACAAGAAAGATTCTGTTCCGTTTGAGATCAGCAAGATTGACGACCTGCTAGATTCTCGCCTTGCAGGTAAAATCGTGTTTCCGTCGCCCTTATTAAATTCGAATATGCAGATGGTCGGATTTGCGCTTGCAAAAGGCGGTGACGAGCGAAACATGGAGCCGGCATGGGACTTCGTGAAGGAGCTTGCCCGTCGCGGAAATATTGGCCGGGTTGCGAATTCCGACTCGGACGCTAACGCTTCCATTGGCTCTGGTGAGACTTGGCTGTCCTTTCAGGGAGCCACTGGTCTCGTCACGGGAGCCCGTGGCGACATTCGGATATTGACTAAAATGCCCCCTGAATCAGGGTTCAAAACCTTCTTGTTCCAAGAGGGCTGGTCTGTGCTAAAGGGCCCGCATGCGGACGCAGCTTTCAAGTTCGTCAACTTTGCAATTGACTCAAAGAATAACGCGGACTTCAACAGCGCCTTCGGCGGCGTTCCAGCTAACGTGAAGTCGCCAGTGCCTGACAATTTGAAACCCTTAATATTCAACAATGAAGAGATGAAAAGGCATGTCTACATTCCAGACTGGTCCTACGTATCGCAACAGGCTGACGCTTGGAACAAACGTTGGGAACAGGAAGTGGTGCCGCTGCTTTAGGCACGTTCTGCAGTGAAATTGCGTCGAGTAGGCGAGGAACCACCCCTCGTCTGCTCGATTTATAACTCTACTACATTTGTACCCCGCACATGACTGTGCTGGCCGCGTTGAAGGCACCAACATTAATGCATACGAAGAGATCACAGGCATTGCTCTTGCTGCCAGCGATATTTATTCTTATTATTTTTTTACTACTGCCGTTACTTATTGTCGGGGCAGAAAGTTTTCGGACCTACACTCCAGGACGGATTGGTTCTGTGGAAGGTTCCCCACTAACGTTCGCCAACTACACGGAAATACTTCTCACTGTTTACGCCGGTTACTTTTTGCAAACATATTTGTTTTCTTTTAGCGCGTCGCTTCTCGGGATAATTCTCACCTTTCCAATCGCTTATTACATTGCGAGGGTCGCGCCGCCGTGGGCTCAAAGGGCCGCGATGTTCACGCTTATTGGCTTGATGTTTTTAAGCGCCCTGGTCCGGATCTATTCTATCCAACTTTTGTTCGGCTCTGTCGGTTCGGTGGGTTTGATGATGTCCGACTTAGGAGTGAACACCAATAGTCGAAGCTATACAAACTTTGTCATCGTCGTGGGCTTGCTTCAGTACATGGCACCGTTGTCCATCCTTATCCTAGTAACCGCCGTGCAGAATCTGAATCCGCGCCTGATTGAAGCGGCGCAGTCACTAGGCGCTTCAATCACTAGCTCTCACCTATCGGTGACCATACCCCTGTGTGCTAAGGGCCTGGCATCCGCGTTCTTGGTGTCCATGACGTTTGGTATCAGCGCATTCGCGATTCCCTTGATCCTTGGTCGTGGACGAGTCATGTTCATATCAAACCTTATCTATAGTCGGTTCAGCGAAGTGGCGAATTATCCAAGCGGCGCAGCCATATCGTTGGTCATGATGGCTCTGTCACTGCTCCTCGTTTTCTCCATGTCGCGACTGGCGACCCGACTCGACAGGACGTGACGCAATGCTCAGTAAACGAAACATTGATAAGCTTCTTGCGCTGGGTGTAGGAGCCGTCATCGTTTTGATGACCGCTTTCCTAGTGTTCCCCATCATTGTCACCGTACTGATGGCATTCGACGCACGAGACTATCTCGGCGCATTCCCACCACCTGCCTTCTCGACAAAATGGTTTGGCAATCTGTGGCACCAGGACTACCTGTGGGCTGCATTCCACAGCAGCCTCTTGATTGCCACGCTGACAACGGCAACCGCCGCCGTTACAGGCGCGTTGGCCGCGCTGGCAATCAGCAGGATGGGCTCGCAGTGGCGAGATATCTTTACTACTGCCTTCCTGTCACCCTTGGTATTGCCCGGAGTCATTATCGGCTTCGCACTCCTGATGTTCTTCTCGACTGCGAGCCATGTCCCAACGTTTTGGCGGCTGGTCGCGGGGCATCTGATCGTCACCCTTCCCTATACGATCCGGATGACTTTGGTCGGCCTTACCGGCATAAGCCCATCGTTGAGGGAAGCTGCACTGTGTCTTGGGGCGAACGAGCGACAAGCTTTCTTCACGATCATCCTTCCGTTAGCGAAAAACGGCATTGCCGCGGGCGCAATCTTCGCTTTCGCGCTCTCCATGGATGATGTCGCGATCAGCATGTTTCTCAGCGATTATAATACTTTTACGCTTCCCGTGGCACTCCTGAGTCTAATGAAGGCGCAGTTCGACCTTACGCTTGCCGCGGCTGCAGTAGGCCTCATGGCGCTTACCGTCCTTCTGCTTGTCGTCCTGGATCGCATCTTCGGCCTTGAGCGCGCAATGGGCCAAGGCCTCTACAGGAGCTAATGGATGAATATCTTAGAGTTGCAAAATGTCACCAAGAAGTACGGAGACTTCACGGCGGTCGAAAACCTCTCTCTGGAGATTGAGCGTGGAAAGGTGCTTTCTCTTCTGGGGCCGAGCGGCTGCGGAAAAACCACGACTCTCCGCATTATTGCGGGATTCACGTCACTAAGTGCCGGCAGGGTCAGGATTGCCGGGCAAGATGTCGGGCACCTCAAGCCTTACGAACGCAACGTGGGCCTTCTCTTCCAGGACTATGCCTTGTTTCCTCACATGACGGTCGCGCAAAATGTTGCATATGGCCTCCGTTATCGTGGCAGACCCACGTCCGAAATACCGGCGCGAGTGAAACAGATGCTCTCGCTCGTGCAAATGGACAGCATGCACGCCCGGTATCCTAGTCAGCTGAGTGGCGGACAGCAGCAGCGCGTGGCGCTTGCCCGGGCGCTTGCGACCGACCCGCAGATCGTACTGCTGGATGAACCGCTATCGGCGTTGGATGCCAAGCTTCGGCTGGAACTTCGTATCGAACTAAAGGAAATCCTGAGGTCGGTCGGTGCGACAACCATTGTCGTCACCCACGACCAGGAGGAGGCGTTGAGTTTGGGTGACGAGGTGGTTGTCATGCGTGCTGGCAAAATAGCCCAGCGCGGAACCCCGCAGCAGATATACGCGGCTCCCTCTGATCGTTTCGTCGCCGAGTTCGTAGGACGGTCAAACTGGTTCCTCGCTAAGATTCAGAACCATTCGAGCGAGGGTGTTGCGACGTATCTCACGAAGACGGGCCTAACAGTTCACACGCGAATGGCCATGGCAAACGGAAGTGGCCAAGCCGACTTGTGTATTCGGCCGGAGAACATCGAGCTTTTCGATGCCGGCCCCGAGGGGGTCCAGCGGGGACGGGACGACAATGCCTTGAACGGTGTGGTACTGGACGTTGCGCCCCTAGGAGCTGACGTGCATATCGTTATTCAATTAGGCGGCGAGGATAGGTTGCTCGTAATCCGCAAGAACATTGGAAGCACGCCTTGGTTGCGCCCCGGGCAGCCAGTTTTGGCGACGTTTTCAGCATCTGATGTGATCGTATTCGAAGAGCACTTGTCGCCGTCTTGAATCACATGACCCGAGGTACAGGCGGGCAAACGGACGCCAGACCATTGGGTGGGATCGCCGAGATTATAAGCTTTCGAGCTTAGAGTGAACGCAGCTAAGCGCCCGACCATCGCGGACTTTACGTGGAGCTTATACGCGTCGCGCCCAGCCGCAGAAGAAAAGAAGGTGGAAAATTTGCAAGTTGCGCAACGCACAGTTCAAATCGTTGCCTACTTTGGTGCAAAACTCCGTCAAACTTTGCTACTAC
>NZ_JBVVQX010000045.1:0-18584 GCF_055811675.1 Mesorhizobium sp. WSM4808
TCCGGCACCGGCACCTCTTCCATCCAGATGCCCGGTTCGGCCTTGGCCTTCACCAGCGCCTTCATCATGTTCGACATCAGATGCTCCTTACACCTTGGTTGGTTCCACTCCTCGCCACTCCTCGGTAGCTACACAACGGAAAGGTAGGCTCGGAGAGCACACCTGAGATCTTTGGGCCGATCGGAATGCCGACGGGGGGCCTTTGTGTCAAAGCAACACTCCCCGGCGAGCCGTGCGCGTGAAAAGCTCTGTTCCAGCGAACCTCAGCAAAAGCGGAGCACACGCCGTGCCAGATGCAGCCAGCTTCAATTCAAGCGATGAGGAATGGTCGCAGCTTGCGGCTGGGCGGTATGGCTATTTGTCGATGCCCGCCAAATGCGACGCATATCCTTTGATATAGACACTCTGGATGGTCAACCTCGCCGCCGATTTGTCGATGGTGCCGGTGCACAGGCGGCATCTGCAAGCGTTGATCCCTCGCGTCTGTCGGCCGCTGGCCCTGTGAGGCAGAAGCTCACGGACAAAACCGCCTTCCTTCGTGGTCGAAATCACCCGTCCGGGGACTAAGCGGCTTCCCAGATCCTGCCCCGGCGCTGAGCCGTCGTGCCGACCTTCGGCTGGACGACAAGGGTGGGGACTCGCACGCGTCGACCGATGTCTTCGCGGCTTTCGGTGCCGTCCTTTCTGCCTCAAATTATGCGCGAGGCCCGCGGGCCAAATGTTTGGTCACAGTGGCTCGGCGGCCCGCGCCCGCGCTTTCTCCCGTAGCGCCATGCTGCGGCGACCATGTTGATGAGGGCAGGGCGGACCTCTTCCCATTTCCTTTTTTGAGGCCGCAGTCCGGATTCACCCACAGTTGGCTGTCCGACAGTCGCTCGCGAGCAAGTTGGGCGAGATGCAAAATCTCGCCGATCTCGGGGACGCGTGGCGAGTGAATGTCGTAGACGCCGGGACCGATTTCGTTCGGATATTTCGACTTGGTGAAGGCGTCCAGCAGTTCCATTTTTGAGCGCGACGTCTCGATTGAAATCACGTCCGCGTCCAGTTCAGCGATCGAGTCGATGATCTCATTGAACTCCGAATAGCACATGTGGGTGTGAATTTGGGTCGCGTCCTCTACACCCGTCGAGGCGAGCCGGAAGCATTCGACAGCCCAGCCGAGATAATGTTTCCAATCGGACTTCCGCCGGGGGCAAGCCTTCGCGAAACGCGGCCTCATCGATCTGGATCACCCTTGCGCCAGCTTTTTCAAGGTCGGCCACTTCATCGCGGATGGCGAGTGCGATCTCGCGGGAGACTTCGGCGCGGGGTACGTCGTCGCGCACAAAAGACCAGTTAAGAATCGTCACTGGGCCAGTGAGCATGCCCTTCACCGGCTTTTTCGTCAGCGACTGGGCAAATTGCCACCAGATGATCGTCATCGTATTGGGCCGCGATACGTCGCCCGACAACGCCTTGCGGAGAACCACGACATGCGGACAATCGCAGTAGCCAACTTTCTTGTCAATGTCGTATAAACAAATGTATATGTGTTTATGTTAATTGTTAGCCTGCGGCGTATTTCCAAGTCCCCTGTTGCCGTCGAGCTGAGCCTTCTGCGCGACTCTCCGGTGTGTGCAGACTGTGGCTCGGCCCTTGGGCAATCTGCCTTTTGTACGATCCGGTCTCAAACGACTTCGTCAATGGCGCGTGTTGGCCATTCATGATCGGGCGGCAGTGCTGGTCGAAGTGCGACAACGTTCCTGAGCCTCAACAATCAGAAATTTTGGAGAAAAACCGGCATCCTTCTCGGACTGGTACGTTCGATTTACACGCGCTTGTCTGGACAGCCTGCACAACGGAAGGTGGGCAATAGGTGGCCGAAATGCTGCCCTACAACAGCCCCGCCTGCTCAGCCTCGCGGCGCAGATTCTGCCGGGGCCTCGGGCCGATCTGCTGGATCACCAATCCGGCGGCCAGCGAGCCAAGGTCGCCGCAGGTCTGCAGGTCACGGCCTTGCGTGTAGCCGTGCAGGAAGCCGGCGGCATAGAGATCGCCGGCGCCCGTCGTGTCGACCAGCTCCTTGATGGCCGTCGCTTGGATGACCACGGTCTCGTCGCCGCGCACGATGACCGAGCCTTTTTCCGAGCGCGTCACGGCTGCGATCTTGCAGTCCTTGCGGATCTGGGCGAGCGCCTGGTCGAAGGACGAGGTCTGGTAGAGCGACTTGATCTCATGGCTGTTGGCGAAGACGATGTCGACGGTGCCCGAGCGCATCAGGTCGAGGAACTCGTCGCGGTAGCGGTCGACGCAAAACGAATCCGACAAGGTCATCGACACTTCGCGGCCCGCCGCGTGCGCCAGCTTGGCCGTCTGCCGGATCGCCTCCTTGGCCCGCGGCGGATCCCACAAATAACCCTCGAAATAGGTGACCTTGGCGCACGACGCCTTGTCGGCCTCGACGTCCTCCGGCCCGAGCTCGACGCAAGCGCCGAGATAGGTGTTCATCGAGCGCTCGCCGTCGGGGGTGACGAAGATCATCGAGCGTGCCGTCGGCGGCTCGCCCTGAAGCGGCTTGGTGTCGAAGGCGACGCCCTGGGCATGGATGTCATGCGCATAGATCTCACCGAGCGCGTCGTTGGAGACCTTGCCGAAGAAGGCGGCGCGGCCCCCGAAGGAAGCAACGCCGGCCGCCGTGTTGCCCGCGCTGCCGCCGGACGCCTCGATCGCTGGGCCCATGCGGCTGTAGAGCAGTTCGGCGCGTTGTATGTCGATGAGGTTCATCGCGCCCTTGATGATGCCGTTGGTCTCGAGGAATTCCTCGTCGCACTGGGCGATGATGTCGACAATGGCATTGCCGATGCAAAGCACGTCATAATCCGGCATCAAAATTTCCGCCAAAAACCCGAGCCGGCTTCTTGCCACGCCTTAGCGGGTGTTTCTTACGAGTGTGGAATGGGTCGCTCTATGCCGACGCGTCCAATACCGGCGCCTCACGCGGCTGCCGGTCCTGCCTCACGCAACAGCTCGTCAGCTCTGTCCGTCTTTTCCCAGCTGAACTCCGGCTCTTCGCGGCCGAAGTGTCCGTATGTCGCGGTCTTGCGGTAAATCGGCCGTAAGAGATCAAGCGCCTTGATGATGCCTTTCGGCCGGAGATCGAAAAGCTCAAGGACGGCGCGCTCGATCCTCTTTTCATCAATCTTTGCGGTTCCGAATGTGTTGACGAGGACAGAGACCGGCGCGGCGACACCGATCGCGTAAGCAAGCTGAACCTCGCACACCTCCGCAAGGCCGCTGGCAACGACGTTTTTTGCGACGTGCCGCGCCGCATAGGCGGCCGATCGATCAACCTTCGACGGGTCCTTGCCCGAAAAGGCGCCACCGCCGTGACGCCCCATCCCGCCGTAGGAATCGACGATGATCTTGCGTCCGGTAAGCCCGCAATCGCCGCGCGGCCCACCGACCACGAACCGGCCTGTTGGATTCACCAGGAATCTTATCCCCGTCGTATCGAGATCCTGAGGCAAGACCGGCCTTATAATCTCCTCAATGACGCCTTCGCGCACCGTGGCTTGTGAGACCTCCTCGTCATGCTGCGTCGACAAGACTATGGTATCAAGCGCTACCGGGCGCAAACCCTCATAGCGGACGGAGACTTGAGATTTAACGTCCGGGCGAAGCCAGCCAAGGCGTCCGGTTTGGCGCACCTCTGCCTGTTTTTTTGTCAAATCGTGAGCAAGTTGGATTGGCAAGGGCATCAATGTTTCGGTCTCGTTGCACGCATACCCGAACATGAGGCCCTGATCCCCTGCTCCCTGATCGAGATCCTGCCCTCGTCCCTCGTCGACGCCCTGGCTGATGTCGGGCGACTGCTCGGTCAAGGCCAAAATCACGGCGCAACGCCGGCCGTCAAAGCCGATCGCATCGTCGTCATATCCAATGTCCAAAATGATATCGCGGGCAACTTGGCTGTAATCGATCTGCGCGTGGCTGGTGATCTCGCCAGCCAGAACGACCATCCCTGACTTCACCAACGCTTCACAAGCAACTCGGGCCTTAGGATCCTTGCGAAGGATCGCATCAAGCACGCCATCTGAGATACTGTCGGCCATCTTGTCGGGATGTCCCGCGCCGACCGATTCGGAAGAGAACACGAATTGTCTGGTCATGGAATGTCCTCGCTTCAAACGTTGGAATTGATGTGACAGTTGATCCGGCCGTCTTACCTGTCGGAGATGCCAGGCACGTCGAACGCAGCGCAGAAATCGGCAACGTCTCTGCGTACTCTGGCATGCACATCCGAATCATCGGGCTGGCGGCAAACCAGGTCGATGAAAGCGGCAATCTGCACCATTTCCGCCTCGCCCATGCCCACAGACGTCACTGCTGGCGTGCCTAAGCGTATGCCGCTGGTGAGCGCGGGATGGCGCCGGTCGCCCGGCACCATGTTGAAGTTCGTAATGATCCCTGCTTGCGACAAGCGCTCGGCATAGTCTTTCCCAGACAGCGGCCGGTCCCTAAGATCAAGGATCAGCATGTGATTGTCAGTGCCCCCCGTGACGAGTTCATAACCTCGCTCCAGAAGGGCCTGGGCCAGAGCCTTGGCGTTGTTGACGATCTGCTGACCGTACACACGGAAGGATGCATTGCCTGCTTCGTGCAGAGCGACAGCTAGCGCGGCAATCGTATTCATGTGCGGTCCGCCCTGGAGGAGAGGGAAAACGGCACGGTCTATGCGTTTGGCCAGATTGTGTTTGCTCTTGGAATGGTAGAGCGCCTGATAGCGGTCTTCATTCCTTGACAAGATGAAGCCACCGCGAGGGCCGCGGAGCGATTTGTGAGAGGTGCTGGTGACAACATCGCAACGGCCAACAGGGTTTGGATGCACTCCTGCGACAACGAGGCCGCTGATGTGGGCGATGTCGGCCACCAGATAGGCGTTCACCTCCGAAGCAATGTCGGCCATTGCCTCATAGTCAAAGATACGCGGATAAGCAGTTCCGCCGACCCAAATGAGCTTCGGTCGTTCCCGTTTGGCCGTCTCGCGCAAGCGGTCATGGTCAATCTGCTGCGTCTTTTCGTGCAGCCCGTACGGAACTCGCTGGTAGTCAGTGCCGGAGAAATTCACGGCCCAACCGTGCGTCAGATGCCCCCCGTCGGGGAGGGTCAAGCCCATCATCTTGTCTCTCGGACACAACAGCGCTCGACAGACAGCCTGATTGGCCGGCGAGCCGGAATAAGGCTGCACGTTGGCGTGTTCACAGCCGAACAGCGCCTTCAATCGCTCTATGGCGAGGTTTTCAAGCTCATCGACAATCTCGTTTCCGGCGTAGTAGCGCGCGCCGGGATATCCCTCGGCATACTTGTTGGTGAAAATAGACCCGGTCGCTTCCAGCACCGCGGAGGACGCGAAGTTCTCCGAGGCGATAAGTTTGAGGGTCGTCCGCTCCTGGCGCTCCTGTCTTAAAAGCAGCTCGTGAACGCGAGAATCTGCGACAGCCAGGTGAGGCCACTCGCAAGTGTCAAGCTCCGCGATCGCGCCGCCGGTCGAATTGTTCATATCAGCTTCGCGCTCCATTGAGACTAAGTTTCAGGACAAGCAGGCGGCCACCTTGGACCGCGCGCCCTGTATCGCCTCCAGGCGCTGTAGGTCTTGTCTGTGATGGCCATCGCCGTGGGGCAGGAGATCAACCAACAATTGAACCAAGCCGCCGTCCGAGCCTCCTGCTTCGAGGTGGTACGAAGGCCAGGGGCGCTGTTCGTTGCCGAGAAGAAAGCCGGCTCTGGCGAGCTGGCGGACGTGTGCGACCACGTGCTCGCGAGACAGACTCAGAACTTCTGCTAGCTCGCAGACGGTCAAGTCCGCATGCGCGCAAAGTCCCAGGATTCGAAGTCGATCAAGATGAGCCGCCGCCTTTAGGCGCCTGACCAGTGTCATCATCGGCTGGCAAACTTCCTCCATTTGGCGTCCTCCCACTCTTTCAGAGGCAATCTTGTCGTCCGACAAGGCCAATACGCCGACCGCATCGCAGATCGTTTTCCGATATGCCACGGTCTCGACCCGCGGCCCAAATGATAGGCTCAACGTACATATTCTGAGCGGTTTAGAATGCTAAAAGTCCGCGATTTTCTTTGAAGGATCTGTTGCGGCACGTGCATACCGGATGCGCCCCAGCACAACGGCGGCTGCGCGGTAAGGCCGGCTTGCGAAGATGCGGCGTACGGCCGAGGAGTTCATGCGCCGGTCGCCGCGCGATGGGACGCTTAGCATCGACGGGGATGAAATCCATCTTGTCCATGGCTCCGATCTCTGTCCCGATGGACCACATCCCAAAACCGATATCCTGCTCGAAGGCGTCGCCGTCCACGGCGAGCTCAAAGCATGGCTGCGGCGCGGCTGACGATTGGCTTCCATTGATTCTCAAAGGTGATACAAATCCTCAGACTGTAACCCCTTAGTTCCGAGATGTCGTATCAGCCAGAGCCCGCTGCCCAGCGCCAAATCGCCCACGCAGTTCTGACAGTGCGCGGAATCGCGCGTCTCGCGGAGCTGCGCAACGCCGGCGTAACAGCGGCCACGATGAGTCGCATGGTGCTCCGGCTCGCACGCGGCATCCACCAACTCTCCGATGCGCCGCTCGACGCTAATCATAGCCTAGCCGAGGCTGCCAAGCGCGTCCCCAAAGGCGTTGCCTTGTGTCAGCCCTGGCATTTCACCAGCTGACAGATCAGCCTCCGAGACAGGTATGGCTGGCCATCGGCCAGAAAGACTGGGCTCCAAACCCGAGGCACACCCATTCGCATCGTGCGTTTTACCGAAATCTGCTCAACGACTGCGTAGAAACTCATGTTGTCGAGGGCGTGACCGCAAAGGTCTTTGGGTTGTCAAAACAATCGCGGACTTTTCCGATATCGCAACAAGATCGGCCTGTCGGTAGCGATCGAGGGCCTCCAGGAAGCGCTTCGCCAGCGCAAGGCCACGCCCGGCGAAATTGGCAGGCAGGCTGAGCGTGGCGGTGTCGCCACGGTCATCCGGCCGTATATCGAGGCGCTGACTGCCAATGGCTAAAGAGATCAAGAACATCGGCGCCTCAGTGCGCGCACGTCTGCTGCAACTCGCCAAGGTAAGCGGCCAGACCTCTCAGTCTGGCTCTGACCCGCTTCGCCCTCGAGCGGCTGCTTTTCCGGCTTAGCCAGTCACCCCACGCTAACTGCTTCGTGCTGAGGGGTGCGATGCTGATGATGAGCTGTTCGAATGATCCGCACCGCGGCACACGCGACCTTGACCTGCTAGGTTTTGGCGATCCGGCGCGGAGACGATGCTGGCGACGTTTCGGGAGGTCCTGGCGCAGGACGCTGGCGATGGCGCGTTTGGCCATCTCCATTGCATAACAATGGGCGCAGCCTGCCGTAACGATCAACCATCCTGCGACTGAGTTCCAAGCGGAGTCCACTCTCTGAGTTTCAGTCATACCGTGCCGAGCATTCCTGGACCCGCCGCCGCATCAAACCGGTCCGCGTATCGGATTGACGACCTCGAGCCCGGCAAAGTGTTTTTCGTTATCCGTTACCAGCACGCACTCGTTCGCTCCGGCGAGGATCAGGCTTGGTTCCAGACCGCTTCCTGCGGGAACCTAAAGCTCGCAGACCGCTTTCGCCCACTACGCCGACACTGTTCTGCCCCTGGCGCTGCCGTGCCTTGTCACCTTTGTTTGCATCTGCCGAATTCTCGCGTATCCTGCGGCTGCGCATGTGAGCACAAGGTGGCGCCTGGCGCTTCGACGAGCCACTCCAGCAAGAACCAGCGTCGGCATGGCGACCGAAAATGCTGAGGCAAGAGACCGCCACTCCAGAAGGAAACGTTCGTCATGGATTCCCATGCCGTTATTGCGTCCCTGCCAGTCGCCGGGGCCGACCGTACCGTGCTTATCGATGCCGCCAACGCCGCGTTCGAAAGGGTCATTGAGCGGATTGAGCCGGCCAACGAGAAGCTGACTCGCACCCTTTGGGACGCCGAATCCTATGTCGATAATGAAATCACGGCAGACATGTTGCCTATTTCCCGGGACGAGGCTGCGTACCTCGTCGATGTGTTCGTGGTGCATCATGTCATCGGACTAGCTGCCGCAGCAGACGAGGACGCCGCTGAAGCCCGACCGTGAACCTCCCATGAGGCAGCTGGATCTGCCTGCTGTAATCTCGCGGGCCGCGCGATCAACGCAGTGACCCTTGCCGCCACCTCTTCAAGGGTGGCGGTGAGCCGGTTGATCTGGGAGGCGGTGGCGGCCAGTTCCGGGCCGTAGCGGTGACGAGATATTCCGGTTCTGGCTAAGGGACTGGAGATGCTTGGCCGTCTTCGCGCGAAGGCGCAGGGCCGCCTCCAGGGCGTGCTCCGTGCGTCTCGACAGGTCGTGCTGCAGTTTGCGGATCTGATTGGGATATGCCCACGATGGTGCAAAGCGCGGTCGGGTTGGAGTTCATTGGCATGCCGAGTAGCCGCGCGATGGAGTGGCTGTTCCGACGGCCTCTCCCCAAGACTTAGACTACTAGGGAGACGGCGCCGCCACTTCGTCCTCCATGTCGAGCGATTTTTCGACTGCCTCCGGATTCCGGGCGATGGTCCAAAGCAGAGTATTCGCCGCTGCATCCGGTTCCGAGCGACCTTGCTCCCAGTTTCGAAGCGTTGCCAGATCGAGGCCATACCTCACGGAGAACGCCTCCTGGGACAGCTTGGTGCTATCCCGAACTTCGCGAACGCTTATCGGCCGCGGCGCATGAACCTTCGCGATCACTCCTGCGGACGAGAGTTCGTCCTTCAGTGCCCGCAGGTCGTCGACGCAAGGAACGGTCACGAACGCCTTGCCCTGATCGACCATCTCCGTGAGAACCGCATGGGCCGTCCTCAGCGGCAGCTGTCTCCTGACGAGAACCCTGGCAGCCTCAGGAGTATTCGCGCCGTGTAGAAAGCTGAGGCTCAGCCGGACGGGAGAGCCTGACGACACCTGGACGACGTCCCGGGTTCGCACCCGTTGTCCGAACCGCTCCATGAACTTCGATGTAGTCGACATTGAGCTTCTCCGCGATCACTCGACCGAGCTTGCGCAATTTGGACCAACCCCATTGGACCTGGGCATCGCCCCCAATATGGAGGTCACGGACAACAAGATGGTTGCTGCCCATCTCCACGTCCCCCAATAGCTGAAGCACGCCATCGGGCGTGACGACATCAAAGAGGAGGCATGGGTCCTCCGAAATTTCAGCGTCCACAATGAGTTCGATATCATCGGGCTGCACACGCGTTCCCTACGCAAATTGCTTATAGAAAGTATGTCAGGTGCTGGCGAGGGTCAAGGCCGCACCGGTCTTCGAATTGGCGCGGTGCTAGCACTCCCGAATCGCGCCAACTTGGCGCTGCCGGGCCGCTCGGACGAGGTGAAAACTCACAGCTGCGAGCTTGGCCCGCGAGCGCGTGCGATCCCTCCTTTTGGAGGGCTTCAGCAACGCAACCTCCGGGGCTGACAACAACGCCTTCTATTTGGGGTCTTTGAAAAAAAACATTGCCTGCTATGTTGTTTAAAATCGTTTTTTGTTAAACGGAATCTGCGGAAACCCCGATGACGAAGACGGCTGTACGTACGCGTCGCGGCCAAGGATCCAAGGGCAAGCGGACGAGAACCCTTTCCAAACTGGCTGAGAAATTGCAGATGCGTCGCTTGGCCAGGATTAACGCCGTTCTGCAGAGGGCGGAAGAATCCGGCCTGCGCGCTGAGAAGGACGGCAGGATTGCGGGACGGGTGAGTGCTGATCTCATTAAGATGGCCAAAGCTCGAACTGGATTGACATCTGATGCCGAGCTCGTCGAATTTGCGTTGGCCAATATGGCTCTGAAAGACGACTTCGGCGAGAACTTCAGGAAAACACGGGGAACTGTGGATCCTACGCTGAAGCTCGGATCTGAATTGGCCGATTTCGACTTTGGTGCGGCCGTAAGATGGTCGCGATTTGATTCCCAAAAACCCTCGAGCCGCGGCCCCGACATGGAGCTGCCGGTCATCGGCAACCTCGTCGGGCCTGAAGTTGCTGGCGAAGGCGGTAATGACTCGACCAACTTCCGCAGCCGCCTTACCCGGGATGCCTCATTCATCCATGCAGGAAGGCTCGAAGACCTGCGGCAGCCTGATCCCGTTCCAAAAGCTCAATGCCAGACGGCCGGTTTGGACAGGCAGGCCGCGTCATAATTTGGGTGGAATATAGCGTCCAGATTTGGGCCATAGCCCATCTACACGCCCTCTAGAAAAACGCCCTATGGATATGTGCTGCCGGAAGCGGAAGCCATCGTGAAGTCGTACGCCTCGTTGTCAGGTGAGAAGGTCGTCAATTCCGGTGCTACGGCGGCGAACCAGCTGGGCCTGACGACACAAGTTCCGGTTCAAAAAGTCTTTCTCACGACCGGAAAGTCGAAGAACCTGAAACTTGGCCGCCGCACAATACGCCTCAAGCACGGACCCGCTTGGATCACGAGCCTGCCAAAGAACAGGTCGGGCGAGGCCATCCGGGCAATCGCGCACCTTGGCCGAGCTAACGGTGTCCACTACGCGAAATTGCTCAAGAACAGACTGACCCCCGAGGAATGGACTCGCGTAGTCGCTCTCAAGGCGAAAGTGCCCGCTTGGGTCCATGCGGCGATCTCGAAAGCATAAAATGAGCGGTGGACCTTCTTCGATTAGCCTGCAAAGAGACGCTCTTCTGGCCGCTTCGGAAACATTGGGACGCGAGCCGCATATCTTGAAAAGGACATCATGGTCGTCGCGACGCTTGACGCTATCTACACATCCGCAGTCAAGGACCTCCTGGATTTCAAAGGGGGAACATCGCTTTCCAAAGTCTATCGGCTGATCGACAGTCTCTGAAGACTTGGATCTGACCTATGACATGACAAAGTCCTTGATGGTGGGAACTTTGACGAGGACGTCATTCCTCCGAGCTGATCGCAGGCGAGCAAGCTAACTGAGATGGTCAGGAAGCGCTTGCCGGGGTGGATCAAAGACGAATTCGCTCCGACCGATTGATAGTCGGCGAAGACCTTGTGCGCGATGGTCTTGCGGAGGTTCAGCCCGTCGAACGGAGCGTCGGCCCGGGTGCCGCGGATCAGGAACGTGTGGCTCTTTTCTTGCGGCTAGCCCGCTATGTCACGGGCGCGAAAATCGCGGGTGAAGTCTTGTCCCCGGTGACCTTGGCCACGGCGTCAATCCGAACGCGGCCGATACCGTCCGGTCCGATCCAGTTTGGCGAACGGCCGGGCGAATTGGCAATGGGCGCAGCCGATGCGGGCCGGCCCAGAAAACCGATCTTGACCGCGATCCCCGCGCCAGCCGCCGCTGCCATCGACTGGCGCCGCGAAACCCTGCCCCTTATGCCGTCTCCCCCAACGGCCCATAACCCGACCCCACACCCTGCCGGCTCGCCTTATCCGTATAGTCCCGACTCGGGGCCGGTCCGTTTTTCCGTCATTCCGTCATTCCGGCATGCCGACAAACGGAACGGCCTTGCCAGATCAGGAAAATCGCCGGGTCCTTTGCATCACTCCGCAAGATGAAGCGCATGACTCCTGCTTCGGATCCGAATGTCCTGATGCACACGTTTTTCTGTTGTGAGCCCTTCGAAGGAGATGGTCGAATTCTATGTGGCCGGGCGACGCCGGCTGGCTTGCGGTTGTATGTCGCCCGGCGCCCCGGAGAAACAACATTGCGAGTTTTTCCCTTCCTGAATCCGACGTCTGATCGGGCGGCTGTTTTCACAGCCAAGCTAGCCCCCACGTGCAGAGCTCCCGACAAACTCAGCAGCGCTGCGCGGTTTCTTAGGCGTCCAGTCACGTTTGCAATGCGCGTGTTGGAATCGGTGAATCTACGACACATTACCCTCACGTTTTGGCCACGAAGTCGCCGCAATATCCCACGACATAGCCGGCGTTGCCTGAGACGGTTCGGTCCGGCACCGGCTCACCCAAGCCCCCCCGCCCAAGGGCCTGTGCCGGATCGAACCACTCTCTTCCTTGAGGGACACAGGTCCGAACCCCGAATGCGCTCAGCAGAAGTAAGCTGATCCGATTCATTGACGCGTGGTCTCCCAAATTGCACAGCGCGGCAAAGACCTGCCAGGCAACAATGGTTTGAGGCGCGCCTCGGCATCAGGCGAGAGGCAACTCCGGCCGGCTCTACGATGCCTTCGATGTGAGAGGCTCCTTCAAAGTAGCAACCTGATGCTGGTCGCTAAGCAGACTTTCCTACCCGTCGCCGCTGTCAATGCTCCATCATAGTTGGTGTCCTCAACCGTGCCTGATGATCCAACGATCTCGTCGATGTTGCAGTGATCGTGGTAGATATCGGTCACTGTGCCTTGGTTCTGGCTCTGGCTGCAGGTGGCTCCCTGTTCCCATAGGTTGCGGTCGAACTAAGTTCGAAGCGCGTCACAGGCTTCACACGTGAAAAACGCTGACCGCCATGTTGCTCTCCGCATCCGGTTCGCCCAGGACGTGAAATGCCGCTTTGTAGGATCGACCTCTAGCGATATCAGGCCTGCGTCCATCTTCAGACCAAGTCGACAGCGCGACCGACGCAATGATGCCTGTTATGTTCATTCCTGGGATTCCCCTCTCGGTCTATCGAGGTTCCGTGCAACGTTTGAGGATCATCTGCTGCACCAAGCGTGCCAAAAGAGAAAAGCTTTCAACCGCACGGTTGCGGGCCGCCCGTATCAGTCGGACCTCTGACATTGTTACAAAGTCGACACTGTCGTTCTGGCTGGGCCATAGGCTTGAGATCTTCGGTCGCGACCACGCGAGCCAGAGCCAACTCGGCGACGAGGCGCGGGGGCATCGGCAAAAGACGCAACACGTACCGTGCACACCTCCTTGGGATACTTCTTTGCGGTCGGATGCATTCGAGATCTGGCGTGACTGTTAGCCTGGATCGTTTGCCTTGGCATCGCGCAGAAATATGGGTGGTGAGGGCGTGCTAAGGCGATCGCGACGGTAAGCTGAAGCGTTTTGAGGCTTGATAAGGCGTCCATTCAGGCTGTGCTTAAAAACAGGCATTGTGTCGGCCAGGATGGCTGCATTCCCGCGGTCTACCAATGGCGTCTGACAAGCAGAGCGCGTCGGCGCCACTTGCACCCTCATCCACCGAACGGTTGGACCCCATCGTAGGACCATCCACAGTTAGCCCGGACAGGAACGCGAGAAACTGACCGTCTTTGGGGATTGAAGGTTTCTGTGAGTCCTGCACCGTCCAGGGGCGCGGAAGGCGAGGGGATGTTGCAGCCAACGCAAGTTAGTCGGTGGCACGCCTGCATCAATGCGGTTGGGGCGCAAAGCCGCGCGGCAATTGCACTGGTCACGGTGGCGCTGAAGTATGCCGTCCGTCTCGAGTGGCTGCGCCAGGCGGCTCCCGTTGAGAAAATCCCGGCACAAAGGCATTGAAGATGTCGCGATCGCCCAGCCGACGGTTGGCTCGCCAGGGGCTGGTGCTGACGACCGCGGCGCATCGACGACAGGCGGCCGCGTCGCGAACGGAGCGGCATTGCGCGATGCCGTGCTGCCCGCCCGCGCGCGTTTTCGCCGTCGGACCTTTGCTCTTCGCCTGGCGCCGGTTGGGCCGGGGGATTGCCACTTGTGGCCTGCAGCAGGAATGCCTTGGCGATGGCATGGTACACCGATGCTATTGGCGCGGCGCTGCGCAAATTGCCGGTCAGGTCGCGACTGATTTCCTTGCCGAGGGAGCACGACAGCTCGGCCGCGGCTGATCAGCCGGAGTGGGCGATGGTCCTCATCGAAACCCTCGAGCATGCAAGCCTGCGCCCAAAGGAGAACCTATCGCGGGGATATCATGCCGGGCTCTTGCAAGGACCGGAAGGGGAGGCGAAGAGTCGGCGACGGCGTGCCATTCATGTCCTCTGGCAGACCCCACTCATCGCATTTGATGCCAGCCTTATCATATTTCCTTGGCTCGGGCGGGCTCTTGGCAGACCCACAGAGCTGGGAACCCTCTGCCAGACTACAACTGTAACATCATATCGGTTCAGCAGGTCAAGCTTAGGTGGTAACCTCATTGGGTAGAATAACGACTTTGGAGGCCGAGCAATGGATCGCGACAGCAAACGTGCAGCTGGAAGTTCATCCCGCGAGGGGAGGAGGGCCGAGCCACGGCGTAACCACGATGGCCTTCCAGCCGGGCCACTGACCAATGTTGCAGAACGGCTAGTAACCGCTAACCCGCGCGAGACAGCACGCGATCTTGGGAGCTTCAAATCCGCCGAGAGGCAAATGCGACGCGCCGTTCAGGACATGGCCCCCGGGCAAGAGTCTGACCTCAGCAGATTTGATAGGCGCAACAACCAGCTCGGAGGATCAGCCAACGCTCTGGCCGACAGATTGACGGACGGATTGGGGTTCAACTCGGCCGATGTAGCATTGTTCCAAGTCCATGCGGCTAGTAATGTAGCCCATTTTCTGGGACCCCAGAAGCAGACTGCTCTTATCAATCGCATTGGCGACATGGATCCAATGGAGAAAGCTCTAGGGGTTATGTTTGTGGCGCAAAACTTCAGTAAATTTAATGATGAACATAAATCTCGTATTTTTGACCAGGCGATGGAATTGGCTGCTGATCCTAATCAGCACCAAATGGTCAAGGCGACCGCCCAAAATGCTGTTGTCGCCGTGTATCATCAGTTAGACCCAAATCAACAAGCGCAAGCTAACTCACTTCCCCACCTGCATGGCCTGTTGCAGAACATGCCTCCGCCGCAGCATGCAGCGGAGGAACGGAATGCGAATTTGGACGGCCACATAGCAGATATTGCGGCTTCAGTCCGTGATACAGTAGGCCCGCAAACCTCCCATCAGCAGCTGCAGCGGGGTGGTCAAGTCGGGCAGTCCATAAGCCGCGCCTACAATCACGCCCGCGAGGATCTAATGGCTGCCTCCAGAAGCAGAGATCGCTCCGGCCGTTGAGGTCTTGGCCATGGTAAGTGACGCCTTCTCCCCGACGGCCTTGCCATTTCCAATGCGCTGGCCGTAGATGTACCTGCCTTAGCGTAACTTTCAAAAACCACGTCTGCCGGGTTGTGCGTCGCAAGCATCGCACAACCCGCTGAGGCATCGATCTGTCGAGCGGCGACGTCGCTCCGGTGTCTGAAGCAAGCGCAGCATTAGCAACGGCTAATCCGGCGATGGAACAATGCCTTCAACAAAAACGACGCCCCCCAACATAGCCGTTAGCATCGCGTGCTCACTCGCCTTGGGCTTCTGCGCGGCAAGTCTGTACGCAACGTTCCGCCATGGGGGTAGCGGCGAGGCTTTGATGACGTTTGACATCCGTGCCTTTTGGTTCGAGACGCCCTTCTATCTGGGTTTCGCAACCCCCATCTTTTATCGGGGCGTAGGTATCGTGCTCGCAACGTCGGCGGTCGTCTTGCTGATTCAGCAGATCGTATTGCGGCGCAAACTCGAACATCACGGGACGGCGCGCTGGGCGCGAGTGGATGAAATGCGACGCACGGGTTATCTGCGACGATACCGTGGCGTGGTAGGCCCCGTCTTTGGGAAGACGAGTGGCCCTTTCTGGCCTGGTTACTACCTGACCAATGGCGAGCAGCCTCACAGCCTTATCGTTGCACCGACCCGTGCTGGTAAGGGCGTCGGCATCGTCATCCCAACGCTACTTACATTCAAAGGCTCGGTGATAGCTCTCGACGTCAAGGGGGAGCTCTTTGAGCTTACCTCGAGAGCGCGCCAGGCCGCCGGCGCGGAGGTGTTCAAATTTGCGCCGCTGGATTCGGAGCGGCGCACGAATTGCTACAACCCGCTGTTGGACCTCATAGCGCTGTCTCCACAGCAGCAATTCACCGAGGCCCGCCGCTTGGCGGCAAACCTGATTACGGCGAAGGGGGAGGGCGCGCAAGGTTTCGTCAACGGCGCGCGAGATCTCTTTGTCGCGGGCATCCTCGCCTGCATCGAGCGGGGCACGCCAACAATCGGCGCCGTCTATGATCTCTTCGCCCAGCCGGGGGAGAAGTTTAAGCTCTTCGCGCGACTCGCCATGGAGACCCGGAACAAAGAGGCACAACGCATCTTCGACGACATGGCGGGGAACGATACAAAAATCCTGACCTCCTACACGTCCGTCCTTGGCGATGGCGGCCTCAATTTGTGGGCGGATCCCGCTGTTAAGGCGGCAACAAGTCGCTCGGATTTTTCGGTCTACGATCTTCGCCGTCGCAAAACGTGCATCTACCTTTGCGTTGGTCCGAACGATCTTGAGGTGGTCGCGCCGTTGATACGCCTGTTCTTTCAGCAAGTCGTTTCAATTTTACAGCGGTCGCTGCCTCGGCGGGATGAAAAATATGAAGTTCTGTTTCTGCTCGATGAATTCAAGCACTTGGGTAAGCTGGAGGCGATCGAGACCGCAATTACGACCATCGCGGGCTACAAGGGTCGCTTCATGCTCATCATCCAAAGCCTCTCGGCACTGACGGGGGCCTATGGCGAGGCTGGCAAGCAGAATTTTCTCAGCAATACCGGCCTGCAAGTGTTCATGGCCACGGCCGATGACGAGACTCCAACCTACATTTCCAAAGCCATCGGTGAATACACGTTCGAAGCCAAATCGATTTCCTACAGCCAAGCGCGAACGTTCGATTGGAACATTCAGAATTCGCATCAAGGTGCACCGCTGCTCCGTCCCGAACAGATTCGGCTGCTCGATGACGACTACGAGATTGTTCTCATCAAAGGCCTGCCACCATTGCAACTAAGAAAGGTGCGATATTTTTCGGACCGCATCCTTAAACGAATCTTCGAAAGCCAGACAGGCGCCCTCCCGGAGCCGGCACCCTTGATGCAAGCAGACGAGGGGCTCTCGGCAGAATCTCAACCCAATGAGCAGTTGCGTGGATTGGCGCAGGACTATGATACGGTTTGATGTGAGGCCAGTATGAACCCGCGAAATAGTAACCCATCCCGGGTAGCAGCTTTGTCGCAGGTGCAGGACGCCGGCTTGGAAGAGGGGCAATCGGACCAGGCACGGCAAGTGGGCGATGAGCAGCACCTTGCCGAGGCCCGGAGGCTGTTCCATCAAGCTGACGAGTCGCCAACCAATCCAGAAGAGGTTCTGCGACTGGAACAATTGAGCGAACGGCTTGAGCGACGGCAGGATGATCAAGCCGCCTCGTTTCTTCTCAGCGAGCCAGGGATGCCCGCTGGACCGGGTGACCACAACAGCATCGTGGCCGACGCTTTGGCAGCGGCCGGCTCTAGGCACGCCGGAGTTGAGGCCGCCCCGCCAGCATTAACTGCCAGCCAACAGCAGATCGGGCCCTCGCCGGATGCGCTTGACCAGGGCACCCACTGGCCAGGCCGTTGGGTCATCGTCAACAATGAACATTCCACGGCGCTGGTATGGCGAGCGGAGAGCCAGAGGGGCCTGAATACGCCGCAAGCCGCCGCCATTCAGCAGCCGCCGAGCGAAATCGGCAATTCAGGCGGCCGCGTGCCGATGCAGCCCTCCATGCAGCAGTTCGGGGAATTGCCATTGGAAGGGGTACCCGTTCAAGTGACAAGGGCCGAACACATCCGAACGCTGCATGGTGAGGCCGCGCCCTCCGCAAGGTTTGAAGCGCCCCCCGCTGCGATCGAGCACTCCATAAACGTCTCGTTCGCCCTCCCCAACGGCTTCTCCTATGGGACTCAACGCGTCCCAGACGCGATGCTCTCTTTCGCGCCTGACCCCTTGCCGGATGCGGGCCAGGCCCGGCAAGCGAGCTTTGAGCAGCACGTGGCGGAGCCGCGCCGAGCCGAAGCTGTCGCGAGTGGCGCCGGTGCTACCGGCTATCCCCATCTGTCCGACGAACACCGGGACCTTATCGATAAAGCGGTCGCCCACGCTGCGGCTCAGCAACACTATAGCGAGAGCACGGTCCGAATATACTCGAATGCGCTTCGCCGATTGGCGAATGATCTCGGCGCTCGTGGCCAAGCGACTGATCTAAGAAATCACCAATCCCTGGTCGAACACGTCGGTGCTTTCTTTCCGAAAAACGGTGATATAAAGACGGCGTTGAACGTCCTGCGTGCGTATCATGAGCCGGGTTATTCAGCGACTGCGCGGCCGGCAGTGCCCTCAAAGGCAGACGCGCATATCTTGGAACAAGTGACCAGTGACACCAGCTTGGCGTTAGGCAGCCGTGGTGTCTATGGTCGTAGTCTTCGCAAATTTTCTGAGGCGCTTGAGAGTCGGGGCCAGACGATCTCTGGGCTGGATCACGATTCGCGGATCAAATTCGCCAAGAGGTTGTTTCCAGGCAACCGCAATCTCTTCTTCGCGTTGCAACGTGTCCGCGATGCGGAGCCCGTGTCTGACGGGCTTCCCGAGGCGCTTCGGCCGCTGTTCGATGATCGAGCTGACGAGCCGCCAACCAATCCAGACAAGCTACTGCGAGTGGAACATGGGTTCCGCGAAGTGCTTCAGCAATGGCAGGATGATCAAGCCGCCTCGTCTTTTTTCAGCGCCCCAGGGATGCCCGCTGGACCGAATGACCTCAACAGCAGC
>NZ_JBVVQX010000046.1:0-15843 GCF_055811675.1 Mesorhizobium sp. WSM4808
ACATCACACAGCCCTGTTGAGACCGGCGAAAAGGCAGAGGACTGAGAATCCGCAAAGCCTCGCAATCGGGCGGCAGCCGAGCGAAGCAACCACGACGTCCATCGGCCAAGCCTCCGATCAAGCCCGCGCGGACCTCATGGCTTCCTCCCGAAGCAGAGAGCGCTCCGACGCGGGGCGTTGAGCTCGATGGCGGATGAGGCAGAACAGCTCTTTTTGGCAACGGTGAGGCTGATGCGATCTCCAGACCGGTTGCTCTCGCCATAATGATCAGGCTGGCATTGTTGCAAGGCGATTGTAGGGCTTGGAACTCGCCGATCCTCAGTCAGGCGGCGCTGAGACGGAGCGCCGACCTCAATTAGATCGAGGACGATATCCCTCGCGACCGCATCGGCCAATGAACGCGGTGCGACGCGTCAGGAAACGGCCGCGCTATTGTGGCCGATCTTAACCTTGGCTGCGCGAAAGCTCAGCCTGATCGGTCACAATTCCAAGCTCGCCCGGTCAATAGGCGCTCTCACGTTGGGAAGGTGTTCCGCGCTTCATTAACGAAGGCCGCATCGAGATCGACAGCAACACCATCGAGCGCTCGCACTCAACCACAACGCTCTTCGCTGGCTCGAACGGCGGTGCCGATCACTGGGCCGTCATGCATCGCTGATCAAAACCCGCAAGCCCAATCGTGTCGAGCTACTCGGCTATCTGGCCGACGTCCTCAGCAGCACCGTCAATAGCCGTCCCAACAGCCAGATCCACGACCTGCGCCTTAAGCCTACACCCGGACGCCCGAGCTAAAGGCTGTGGCCTGAGAACTCCGCTTTCGCTTGAGCCTCGTTAGCCAATCGCCAGAAACGCCCTGTCACGCGGCCAAGGTGCCTCCGTAGCTAACGTCTACGTCAGCGTTGAAGAAGTACCCCGCACCACGACACGTTTTGACCAGGCGAGGATTGGCCGCATCAGCCTCGAGCTTTCGGCGCAAGCGCAAGATCAGGACATCGATACTTCGATCGTAGACCTCTTCTCCACGCACACGGCTCGCGAGCAAAAGCCGTTCTCTGGATAGGACGCTGCCGGGGTTCTCCAGGAACGCGATCAAGAGATTGAACTCACATGCGGTAAGCTTGACCTCGCCACGCTCTGCACAGATCAGCCGCCGCTGCTTGACGCTGAGCTTCCAGGCTCCAAACCGAAATGAGCGATGATCTTTGGTTGGCGGACTGGCAATGCGCTGGCGTAGCGCTACGCGAATGCGGGCCAGGAACTCGCGCAGCCCGAAAGGCTTGGGGATGAAATCGGTTGCGCCGAGCTCCAGTGCAACGACTTTTTCGGCCTCATCAAGCCGGTCGCCGCTGATCACTATGATGGGTAAATCCGATTTGGTCGCCAGATTGCGGACGATCGCAAGCCCATCCTCCCGGCCTAGATTGAGGTCAACCACCACAAGGTCGACAGGCTCATGGGATAGAATGTAGTTAAATTGCTTGCTATCGTTGACTGCGGTCACCTTCAAGGCATGCATCATAAGATACTCGGCGATGAGGCGCCGCATCGCGGCATCATCGTCAATGACAAGAACATGTTTCAACGGCTCACCTTCAATCTTGAATCCCCTTGAGTCTAAAACCGTTGCCGAGCAACCATCTGGCACCGACGCAGACCAGCTGCCCCTTGCTACCACTCGCGGTGGCGTACGGCCAATGTGAGGCCGTTGCTCGTGCTGGTCTTTTCATCCACAGCCAATTGACCGCAGCAAGGCAGCCCGTGGCCACCAGACGGATCCAAGCGCCGGCATGACCCTGCCGTGGGGTCATTCGCTTATCGCTTCGAGCTCACATGCAGGCCTGCCAACACCACTCGACTTCGACGGCATGGACGCCCAGTTGCCTGCCACGTCGTTGCTTCGTCGCGTTTCTGGCACGTGCGGAGCTGGATCTCGAAATCCTGCCGCTCGTGCGTCCGTCGGACGCAGTGGAGCAGCGCGGCGTTTGATTGATTGCAAAGGCGGTGGGCGCAAGAACGGCCGTGTCGCTACATTGGCCTTGGGCGAATGGAATAGTCTCCTGCCAAGCGGGTTCTTTCGAGGTGGCCGGCCGCGCCAAACCCTGGTTCGGGCGCCCGGCAGTCCGGTTGCGGCTACTGTCCGAGCTAACATTTCTCAGTTGAATGCACACACTCCCTTTGAGCCAGTCACTATGCTTACCGATTGCGCCGTCGGACGCCGCCGATGGCGTGCGGTCTTGTGCAGATGGAACTGTACATCATCCTCTGTTGGCGGCCGGCCGAACAGCTGAACCAGGCTGCGCTGTGCCGCGATGTCTTTCAGTTGACCCTTGCGCCGCGGATTTGCGCCTTCGAGCCAGCTTCGCGGACGAGCTCGCGGTGTCGATGTACCTGACCGTGTAGGGCCGCGCATGGCTGCTTCTTAAAGCAATGGCAGCATACGGCAACTTTTAGGCAGCTTGGCGCCTTCGTCGGTCTCCCGTTCGACTGGCCCACGGCACGCGCAGTCTGGACAACCCGCGGAGCTTCCATCTTGCCTTTGACCAGGCGCCCGCAGAAGATCCATCATCCATGACGCCGAAGCCGCGGCTTACGGTCCAGGAGCAACGGACGACCGGGACGGGCAATCCGCACACGACTCATCGTATCAAAGTGCTTTGGATGTCGCCGGCTGATCGGACCCGGGCCACCCCCGCATTGCGCGAAATGCTCACCCACGCTGACACCAACAAGCTCTTTGTTTCAGTTGAAGCCGAAAAGCTGAACTTGAACATCACACAGTAACAAACCTCCCCGATAAGCGCGTGCCGAACAAGGCCAGAGCCCGCACGGCGGCTTGGAAAGGTAGGTGATAGGAAATGTTCATTGCAGTTTGGCCGCTGGCCATTGTCCTGTTGACATCCATGTCGCTCCCAGCCGAACCCGCGCCACTTTCGCCCCGTGAGTTCCGCAGCCTATCGCGCAAATGCGCTCCCTGGGTTGCGCCGTCCACCCTCGCCGCGATTGCCAAGATTGAAAGTGGCTTTGAAACGCTGGTGGCTCATGACAACACCACAGGCGAGCAGCTTCGCTGGATAGACCAGCTGGAAGCGACGCGGGGCATCAAGGAGCGACTCGAAGCACAACATTCTGTCGATGTTGGATTGATGCAGATAAACAGCAAGAACTTTCCCACGCTAAGTCTCACGCCGGAAAAGGCTTTCGAGCCCTGCGCCTCCCTTTCGGCTGCCGCCCACTTGCTTGAAAGCCGGTATGCCGGCGGCGCGACTGCTCCGGCGCAGCAACTGGCGCTTCGCCGTGCCATCTCGGCCTATAACACGGGCGACGTCACGCGTGGCTTCGCCAACGGTTATGTACGCAAGGTCGAGTCGGCCGCAAAGGACATCTCAAGTCACCTTGAGCCAACGCTGGAGTCGACCGCTCGCGATGCGCCACCTCTTGAGGCGCCCGGTCGCAAGGCCGTGCCGCCTCTGCTCCAACAGAGCCAACAGGCCACTAGAAAGCAGCCCAACCAAAATTCGTGGGACATCTGGGGCTCCTATCAGCCAAACCGCTCCAGGGCCGATCCCTCCGGTCCGACAGGCAGCCATGCTGCGGAAGAGCGGGAACCCTCGAACCCGAACAAACTCGTATTCGATTGAAATCATGGAGATACAATGATGAAGCCACTCAAAATACTTCGTGCGCTTAAAACGCGTGTTCCTTCGCCTTTTTCCATGTTGCGCATGGCGGCTGAATATGTACCGGCCGCTGCTGCGGGCGTCGCGTGGACGGTCTTCTCCAGCGGGCCAGCCGCGGCCCAGGTGACCGGAGGGACGGATCCTGCCACGATGGTCCAGAATATCTGCACCTTCATCCTTGGCCCCTTCGGACAATCGCTGGCTGTGCTCGGACTCGTGGCCATCGGCATCTCCTGGATGTTCGGTCGTGCTTCACTTGGCCTCGTTGCGGGCGTGGTTGGAGGAATCGTCATCATGTTTGGCGCCAGCTTCCTGGGCAAGACGCTCATAGGCGGCGGCTGATGAGCGACCGGTTGGAAGTGAGCACCCTCTATGTGGCGGCGACACGCCCCGCCCTTTTTCTGGGGGTGCCGCTAACGCTGGCCGGAGCGCTTATGATGTTGGCGGGGCTCGTCATCATCATCCTTAAGAACCCACTTTATGAAGTCGTGCTCGTGCCACTGTGGTTCGGAGCACGGCTGATTGTTGAGCGTGACTATAACGCCGCAAGCGTCGCGTTCCTCTATTTGCAGACCGCCGGCAGAAGCGTGGACGGGCCGGTCTGGGGCGGCGCGAGCGTCAGCGCCAATCCGATCAGAGTGCCGAAACGCGGAAGAGGAATGGTGTAATGTTTGGCGCCAGTGGCCGGACCGAGAGATCTGGCGAGATCTATCTTCCGTATGTCGGTCATCTAAGCGATCAGGTTGTCCTTCTGGAAGACGGATCGGTCATGGCCATGGCACATGTGAACGGGCAGCCGTTCGATTTGGAAGACGCTGAGATGCGCAACTCGCGCTGCCGCGCGTTCAACACGCTCTTGCGCAACATCGCCGATGACAATGTCACGCTGTACGCTCATCTTGTGCGAAACAACGATGTGCCGGAGCCGGCATCGCGCCAGTTTCAAAGTTCATTCGCTGGCAGTCTGAGCGAGGCCTATGAGAGCCGGGTGCTGTCGGGCAAGCTGTTTCGCAACGATCACTTCCTCACTGTCATCGTGTTCCCTCGCACCGCAATCGGCAAGATCGGCTGGCGCATTGCCAAATCCGCCAGGCGCAATGACAACGATCTGGCCGCACAAATACGAACCCTGGAGGACCTCTGGCAGATCATTGCTGGGTCACTCGGCGGTTACGGTCTGCGCCGGTTGGGTGTTCGTGAGAAAGGCGAGGTGCTCTTCACGGAAATCGGTGAGGCGCTTCGGCTGATCATGACTTGCCGGTTTCTCCCGGTTCCGATGGTTACCGGCTCACTTGGCGCTTCGATCTACACTGACCAAGTCATCTGCGGAAAGCGGGCGCTTGAGATTCGAAGACCCGGGGATAGCTCCGTGGGATCATTGTTTTCGTTGCGTGAGTATCCGGCGACGACGCGGCCAGGAATGCTAAATCCGTTGCTGTCCGCCAACTTCCCGCTTGTGCTCAGCCAGAGCTTTTCCTTCCTCACTCGGCCACAAGCTCATGCGAAGCTCAGCCTTAAGTCCAGCCAGATGACGAGCGCCGGCGACAAGGCTCTCACCCAAATCAATGAACTTGCCGAAGCAGAGGACGCACTGGCAAGTAACGAGTTCGTCATGGGTTCACATCATTTGAGCCTGTGCGTCTATGCCGAAAGCCTCAACAGCCTTGGAGATCGCGCAGCAAATGCCCGCGCAAGGCTGGCCGACACTGGCGCCGTTATTGTCCAAGAGGGTATCGGCATGGAGGCCGCGTACTGGTCCCAACTTCCGGGGAACAAGAAGTGGCGCACGCGCCCTGGGGCGATCACCTCGCACAATTTTGCCGGGCTTGTCTCTTTTGAGAATTTTCCAAGTGGTTCCACTTCCGGCCACTGGGGCAAAGCTGTTGCGCGCTTTCGCACGAACGGTGGAACTTGTTTCGACTACATCCCGCATGAGAATGACGTCGGTATGACGGCGATATTCGGACCCGTCGGCAAAGGCAAGACGACGCTGATGACGTTTATCCTCGCGATGCTTGAGCAAAGCGTGGTGGATCGCGATGGTGCGATCGTCTTTTTCGACAAGGACCGGGGTGGTGAACTGCTGGTGCGAGCCACCGGAGGGACATATCTAGCGTTGCGCAGAGGCGCTCCGAGCGGCTTGGCCCCTCTGCGTGGACTGGACAACACCTCCGCCTCGCTGGACTTTCTGCGCGAGTGGTTAATGGCCCTCATCGAGAGTGACGGCCGTGGCCCGATCTCGCCGGAGGAAAGCCGTCGACTGGAGCGTGGCATTGTTCGTCAACTTTCGTTCGAACCCGTCATGCGCTCAATTGCGGGCCTGCGCGAATTTCTGCTGCACGGCCCCTCCGAGGGCGCAGGAGCACGGCTGCAGCGCTGGTGTCGAGGGAATGCGCTTGGATGGGCCTTTGACGGCGATGTCGATGAAGTAAAGCTGGATGCCTCCATTACCGGCTTCGACATGACGCAGCTCCTGGAATTTGAGGAGGTCTGCGCGCCGGCCGCCGCATATCTTCTGCACCGCGTGGGCGCTGTTGTCGATGGCCGTCGGTTCGTCATGAGCTGCGATGAATTTCGCTTCTATCTGCTCAACCCCCAGTTCTCGGCTGTTATCGACAAGTTCTTGCTTACCGTCCGCAAGAATAATGGGATGTTGATACTCGCAACGCAGCAGCCTGAACACGTGCTTGAATCGCCGCTCGGAGCCAGTCTCGTTGCGCAATGCATGACGAAGATTTTCTACCCGTCACCGACGGCGGACCGGGTTGCGTATGTCGATGGCTTGAAGTGCACCACGCAGGAGTTCGAGGCAATCCGCCAGGGAATGGCAATTGGCAGCCGCAAGTTTTTGCTCAAGCGCGACAGCGGGAGTGTTGTTTGCGAATTCGATCTCGGCCAGATGCGCGAGCATGTAGCCGTACTCTCGGGGCGTGCCAACACCGTGCGCTTTGCCGACCAGCTTCGTGACCAGCACGGAGATGCCCCAAGTGCGTGGCTCGACGAGTTCATGGCTCGTTACCACGAAGTTCAAGACTGACGGAGGACTATTCATGAGATTTGCCAAGATTGCAGCGACGACGCTCGCTGCTTCCTTTCTGCTTAGCACACAGGCCCGGTCGCAATTTATTGTCAGCGATCCGCTAACGGAAGCACAATCGGCCTTAACAGCGGGTTCCACTGCGGCGATCCTTATTAAGTCAGCCCAAACGCTCGCTGCTACGATCGAAATGGTGGATATGCTGACGTCGTCATTTGCTGTCACGGGACTGTTGGGCGCACTCAACCAAGGAAATCACTACCCATCCAGCAATAGGCTGGAGGAGCAGATGTTTGATGGTGGGAAGCCAGCTTCGACCATGGCGTGGAACATTGCGGGGGACTCAAATCGGACAGTCACCGGCTCCGATGCAGAAGCGGAACTGTTAAAGGCACAGATCTCTGGTGCCGCCAATACCGCAGCTCTCGCAGCCGACACTATGGGCGTAATGGACAGGCGCCTTAAGAATAACGCCGACACGCTTGGTCAGCTTTCCCGCTCGGGAAATATCGTGCAGGCCACAGTGACCAACGGTCTGGTCCTCAAGCAGATTCACGATGCGATCATTCAGAATGTCCAGGCCACGAGTCTGCTGACGATGGCCACTGCACAAGCGAGCCTTCACACCGCGGAGGAGGCTGCCACGCAGCGTCGCGAACGCCGGGACACCGCCAAAATGTTCGGCAGCCTCCCGTGAACCACACAGAGTTCATCCGGCTCAGCTGCGCTGATCAGGGACAAATCAGGCTCAGGCCATGAATTTCAGGATTCCCGCGCCATTCACGGCCATACACACGATCTTTGATGTGGCCTTTACGTCAGGGCTGCACAACGTGCTTGAAAAAATCCAAGAGGCGGTCAGCGCGCCTCTGGTTGCGTGTGTGACGCTTTGGATAATAATCCAAGGCTGTCTGGTCATGCGTGGTCAAGTCGATGCGCGCGGGGGTATCTCGCGCGTAATCATGGTGTCGATTGTCGTTGCCCTTATCTTAGACCAGTCCAACTACCAGCATTACATTGAAGCGTTCTTCGACGACACGATTCCAAGGTTTGCTCACCAGATAAGTAGCAGCGACTTGCCATTCGTCGATATTCCCGGGAAGCTCGACTTGATGTTTGCTTCAAGCCAGTTTGCGTTTCAGATGATTGCTTCCGAAATTGGGCCTATGAACGGCCAGGACATACTTGCGTTCGAGGGAGCGCAATGGATTTTCTACGGCTCGATGTGGACAGCGTTCGAGATCTACGATGCCGTGGGAATTCTGACGAAGGTGCTCTTGACGATCGGCCCTTTGGTCCTTGTAGGCTATCTTTTCGATCACACGCGAGACATGGCCACCAGATGGATCGGCCAACTGCTCTCGTACGGGCTGCTGCTTCTCCTCCTCAACATCGTTGCAACGATAGTTATCGCTGCCGAAGCAGTCGCGCTGGGGGGCATGATTATCCTGATCAAAATGTCGTCCACGACAGCAGCCAAGATCATCGGGCTTTACGAGCTCGACATGCTCTTCCTGGCTGGCGACGCTCTGATCATCGCGCTTCCGACGATCGCCAGCAGCATCGCCGGCGGCTCTTGGGCAGGCGAGAACCGATCTCTGAACAACCTCAACCGCTACTTTGCCAAAACGGCGCGTCATTAATCAATAACCGGTGCCAAAAACATGAAACGCTATCTACTGTTGTCAATCCTCGCTTTGGCGGCCTGCAAGACAACCGATCGGCTTGCGACCTGCACGGGTACGCCATTCCAACTGAACGCCGGACAATGGGAAACCACTCCTGAGGATCTTCAAGTCGAGTGCGCGGAAGAGCCCAAGTGAAATTTCCTGAACATGCTCTTCTGGTGGAGAGAGAAACGCTAGCCGCCCACTACAAGAAGGTGGAAGCGTTTCAAACTTCGCGAGCGAAGTCTGCGGGGCGCCTGTCAAAGGCCCTTGTAGCCTTTGCGGCAGTGGCGGTCCTAGGAAATGTTGCCCAGGCATTTACCATCGCTGCCATGGTCCCGTTGGCCAAGCTCGTACCTGTGTTCCTCTGGGTGCGGCCGGACGGGACCGTTGACAGCGAAGTGTCAATCTCTCGACTGCCCGCAACTCAAGACCGAGCCGTCATAAACGCTTCGCTGTGGGAATATGTACGCCTGCGCGAGGGCTACACGGCAGATACAGCCCAATACGCCTATGACCTCGTATCCAGTTTCAGCGCACCGGCTGTGCAACAGCAATATCAAGATTTCTTCAACTATCCCAATCCCACCTCGCCGCAGGTCACGGTTGGCAAGCGCGGCAAGCTCGAGGTCGGGCATATTTCATCAAACGACATCAGTCCCGACGTTCAGCAGATCCGATACAAACGTACGCTTGTTGTCGATGGGCAGACACCGATAGTGACCTCCTGGACAGCTACCATCCGCTACGAGCGCTTGACGGGTCTGCCTGGGCAATCGAGGCTCACCAATCCGGGAGGTCTACTCGTCACCTCCTATCAAACCTCGGAAGATACCGTATCGAATCTGGGCGACGTGCAGCCATGACAAAAAGAGCATTTCTGGCGCTGGCCTGTTCACTCTTCCTCACGATGGAAGCGTGCGCCGAAGACACGCCGCTTGCCGGCAAGCATGATGCGCGGATGCGCTACCTGGCTTACCGTCCCGACGAAGTGGTGCGCCTATCGACCGCAGTTGGGGCAACGCTGGTTGTCACATTCGCGGCCAACGAGACCGTCGCAGCCGTGGCCGTTTCCAATAGCAAGGACCTGGCTGCGCTCCCGCGCGCCAATTATCTCTTTTTCAAGGCTAGCCGGATGCTGTCGCCGCAGCCGGTCGTCGTGCTGGCCGAGAGCGAGTCCGGTACACGCAGATACGTCTTCAGTATTTCAACAAAAGAGATGCCAAAACTCGATGAGCAGCAACCAGACCTATACTACAGTGTGCAGTTCACCTATCCTGCTGATGAGGCTGCTGCTCAGAGAAAGGAAGCAGAAAGGCGCTGGAGTCTTGGCCGAGCCCGGGCGAAAGTGCTGCAAGACGAGAGAGTTCAGGATTTGTTGAATCGGCCCGCCGCAACTGCCAGTCCAGACGAAAGCAATTTTCACTATGTCGCAAAGGGCGATCGATCGCTGGCGCCGCTGGAAGTTTTCGATAATGGCTTTACGACCGTATTTGGCTTCGCAAGCAATTCCCGCATACCCTCCCTGTACATTATCAATCCCGACGGCAAGGAAGCCGCTGCCAATTACACGGTCAAAGGCGACTATGTTGAAGTATCCGCCGTCGCCCGGGAATGGCGTCTGAGAGATGGCAACACGGTCTTGTCCATTTTCAACAGGGCTTATGACCCTGTGGGACGAGCGCCAGGGACCGGTACAGTGACACCCGACGTGTGGCGCGTTTTGAAAGGCTCGGGACGATGAATGAAACCGGCCCGCAGGCGGGACATGATGTCCATGCATCCGGATCGATGGTCTCGGAGCCGGCCCGCCGGCATGTTTCGGGATCACAGAAGTTGGTCGTCGCTGCTCTTGTTCTGATCTCGTCTCTATCGCTCATCTGGCTCGGAGGTCGTTCCAGCACACAAGACGAACCATCTCAGCCAAAACCGCCAATTGTCGCCAACGCCGAGCCATTCCGTCCCGTGCCAATCGAGGTTGCTCCAGAACCTCCAGAACCTCCAGCACCGGCAGAGGCGGCGCAGGCGGCAGATCTTGCGCCATCCACGCCGCCCCCAACGGCGCCAGCTGATGCGCCGCCAGAGGAAACACCAATTTTCGCCTACAGTAGCAGCAGTCAAATGCCCAAAGACGGTCAGCGGAGCGAAGACGACCATAAGGATGCTCCCACGACACCGGATGAGATTTCAAGCGGTGGCGATCTGTCAGGCCGGTTGAAGCCAGATATACAGGAGTCGAGCCGGGCCACACTTTTGCCGCACCCTGATCTCGTGATTACTCAAGGAACGATCATTCCATGCATTTTGCAAACGGCGGTCGACACAAATTTACCCGGCTATGTGAAGTGCGTCTTACCTAAAGCCGTCCGCGGCGCCACCAACAATGTCGTGCTCTTGGATCGCGGGACGACCGTGATTGGCGAGATCCAGCACGGTCTCCAGCAGGGGGATGCGCGTGTCTTCGTGCTGTGGACGCGCATCGAAACACCTGACCATGCCCTCGTTTCGATAGCATCGCCGGGCGCTGACGAGCTCGGCCGCTCCGGAATGCCTGGCACGGTGGACAATCACTTCCGGGAACGCTTTGGCGGAGCGATTCTCATGAGTGTCATCCAAGGCGCGTTTCAGGCGGCTGGTCAATATGCGGCCAGCTCTGGCGGAGGAAGCGGCATCAACAGCTTCCAGAGCAATGGTGGACAAGCCGTCGAGACGACATTGAGAGCGACGATCAACCTTCCCCCAACCTTGAAGAAAAACCAGGGTGACGCCGTATCCATCTTTGTGGCTCGGGACCTCGACTTCTCCGATGTATACGATCTTAGAGCGACTGCCGTGGCGCCGTCCCCCCAACATCGCGAACGCCGGAGAGACAACAATGCAATCGGAGGCTGATCCTCAATTGCGTTTGCTTCTCGAGCCCGTTCTGAAATGGCTTGAGGAGCCAAGGACCGAAGAGGTCGCTATCAACCGGCCTGGGGAAGCCTTTGTCCGACAGGCCGGCGTGTTCACGAAACACGCGCTACCACTGTCTTATGACGATCTGGAGGACATCGCGATCCTCGCCGGAGCGCTGCGCAAGCAAGATGTCGGACCCCAAAGCCCCCTCTGTGCGACTGAGTTGCCGAACGGAGAGCGGCTGCAGATCTGTTTGCCGCCCGCTGTACCCTCAGGAACAATAAGCCTGACGATACGGCGTCCCTCAAGTCGTGTGACCGAACTCAAGGAAGTTTCTTCTCGCTACGAATACTCGCGTTGGAATCAATGGCGGTCACGAAAAGAGCGCCAAGAGCGGCAGGACGAAACGATTCTTCAGCACTACGACCATGGCGACCTGGAGGAATTTTTGCGAGCCTGCGTCTGCGGGCGGCTCACGATGCTGCTTTGCGGACCAACTGGAAGCGGCAAAACGACAATGAGCAAGACTTTGATCAACGCTATACCCCCGCATGAGAGGTTGATCAGCATCGAGGACACGCTCGAACTTGCAATCCCGCACGAGAACCATGTCCGCTTACTCTATCCAAAGGACCGGGCAGGCGCAGGTACAGTGACGGCCGAGCAACTGTTGCAAGCCAGCTTGCGCATGCGCCCTGATCGAATATTGCTTGGCGAGATGCGCGATGATGCCGCTTGGGCCTACCTTAGTGAAGTCGTCTCCGGCCATGCAGGATCGATATCAACGATTCATGGGGCTGATCCGGTCCAAGGTTTCAAAAAGCTCTTTTCACTCGTCAAGAGCAGCGCGCAAGGAGCCGCTGTGGAAGACCGCACGCTTCTTGACATGCTGTCGGCTGCCATTGACGTCATCGTACCGTTCCGTACCCAAGGCGACGTCTATGAGGTGGGAGAGGTATGGCTCGCCGCCGATGCCCGGCGACGGGGAGAGACAGTAGCCGACCTTCTCAATAAGCACTAAGGAAACGTCTCGGGATCGATAAGTCGGTGATGTGACGCGTCATTGTTCTGCTCCAATGCCCTTTTGACGGTCTTCTCGGATTGCTTGGGTAGCCCGATCGAGTCGGCGGGATCATGCCATCATCATTGTACGAACCGCATGCTGCATTGTCCGGGACGAAACCGGCTTCGCTAGCCAAAGGACGAAGGCCTGATTGGCAGATGTGACCGGCATGGGGTCGATTTCGCCCACGACTATGACAGGCACCGTCATCAGGGTGGGGCATACGGATTCGGCCTGTCCTCGCTCCAGGAAAGGCATTTTACCCAAGATCAGCAGGTCGGCTGCCTTCCCGCTCTCGGTCCAGCCGCAAAGACTTTCGAAGGTCGCGAAGCCGACGGGCTTATAACCCAGCGCGGCGATCTTGTCCTTGTAGATCTCCAACTCTGCTGGATCGGGCTCCACGACTGCAATGATTTCTCCGTTGCCAAGTGACCCGTCGTATGGACCGAAAGCGATGTCTGCGCTGACTGGCTTCTCCTCGCAGGCCGGTAAGTAGATGTCAAACCGCGTCCCTTGGCCAACAGCCGAGGTGACGTCAAGGCATCCTGCGAGCGCGCTCACGTGCCTGTCAACCGCAGCAAGACCCAGCCCGGTCCCGCCGACGAGAGAGCGCGTGGTAAAGAAGGGCTCAAAGACATGCGGAAGTATCGAACTTGCGATTCCTGGGCCATCGTCGCTGATGGAGAGGAGAACGTAATCTCCAGGTCTCAAGGTGCCCTGAGCCAGCGGCTTGGTTTGGCACACCTGAGCGCGGGAAACGCTAACCTCGACACGGCCCTCGTTCAAGACAGCCTCCGACGCGTTCTTGCACAGATTCATGAGGATCTGCTGCATCTCGGTTGGGCTGCCCTCGACCATCGTTTGCCACTTGTTGATCTTGAAGTTCAACTGAACATCCGCACGAACTGTAACCCGCAGCAATGACGCGAGATCCATGACAATTTCGGAGACGTTGAAAGGCACTGCAACGCGCTTTCGGTTTCGGCTGAGCGACAAGATCTGGTCAACGATCAGCTTGGCTCGGTGTCCAGCTAAGATGATTTGGTCGATGTGGTTCCGAATTCTGGAGGGGCGACGCACCAGACCTTGGGCAATTTCTGAATATCCGATTATCGCGCCTAAAATATTGTTGAACTCATGTGTGGCGCCGCTTGCGATCGTGCCGACGGTCCTCAGCCTTTCCCCATGCTCCCATCGACTCACCAGAAGGTCGCGTTCGGTATTTACACGTTGCATTTCAAGATGGTTGCTCAAACGCACAATGGCACTGGCAAGAACCCGCAGGTCGTCTGCTGAGGGGAGTGAGCGATCTCGTTCAAAAACAAGGATGCAAACCACAGCCTGCTGATCGGAGGCCCTGCAAGCAACAATTTGACAAACACCGGAAGTACCTAGGGCGGTCCGAACCATTTCCGCCGCCGAAACGACGCGAAACACTGGTCGTCCGGCACGGACAAGTGAAACGACTTCCTCAATAAGCGCCACGTTCCAGACGGGTATGCACGTGTTCGCCACAAAGCACTCAGTCTGCCTGCTGAGACTCGGATCCACCAGAGCAAGCGCGCATTGATGCGCATCGAAAACGCGTTGCATGACTCTAAGCGCTGCTTCGGTGGAAAAGCGCGCCGCGGCGTTCTTTGCTTTGCTATCGTTAAAGCGAGATTCGATCTCACGCATTGCCTCTTCAAGCTGCAACCGCCTTTTCAGCCGGTTCATCCGCAGATGCTGCCTGGAGGAACGAATGATCGCAAACAAGCAGAGGCATATGGACAGCAAGCCAAAGGAAAATCGCGTACGCTGCGCTTGCGCGCTGGCCAAGTTGTAGCCTTTCAGATGCTCTCGCTCCAGTTCGGCGGCCCTGGAGGACGTGTCGAGGGATGCGATCTGATTGGCAGCTTGGTCCAACCTCCATAAACAAGTCAGGAGACTGCGGAAAATGCCCAAAGCATCCGCGGCAGCCCGGGCCTGGCTCGGAGCAAATCGGTCGGGAGGCTGATCCATCTGTGATGCAAGGGTGAGCCCCGGTTCGGCCGAAAACGCGATCAGCTTAGACAGTGCAACCCTGCGCGACGATGCCCCCCCAAGGCGACCAAGCGAGCGGGCAAGATCTGCAAGAAAGTTTTGCACAAGCTGATCTTGCTTGACCAAGGCTGAGACGGCAGCCTCTTTGTTTTCGATCGACTTTATGAGCTGCGCGCGCAATCTGGATTGCCCGGAGCTCTCATCGGGCGAAACCTCGGGAGGGCGTTGCAAGTTTTCACGATTCCTTTGCAATGCCTGTCCGGTAGAAGAAACCGACCGGGAGTCCAAGACCATATCCGTCCGGGCGCGGGCGACGTCGCGCCGGAGTAATGCATCGTTGATCTGAATCGTTCGCAGTTGGCTTAGGATCGCGTCGTTGATCTGCGGAGGCTGCCCCTGCGTCCCGACCAAGAGCGCAGTCGAGGCGGCTAGGGCGATTACAATTGCTTTGTCGGAACTGAGCCGTGTTTCCCAAGGAAACGGCGTTTGATGCGCGGTGCACGCCTTGCGAAGGTCCAACCCGCAGTCCAGCTCGCCACGGATTCGGTAGGCGGCCGGATGCTGCTGGAATAAGAAAGCCACGCCTACCTCTCCCCTTATGGGACGGTTCAACACCGTTGCCAAACTTGGTTTTGGGCCGCTTCCAGAACGGGAATGAGCGTCCAAAGGACCCCCGCGATGCGGAGCACATCGTTGCGATCTTGGAAGCAGATGAATACAACGCGCAGGCGGTGCTTTGCCCCTCCGCGGCTTCAGGGACCCTCAGCTGAGGCCCAGGATGAAGCGCCGATTGGGTGAACGGATAGGGCGCGCGTTCCGGGGATATAGCGAGGTAAATCGCTCCATGTCTGCTGGGTCGACCTCAACCGGTTCCGTCGCCACCATCCAGTCGACGTTTTCCGTGCATGGTGGTGATGTCAAGGATCCTTCATATGTCCAGTAGCCAAGCGAAGCCGGCAGAAGCCCGTTCGGGTCGACATTGTCGACCGCTGCCTCTTCGCCCGACGTTGCTGGAAATGCTGCAGCAAGCCTGGCAAAACTGGCATTTGTCGCGCCTGGCGTCAGAAACACGCCCAGCACACCCAGAGTATCGCTGTTGCGGTCCTTATGGACAAAATGCGCTTCCATCGGGAAAGTCTTGCCTGCGACGTGGTGCTCGCTTGGCGCATGGAAGTGGAACTGTAGCAGCTCATAGACACGATCCCCCCGAGTGAGCGTGCTGCCTTGCGGCAGGTTCGTTTGAATGGTGTGGCCGTTGTTAATCATCCTGCCGCCACCCCTGTGCCAGCCTATGGCGATGTGGGGTATATCCGCTTTGACCGCGCCCTTGATATCGACCGGCGATTGCTGCATGCCCGCCGAGCAGACCAAATTCGTCTTGTCCAGCTGCCCCCATTGTTCGGGTCCGACCGGGCCTGCATATCCCCATTCGGTGCTGGCCGCCCGCGCGGCTTCAGCGCAAATAGGACACGCACCCAGCGC
>NZ_JBVVQX010000046.1:15943-18274 GCF_055811675.1 Mesorhizobium sp. WSM4808
AATGAACCCCTTGATCAGATTACGACGGTGCATATTGGCTTGGCTCCTCTCAACACGTCAATTTAGCGCTGGCCGAGAAACTGCGGTCGAGGCTGTGGGCGACGTCGTCGCAATTTGCAGCCGAACAGTTCGGTCCGCCGCCCGCGCGGCTTCAGCGCAAATAGGACACGCACCCAGCGCAATGAACCCCTTGATCAGATTACGACGGTGCATATTGGCTTGGCTCCTCTCAACACGTCAATTTAGCGCTGGCCGAGTAACTGCGGTCGAGGCTGTGGGCGACGTCGTCGCAATTTGCAGCCGAACAGTTCGGTCCGCCGCCATCGCTGCTTCGGGTTGACCGACATAGGACAGTCCCGCGGCCGTGCTCGCCACCACATACGGTGTGCAGTGATTTTCACCCGGCAGATGGTCCCAGCTACTTGGCCGAAGCCATTGTCTCCACGACGGCCGATTGCCGTTGCGTCGCAGATCAGATGGTCGCCCCCACCGAAGATCGCCTCGGCACCCTGGCCGCACTGGGCAAGCGATTCCATGCAACGACTCCGATGGCGCCCACCACGCCAAGTGACGCTTCATATTCATCATTGGACAGCCAGAAAAATCGATTGCTTCGATAAGAACATCCACGACATGGATGCATTGATGCCCAGTTTGCGGTGCTGCTGAGGACACCGGTTGACATCGGAGTGTCCGCCATATCTCGGCGAATGCGACATCAGGACCCCGAGGCTTGCGCCCCTCTGGGCGGTCCGCTGCGTGGTCGGCCATGTTCATGGGCAACTCAGGTTCTTGGTGAACTGTACTGATGTTGCAAAGACGCCCGCCGAAAGCTGATCCTGAACCACTGAGGAAACTTGACGAGTGCCTGGAGGGAACGTCCAGGTGTCTTCCGTTCTTGCCGTGCCGGCGAAGCTCGAGATATCGAGCAGCTCATCGTAATGGGGGTAGCACAACCGGGATTCATATGGGCCGAAAGATGTCCCGGACCAGCTGTTGAGTGGCATTACTGAGCGCTCGGTGGGAACCTCGCTGAGCAGGCTATGAAGTCCAGCAAGGAATTCCGGGCATGATCTTCCGGGACGACGTCTTGAACATCGCAAGGCCGGACACCGAGGTCACCACTCGGACCCCCGACATTCAGATTCGTTCGCTAGAACGAGCTTTGGAATCGCAGTACGCCGCCGAGGCTGTCCGCTTTGCCGTGTGTCGGATTCATGCCGGAACGGCCGACGGCAGTGAGATTGGCGTAGTGGGCATAGTCGACTTCGGCTGTGACTGTGAAACCTTGAATGGCCATATAGGCGACGTTTGCAGCCAGTCCGGAGTTCCTGAGCTGATCACCAGAGAGCTGGAGGTTCAACGACGTTTTCTCGTCGAGCGTGTAAGTGGCACCCATCCACAAAGCCCAGTCGCCGCTCCAATTCTTGTAGAAGCCGCGACCATGAGCGGCTACTGCCTTGGTTGGGTCGTCGTTGAGATTGCCAACGGAGCCGTAGCCGAACATACCGAATAGCGACAGGTCATCTGTGACATTGACGTCGATGCGGACCTTGCCGGCCAAAGCGTCGTAATTGCTGTCACGAGCGATGACGCCGGTGATTGCGCCCCCGGCCTGCGTCTGTCTCACGCCTAGGACGACGTGGGGAACATGGCTGTCGAGAGAACCGACCTCACCCGCCCCTTGTTCCAGTGAAACCAGAGCTGAAAAGCCATTGGCGAAATCCAAGTAGTACTGAGCCACGTTGGTATCGAAGTCGCCATACGGAACAAGTGCGTTATTGAGGACGTTCCCGGTGTATCCGATAAATGTATCGAAGGCCGATTCGTCCTTCCCGACTCGGAGACCACCAAGCTGGATCCAGGCGGAAGCCAACTTGGCGCCACCGTTGAAGGCTTGGTTCTGAGCACTGTCCGGACCCGGATAAGGGTTGCGGTTGCCGAAGTTCAGGCGGCTTTCAGTATAGGTCTTCAGTGGTCCGATTTCGATTTCCTGGCGCGTCCAAGTCTTGAACGTGAAACGCGTGTTGTTTCGCCAGGTGCCCTGAGCCTCCCCGGTTCTCGCACTGGATGTTCTTGCCCCCTCATGCGAACGGACATCGCCGATGCCGACGTCGTATCGAATGTAGCCGCCGATGCGCAGGCAGGTGTCGGTGTTGGGGACATGGAAGTAGCCCGGACCGTAGACGTCGCAGATCTGGACGTATTCGGTCCGGTCCGACGCGGAGATTTCGTCCGCCGCGCGAGCCACCGAAACGGAGATCAGGGCCGCAACCGAGCCGAGAAGAAGGCTGCTTACGTTCATTCTGGATTCTCCATTCAAAAGGGGAT
>NZ_JBVVQX010000047.1:0-15366 GCF_055811675.1 Mesorhizobium sp. WSM4808
ATCTACGACCACCATACGAGCCGGCGGATTATGCTCGGAGCGCTAGCCTGAGGGCGACCTCAACCTGGTCGGTCAGCGTCACCATGATCCTTTGGTTAACTACGCAGAAGCGTTGTCGGATCAAAGATCCGTCGATCCGCAATCGCGCACCGCTTGGAAAGAGCCACGACGCCTGATCGGCATCGCGTTCGCCTGGTTACATCCCTTCACCTACACCAGACGAAGATCCGATTATCGAGCAGGACATCGCCCGCATCACCACGCGCAGAGCGCCGAAGACTACGTCTCGATTCGCCGCGACATTGAGAGCCAAGTGCTAGCGCGGGCCGTGCACGCCCATATACACCATCGCCGCTTCATCAACGGGAACTACTGCCGCCGCTATGACGCCATTCGGTCCCAAATAACTTTGTGCTCGCTCCAACGTTTGAGAGCGTAGGCCGCGCGTTTCACACGCCGAGAGATTTTGCTTCTTTTGTTTCAACGAGGGTGCGGATTCCGGCGTGAAGCCGGCCGCCATTCCGATCAAAGGTCGGCCAGTTTTCGGCACTGAAGGTTACCTTCTGGGTAAGCGCGTAGCTGATGCCGTTTAGCGCTGGTAGTTCCAAGGCATGAGCGCCTCGATGTTGCTGTTTGGCCAACCATTGGCGATGCGCTCGAGGGTTTGGGTGAGCCAGGCATGCGGATCGACATTGTTCATTTTGGCGGTGGCCAGAAGCGTGGCTATTGTTGCCCATGTCCGTCCACCACCGTCACTGCCGGCGAACAACGAGTTCTTTCTCGTAATTGTTTGAGGCCTGATCGCACGTTCGACCGTGTTGGAGTCCAGCTCGATGCGGCCGTCGGCAAGGAAGCGCTCGAGCACGGCACGCCGGCCGAGCGCGTAGCGGATCGCCTCGGCAAGCTTCGACTTGCCTGATAGCCTGGGCAGTTCCTTTTCCCACCGGGCAAAGAGCGCGGCGATAACCGATGCCGATTTGTCCTGGCGGGCTTCCATCCGGGCTGCGGCATCCTTGCCGCGGACGGTTTCCTCAGTCGCCCACAGCGGAGCCATCTGCGCCACCGTCTGCGTGGCGATAACGGACGAGCCTGCGACATGCAGTTCGTAGAACTTCCTCCGCACGTGGCTCCAACATCCCGCCAGCGTCATGACGTCGTTGGCCCGATCGGGCTTGGCCAGCCGGTTATAGGCTGCATAGCCATCAACCTGCAGGATGCCGCAATAGCCTTCCAGATGGCGGGCGACACATTCGCCGGCGCGACTGTCCTCGAAGCGGTAGGCGACGATGGGCGGTCCGCTGCCTCCGAACGGCCGGTCGTCGCGGACATAAGTCCACAAATAGGCCGTCTTGGCCTTGCCCGATCCCGGCGCCAGCGTTGGCAGCGTGGTCTCATCGGCAAAGACCCGCTCACCCTGCTTGATGCGGGTCAGTGCGTAATCGGCGAGCGGCTCGAGCTGCGCATTTCGCAAAAGCCGGACAGGGGTTCCGCTAATTCCCGGACAGCGGTTTCGCTAATGTCGGGACAGATTGGCGGCGTCGGTCCTCGGGTGCCTTGTTGCGTTCATGGATGATTGATTTCGCCGTTTTCGGTGCCGGTCAAGAGGGGCGCGGCCTTTTGCTTTCGCATGCTGTCGCCCTGGAGCACGATGCGGTGGGCATTGTGCACGATCCTGTCGAGAATGGCATCGGCGATGGTGGGGTCTGCGATCAGGTCATGCCATCTGGCCACCGGGACCTGGGCGGTGATCAGGGTGGATTTGCGGCGATAGCGTTCCTCGACGATTTCGAACAGATGGAAGCGCTGCTGGTCGGTGAGGGAGTGGGTTCCGAAGTCATCGAGGATGAGCAGTTGTGCGCGGGTGAGTTTGTCGATGAGGCGTGGGAAGCGGCCATCGAGACGGGCGAGCGCCAAATCCTCGAACAGGCGCGGCACGCGCACATAAAGCACGGAATGATCGAGCCGTGCTGCTTGCCGGCCGAACGCGCAGGCTAGCCACGACTTGCTGGTTGGGTCTGGCCGGTGACGAATAGATTCTCACGCGACTTCAGCCATTCGCCCTGGGCGAGCGCCATGGTGCTGCGCCGGTCGAGCCCGCGCGGCGCGGCAAAGTCGATGTCCTCGATGCAGGCTTGGGAAAGCGCAGCCTGGCTGATGCGAGCCGGTTCCGGACGCGCTTGTCGGCCCGTATGGTGACCTCGCGGTCGAGTATAGGCCGAGCCACTCGTCACGGCTGAGCTCGTTGGCGTTGTTCCGTTCGGCCAATTCGCGCCAGGCGGCAGCCATGCCGGCCAGACCGAGGGTTTGCATCTGGTCGAGGGTGGGGTTCGTCAGCATCCTTTCTTCCTTTCTTGGCGTGCTGGGGTGTCGGCTTTGCCGGTTCCGCAGCGGCTCCGCGAGCTCCGAAAACGATATGCGATTGTTGTGTTGCAGCGCCGCAAGGATTCTCGTCGAGATCGTCCATCAAGAAACTCCGGTGATGTAACAGACTTTGTCCGCTCGCTCATCGATCCGCCGTGCGCGCCGATCGCGCCACCGCATGGGTCGCATCAGCTAAGTGGCCGGCGCCATTGCAAATTGCCCATCTCAATAGACCCCGCGTTTCGACATACGCCGCTATTTGAAACCTATGCATCACGCTATTGCTTCAGGCTCATGAGAACCGGCACCCCGCCATCGTCAACCGGACGACGTGGCGCAAAAATGGGCTTGAGACGAGTTTGTCGACGCCAACGGAGGAATGATGGGCAACGTGGAAAGGCAGGAAGAGGTTAGGGACTGGCGTAGACACCTGCATCAGCATCCTGAACTTGGTTTCAACGTCCACAACACGGCGGCCTTCGTTGCCGAGAAGCTGGCTTCATTCGGCATCAATCACATCCAAACGGGCATAGCCGAGACCGGTATTGTGGCCGTCATTCAGGGCGGGTGGTGAAGGTCCGACGATTGGACTACGCGCCGACATGGACGCGCTGCCATCTACGAAAATTCGCGAAGCCCTGGTCGTCTCTCGTCCAAGGAAAGATGCACGCCTGCGGCCATGATGGCCATACGGCTATGCTGCTCGGCGCCGCGAAACATTTGGCCGCAACTGGCAAATTCCGCGGCTCCGTTGCTCTGATCTTCAGCCCGCTGCAGAAGTCGAGCTGCCATCAGGCGGCCTGAAGATGATCGAGGACGGCATCATGGGCCGGTACGGTGTCTTCAGTATGCATAATCGGCCAGGGCTCGAGATCGGACGATTTGGGTACGCGAGACAGTTCCCTGATGGCATCGCAAGACGATTTCGACATCGTCGTGAAAGGAAAGGGAGGCCACGCTGCCGCCCCGCAGCGCACGATCGATACCGTCGTCATCGCCGCCCAGATTATCGTCGCGCTGCAGACGCTAGTATCTCGCAATGTGAGCCCAACCGAGTCGCTTGTGATCTCCGTCACGAAACTGAGTGCCTCAGAAGCCTACAACGTTATCGCCGATCAAGCGTCAATGACCGGCACAGTCAGGAGCTTGTCGGCAACTCTAAGGGATTTCGCGGAGCGTCGGATCAAGGAGTGTGCCCAAGGGGTCGCGCGCGCTTTGGGAGGAGATATCGAGTCCACATATCGCCGATCGGTGCTGGTTACGTTCAATCACCCGGATGAATTCCACATGGCGGTGGAAGTGGCGGCCGAACTGGTTGGCCGAGACCTAGTACACGACAACATCAGGGCTGAAATGGGTGCGGAGGATTTTGCATATATGCTCAATTCCCGGCCCGGCGCTTCATCTTCATCGGAAATGGCCAAGCGGCGGCCGTGCACAATCCTGCGTACGACTTCGACGACGACGCCCTTTCCCTATGGGGTGGGCTGGGTGAGCCTTGTAGAGTCGGTCTTGGCGAGCAGATGAACATGCAGAACTCGGCGGTTGTCGCGCAACTTGCGATTTTAATTTCTGGATGGGGATGCAGGATATTTCAAATCGCCTTGACTTGTGACGGATACGCTTCAGAAGCCTGGACCTTTTGGAGCAAAGAACTCTTTCTGGTGCCTCATATTTGCTGAAAGCGGACAAAACGCATGAGGTATTCGGTCACCCTGCCTAGGAATGCGCAAGAACGAAGCTTCACCAAAACGGTTGCCAAAAGGAGAGGGAACTATGAACCTAACAATGAACCGTAGGCGTTTCATCCAAGCTAGCTCGGCGGCATTGACGATGGGTGCGTTGGCATCCTCCACGCGAGGCGCGGCGGCGCAGGCAGGCGAACTGACCGTCCTGATCAACGGCGGCGACCTCGGCAAGGCCAATATCGAGGCGCACGTGAAGCCGTTCGAGGCTGAAACCGGCATCAAAGTGAACGCGATCACCGACCAGATCGATCTGGCCAGGCTGGAACTGATGGCGACCACTAACAGCGTCTCAATCGACGTTGCGTGTACCGGCCCGATGATCCTCAACCAAGCCGTAGCCAAAGGTTTCGTTGACAAGATAGACTATTCGATTTTCAAGAAGGAGGAGCTTGACGCAATCGTTCCATTTGCAAGGGACGAATACAGCGTCGGTATGTACGTCTACGCATATGCCATGGCTTACAGCGCCGAGAAGTTTTCATCCAACAAGCCGTCGACCTGGGCAGATTTTTGGAATGTCGACAAATTCCCTGGCGTCCGGGCGCTGACAACTGGTCAGAGCGGAGTCGAAGGCCCGTGGGAGGAAGCCCTTCTCGCGGACGGCGTCGCGCCTGCGGAAATATATCCGCTGGACATCGACCGCGTTTTCGGGAGCCTCGACAAGATCAAGCCGCACATCCGCAAATGGTGGGGCACCGGCTCCGAAGTCCAGCAGCTCATGCACGACAAGGCTGTCGATCTCACGAGTACCTATGACGGCCGAGCGACCCTGCTCATCGACAAGGGTGAACCTATCGTATTGAACAGAAACGAGCAGAAGGTTACATGGGAGAGCTGGTTCATCCCTAAGGGTGCGCCGAACATCCAGAATGCTCAGAAGTTCATCGAGTTTGCCACGCGCGCCAAGAGGCAGGCTGCGTTCTCTAGGCTCATGCCGTACGGACCGACCAACCAAAACGCGTTTAAAGCGCTTCCGGATGACTTTGGAAGGAAGTTGGCCAGTTACCCGGAGTATGTTGCGTCGAGCGTGCCGATGCAGGCGAAGTGGTACGGCGAAGTGGGTTCGGACGGTCTGTCGAATACCGAGCGGCTCTCGAACCGCTGGAACGAATGGATCCTCGGCTAATCAGCGACTTGCGGTCGTTTTTTCCATCAAGGTTCAGTCTTTCCCAATGGTCGGGGGCGCTCCGCGTCCCCCACCTGGCTATTCTACCTCCCGGAGCCTTATTGTGAATGCACATGTTAGCGGGACCCAAGTTGCAGAGGACCTAGGATTGGCAAACTCAGGCACCCTGGCCCAGATCGAATTCCGGAGCGTGACTAAGCTATATGGCCAGGTCGTAGCTGTCAGAGACCTTTCTCTTACTGTCGAGAAGGGCGAATTCCTCACGATCCTCGGGCCAAGCGGCTCCGGCAAGACCACCACTCTTATGCTGCTTGCCGGTTTTGAATCTCCGAACGGCGGCGACATCTTGATCGGGGGCAGGTCGGTAGCAGCCGTACCGTCGTATCGTCGCGACCAGGGAATAGTGTTCCAGAGCTACGCCCTATTTCCCCATCTGACCGTACGTCGCAATTTGGAGTTTCCTCTCGAAATGAGGGGGGTGGCCGCCGCGGACCGTGGCACGCGCGTAGATCGGATCCTCGAGCGCGTCCACCTGAATGATTTTAGAGATCGGATGCCATCGCAGCTCAGCGGTGGTCAGCAGCAGCGGGTCGCGCTCGCAAGAGCCCTGATCGCCGATCCGCCAATCCTCCTCCTCGACGAACCGCTCGGCGCGCTGGACCGAAACCTGCGGGAACTGATGCAGGGGGAGATCAAGACCCTGCATAGGGAATTCGGGATTACGACCGTTTGCGTGACACACGACCAAGAGGAAGCCCTCACTCTTTCGGATCGGATTGTCTTGATGCGTGCCGGCGCGATTGAGCAGACCGACACCCCCGAAGCTCTTTACGACCGGCCTGCTACGAAATTCGTAGCGAGCTTTCTTGGAGAAGCAAACATCCTCGAGCCGAACACCTTGGCCATCGAGACGGATGTGCCCAAGCAGCCGGGAACCCTAGCAATGGTGCGACCGGAGCGCGTCGCGATTGCCGCCCCAAGCTCCCGGGTGCGGGCAGACGCCGACAAACGCCAAACCGTCACAGGAGTTGTCGAGGAAATGATCTACGCTGGCCCTCTTCGCAAATATCGGGTTCGCGTAGGTGCGGTACGGATCATCGTACGCGAACATGTCGCGGCAGGACAGGACATCTTCCGCCCGGGCAACGAGGTTCGCCTTGATTGGTTGCGGTCCGACGTTCGGTTCGTGGCCTCATAGGGCTGCTTAGGAACCATGATGCAAAATCTCCGCAAGCTGGGCCAACTGCCGATTCTTCTGACTGCGCCAGGCATAATCATCATGCTTGTGATATTTGGAATTCCGATCGTTCTGTTATTCCTGACAAGCCTTAACGCGCCGGCCTTCTCATTGAACAACTATCGGGCGTTTTTTGCCCAGCCCGCGAATTTTCGGGTGCTTATCCAAACGATGGAGATGAGCGGGGCGACAACCGCCATTTGTATCCTCATCGGGTACCCGACTGCCTACTTGATCGCCTCCGCCCCGCGCCAGCTTCGCACCGCGCTGATCATACTGGTTGTTATCCCTTACCTGACCAGCCTGTTGGCACGAACTTATGCATGGATCATGATCCTTGGTGATCGGGGGCTGATCAATAACCTCCTGTCGGATTACGGCCTGATTTCCAGTCCACTCCCGCTCATCTACAACCGGGTCGCCGTCTACATCGGCATGGTCCACATCATGCTGCCGACGATGATCCTGCCGCTTGTGAGCGTAATGCTGGGGATCGACAGATCGCTCATGGCTGCTTCCCGCAGCATGGGTGCCCGACCGATGACCGCGTTCTGGAGAGTCTTCTTCCCTCTGAGCCTTCCAGGGCTTCGAAGCGGCTCTCTGTTGGTTTTCGTGTTGAGCCTCGGTTTTTACATCACGCCTGCCGCGCTGGGCGGCATGCGGGACGTCATGTTGTCGACCTTCATTGCGGCTCAGGTAGCGAATTCCTTCAACATGGCTAAGATCTCCGCCGCAGCCTTCGTCCTATTAGCCGTGGCGCTCGTGGTACTTTCGATCGTTGGGCTGGACTTGGCGGGCGGGCAGTCCGGCGCAACGAAAAAACCAGGGGGCCGTTGGCCGTTCCTTGGAAGGATCCTTGGCTTCTTCAACGAACTCACGATGTCACGTAGAGCCGCGCAATGGACCGCCCAACTCTACCGCGCAGGTGCAAGCGAGCGTTCGTGGCGGATAGTCGGCATCGTCTTCGTGGCGTGCGTGCTGACATTTCTGCTGTTTCCCGGCGCTGTCGTGATTGTGATGTCGTTCAGCCCCAGCACATTTATGGAGTTCCCGCCTTCGAGCCTGTCTCTCCAATGGTATGAAGCATTCTTCAGCGATCCTTCCTGGAACGGCGCTCTTGTCACAAGCGTGAAGATCGGGCTTTCGGTCACTATCCTATCGTCCATCGCAGGGACACTGGCTGCCTATGGCCTGAGCCGCATATCTGCGAGGAGGCGCGGGCTGTTCACCATGCTGCTGCTCATGCCGATCACATTCCCGGTCATTGTCGTCGCTATCGCGGCGTACCTTGGGCTTGTTCGCGTTGGCCTGCTAGGCACGAGCGCTGGCCTGGTGCTGGCCCACAGCCTAGGCGGCATCGCCTATGTCGTCGTGATCGTGTCAGCGACGCTCGCTAATTTCGATCGGCGCCTGGAGATGGCAGCAAAGAGCATGCGGGCAGGGCCGCTAAGCACCTTCCGACGGGTCACGCTCCCGCTGATCATGCCGGGTGTTATTGGGGGTGCGGTGTTTGCCTTCATCCATTCGTTCGACGAACTGGTTGTTTCCTCTATGGTCACCGGGCTTTCAATACGCACACTTCCTTTGAAGATGTGGGAGAACATCCGCCACGAGATCGATCCCACAATCGCGGCCGTCGCATCTCTCCTCATGCTTCTGCCAATCATCTGGCTTGGCGCCATTTACGTTACATGGCGGCGGTCACGGACGCGTGGCAATATTCCATGCCTGCCGGCCTGACGATGCAGGATCGGCTTAAGGTAGCGCCCAAAGCGGCGAGCGTATCGGTTCGACTTGAGTATCCGCGGAACCCCCCTTGGAGGGGGGCGATACCAGGGTGAGCGCTAGCCGATGTCAGGGGTGGATGCAAACACGCTTGGTTGGTCAACTCTCCGGAGCAATGGGCGCTCAATAGCGAGGGTTAAGCTTGGCGCGCCTTTCCCGGCGTGCAGTGCACGGAGACGGGGTGTCCAAATCCGTGTCAGACACCGTGAGCCGGTGGTGCAGGCGCAGATAGTCCATCCAAGTCGGTGTTCAGTTGTGTGCGTCAAGTTCTTGTGTGGATGCCAGCCGTTTTGCAAGGAAGAACCTGAAGCATTGGACATGTGATCGAGTGCGGTCATGTGTCAGGCCTTGATTTGCGGCCGTTCCATGTCCCCGCGGGCCGGTATGGTGATGCGCGGATCAGGTCCAAATCAGCAAAGCGAGCTTGCGTGGGCTCTCAACTTGACTCTGGTTTTCCTGACCCCGATCTGATCGATCATTTGCCCATGCAGTTCATGCGTTCCTCACATCCCCGACGTCCCGGTCTCGCCGCGTTGTTGGAAATTACGCAGGCACCGTCGCCGGACGGTAGTCCTCCTGTTTCGTCAGCATGGCCCAGATGCCACGCGCCATCTTGTTGGCCAGCGCGATTGCCACCAGCATGCGCGGTTTCTTCAACTTCAAGCGGGCAAGCCAGGAACCGTCAGGCGCGCGCCTCCGAGACGCCCATCGAACCACAGCCATGGCGCCGATGATGAGCAACCGCCGAATATCGCGCTGGCCCATCTTCGATACCTTCCCTAGCCGTTGCTTGCCGCCGCTCGACTTCTGCCGAGGGACCAGCCCGAGCCAGGCGGCGAAATCGCGACCGCACTTGAAGTGCCTCCATCGGCGGCGCAAAGGTTTCAATGGCAAGGGCAGCGATAGGGCCGACACCTGGCATGGTTTGCAAGCGCCGAGATGTTGCAGCTTGCTTGGACAGCGTGTCGATCGTCTTCTTCAATGCCGCGAGCCGGCTGCTCAACTGGTCGATCTGGTTAAGTAGAGCGCTGCAGATGTCGCGGACCAAATCCGGCAGGTCTGCGCTCTCGTCCTCGACGATCTCTGCCAGACGTGGCAGGTGGCCGATGCCTTGCGGAGCAACATAACCGAACTCATAGAGGTGCGCGCGCAGCGCATTCACCAATTCGGTTCGCTGATTCACGAACTGCTCTCTGGTGCGAAACACAATAGCCCGGGACTGCTGCTCCCTGGTCTTCGGTTCGACAAAGCGCATTGTCGGTCGTTGCGCTGCTTCGACGATCGCCTCCGCATCTGCGACGTCGTTCTTCTGCCGCTTGACGAACGGTTTGACATAGGCCAGGGCAATCAGTCTTGGCTCATGGCCAAGCCGAGCCATCTGACGGGCCCAGTAGTGGAGCTGCCGCACGCTTCCATCGCCACGACACATGCCGGTTGACTCGCCATGAACTTGCAAAACTGCAGGCGCGACAGCTTCTTGCGGAACACAACCGATCCATCTACCGCCCCGTGCAGCTGAATGACGTTCTTTGCCAGATTGACCCCAATGACGGTACCCTCTTCCATGGATGCCTGCCTCTCCTTTGCGTGGCGCTAACACCACAAACTTGGCACATTGCGATGCCGTCGGAGAAGGCTGGCATCCACCCCATCAGCAAATTGGGGCGGCCACGATACTGGTCATGCGGCTTGGCGCAGCGCGAGCCTCTTGTGCTCGTGCAGGTCGTCCATGTTGATGTATCGGTTGGCCTCCATCCAGTTCTCGTTGGTTTCGACGGCCAACGCCCTGACCAGGCGCAGGCATCGCGTGGCCAAGATCGCCCAGTGCCGTCTTCTTCTGGCGGCGCCCACGCCGCCGACCGCCGGACCCGACCGCCGACTATCGCCAACCGTTACCGCCGTCTCACAGGGCACTCCCTGGACATCTGTCCGGGCTGCGGCGGCGCCGTGGCTTCGCTCGGCCACATCCGCCCAAGGCGGACCCCCAAAGCCCCACCAGCCCTCCCGCTTTCAGTTCAATCAGGCTTCCAGTCGCGACCCCTGCCCGCCGCCCCTCGCGCCCGCGATCGACTACAAAGAACCGTGCCGATTAACTTTAACATGCCCTCTGACTGGCACGTCAAAGCTAAAGGGAATCCTTCGTTGAGACGGTACACTAGCGGAGGATAGGGGCGGCGGCCTATGATTAAATCTGGCGGACTTTTCATGCGCATTCGTGTTCGTCAAATTACGCGCTCGGGCGGCTATGGGCGCGAGCGACGTCTCCAAGAGCCAGGCGAGCCGGCTCTGCGAGGAGCTTGACGGCAAGGTGAAGGCCTTCCCTGAGCGGCCGATCGAGGGTGGTTTGCCGTATATGTGGATCGATGCGACCTACCTGAAGGCGCGCCGCGGCGGCCGCATCTTGTCGTTCGCCATCATCATTGCCGTCGGCGTCAAGACGACTCGGGTAAGGCGCCTCGACGCAATCGCTTAACCTCGAGGCGCACTCTTTTGCACGAGCAAGATATCCTCCTGACCCGCAAGCGTTTCGACTTCGGCGCGGTCCGCTGTCCGACAACGTCGGACAGGCAACTTAGCTGAGCCAAATTTATCCCTTTGCTTCGAAACGGTTTCTCATTTGGCATGGCGCATGCGTGCTCATCGGCAAACCACGTCATGGACTCGACAATTACCCACGCAAGGAGTCAAAATATGTGCGGCATCTGTGGATGGATCGATTTCAATCGTGACCTAGGAAGTCCCGACGCGCGAAGGGAGCTTGCTGACATGACGGCCACCATGGCCTATCGTGGTCCGGACGACGAGGGGACTTGGATCGACGGGCCTGCGGCACTGGGACACCGCCGCCTGGCAATCATCGATAGCCAGGGCGGTCGCCAGCCGATGACACTCCAGGAGGACGGCCAACCGGCGTTGGTGCTCGTCTACACGGGCGAGACTTACAACTACCGCGAGCTGCGTCAACGGCTCGTCGCCCTGGGCTGTCGGTTCGACACGAGCAGTGACACGGAGGTGGTGCTGCACGCCCACCGCGAGTGGGGCCGACGCGATCCCTGCACCGCCGTGAGCGAACTCAACGGCATGTTCGCCTACGCACTCTGGAACACCGCCGAGCGCGAACTGCTTCTTATACGCGACCGGCTCGGCATCAAGCCGCTTTACTACTACCCCACCGAGCACGGAGTGTTATTCGGCTCCGAGCCAAAGGCGATCCTCGCCAATAGTCTCGCCGAGCGGGCCATGGACGCCGACGGGCTTCGGCGAACACTATCTCTCGTCGCCGACCCGCATAACGCCGTGTTCCGTAGCATGCGTGAGGTACGGCCCGGCCACATCGTCCGCGTGACCCGCGAAAGCATCAAGGAGATGAGCTACTGGCAGCTCACCGACAGCGAGCACACCGACGACGTGCCTACCACCGTTCGGCGCGTCCGCGACTTGCTCGAGGACACAATCCAGCGGCAGCTCATCGCCGACGTGCCGCTGTGCACACTCTTGTCGGGCGGGCTCGATTCCTCGGCTATGACCGCCCTGGCCGCGCGCTTCAGCGACGAACGGATCCGATCATTCGCCCTCGACTTCGTCGGCTACACTGACAACTTCATTCCTGGCCCGGCGCACCCCACACCCGACGGTCCATACGTGCAGGATGTCGCCAAGTTCGTCGGTACCGACCACACGGACATTACGTTGTCGGCGAACGAACTCATGGACTCGAACGTGCGGGCAGCCACCCTCCACGCCCGCGACCTGCCGTTGACCTACGGGAACCAAGATAGCTCCGTTTACCTGCTGTTCAGGGCCATCCGGCAACACTCGACGGTGGCCCTCTCTGGGGAGGGTGCTGACGAGCTTTTCGGCGGCTACCGGTTTTTTCACGATCCCTCGTACGTTCAGGCGGACACGTTTCCCTGGATCGATGACAGCGACGATATCGTGCGGCGGTGCTTAGACCCTGGCCTTGTCGAGAAACTCGACCTCCCCGGGTACCTCGACGAGCAGTACCGCAGGGCACTTGCGGAAGTACCGGCCCTGACCGGGCCGGCCTCGGCCGATCCGCACGAGCGTCGCATGCGCGAGATCTCCTACCTCTTCCTGACGCGTTACCTGCCGATGGAGCTCGACCACAAGGACCGGATGAGCATGGCTTTGGGTCTTGAGGTGCGGGTCCCTTACTGCGATCACCGTCTGGTTGAGTACGTGTTCGGCACCCAATGGGCCCAGAAGGCCTTCGACGGACGCGAGAAGAGTCTACTGCGTGCCGCCATGATGGACCTGCTCCCGCAGTCAGTTGTCCAGCGTGTGAAGAGCGCGTATCCGCTTATCCAAGATGCCACCTATGACAGAATGCTGCGCACGCGATTCACCGCACTGCTGAATGACCGCAATGCGGCAGTGGCCCCGCTGTTGTCTCTCGACCAGTCCCGGGCATTGCTCGATGGGACCGACAACTTCAGGCGGGTTGAGCAAATCCTGACCCTGCAGGATTTCCTGATGGATTACAACGTGAGTCTCACGATCTGAGACTACAGAAGACGCAAAATGATACCAAAGGGGCGTTGGTGCACGGATCGTTTATTGCTGTGGGTTCAGGCAAGCGACAACGGCAGTAGCGGAGCTGATGCCTTTCAAAACGCAACCGCGGGCCAAACACACGGCCCCAGCGTCAAGGTGATCTGACGTGGGGGCCTTGGTCGCGCTCACCGTGACGGCTTCGCGCTTAACGGCGGGCCCTACCATTAACGGGATGGTCCGCCCCGTCCTCCCGCAGCATCATCTGGGCAGTCACAACAAAGGAGGTTGCAATGTCCCCACGCAATGCGCCGCGCCCTGCGGCCGTCTATGGCGTCGATATCGGCAAGAACATCTTCCACGTCGTCGGCTTGGACAGCTACGGCGAGCCCGTCCAGCGAGTTCGCTTCCGACGCGATACGTTGATGAAGTTCTTTGAGCGGGCAGCGCCGGCAATCATCGGGATGGAATCGTGCGCTGGATCGCAATGGATAGCCAGGAGACTTCAGGCACTGGGGCACAAGGTTCGCCTGATCCCAGCGCAGTTCGTGAAGATTCCATGAGGAGGAGACGCGCGCGCCTAGCTCTGGAAGAGTTGGGTCGCTCACTTTCTCGATGGAGACCTTTGCCATGCAGACTGCCAGAATGACCACCGCACATACGATTGCGACCGTTGAGTGCGGCGCGATTTTCGTTTCTCTGGAGCTCAGCCGCTCGACGTGGCTGGTGACCACCCTTGCGGCCCCCGTGGGGTCCAAGCTGTCGAGGCATCAGGTGCGGGGTGGGGATATGCCGGGGCTGCTGGAGCGGTTTTCGGATCTGCAACGCCATGTCCGCCGCCGGACCGGCCGGATTGTCCCAGTGATCGTGATCCAGGAAGCCGGACTGGACGGGTTCTGGATTCACCGCGCCCTGGTCGCGGAAGGGATCGAGAGCCACGTCGTTGACCCAGCTTCGATCGCGGTTTCGCGCCGGCATCGCCGCGCCAAGACAGATCGGATCGACGGGGAGGCGCTTGTTCGCACACTCATGGCGTGGAAAAGGGGCGAACCGCGGGTCTGTTCGATGGTTTGCGTACCGACACCGGAAGAAGAGGATCGTCGGCGTCTTTGCCGGGAACTGAAGACTCTGATCGGAGAGCGTATCCGTCATGTAAACCGGTTGAAGGGTCTGTTCTTCGCGCAAGGGATCGGCGGGTACGAGCCTCGGAATAAGGACCGCCGGGAACGCCTGAAGGCTCTGCGCACCGGAGACGGGCGGCCGCCTTCCGAAACATCTCAAGACGCTGGCCCTGCGCGAGCTGGAAGTCATCGAGCTGCTGAACCGGCAGATCGAGGCCGTGAAGGCGGAGCGTGATGCGCTCTTGGAGGAGGCTCCGGCCGCCGGTTCCGCACTGGAGCCGGTTCGGATGTTGCTCGAGCTCAAGGGCATTGGCCCCGGTTTTGCCGGCGCCTTGTGGTCCGAAGGCCTGTTCCGGAAATTCGCGAACAGGCGCCAGGTCGCGGCCTATGCCGGTCTTGCGCCCACGCCCTGGAAGAGTGGCACCAACCACGAAGAGGGTGTCTCGAAGGCGGGCAATCCCCGTTTGCGCGCCATTGCCGTGGAAATGGCCTGGCTCTGGCTGCGGCATCAGCCGGGTTCGGCGCTTGCATGCTGGTATCACGAGAGGGTCCGCCGGTTCGGCCCACGCACCAGGAAAGTCACCATCGTCGCTCTGGCGCGCAAACTGCTTGTCGCTCTGTGGAAGTACGTGACCGGCGGTGTCGTGATCGAGGGCGCCAGAATGAAGGCCGCCTGACCGCCACCCGGAAAACTGAAACCAATTCCACCGGGACCCGATCAGTTCCGGCGGATCCGGGGGGACGAACCGGCGTAGGGTTTGGCCTCGCACGCCGTAGTTAAGAATGGTCCCGTCCTCCCGAGCCCTGTCCGCAGGATGCGGAATTCTGGTGCAGCCGTTATTTCGGCGACCGCATGTGAGCTTGAGCGCGCAGGTCGACTGCGACACGCGCTCCAATGAAGGGTTCGGACCTTGGATCCGAAACACCAGAGGAGAAAACGATGACCTGAAAATCCATACTTGATCCAATCCTCCTCATGTGAGCCCTACGTCAAGTCGAACAAGAGCGACATCATCGATGCCGAAGCTATCGCCGAAGCAGCCACGAGGCCGACGATGCGATTTGCCGCGATCAAGAGCGAGGAGCAAACCGACCTCCAAGCCTTGCATCGGGTGCGCGACCAGATGATCGGCACGCGAACCCGTCTGATTAACCAGATGCGAGCATTCTGTCTGGAATACGGCATCGCATTGAGACAGGGCGCCGGACTGTTCAAGCTCGACTTGCCACTGGTTCTCGATGACCTTTCGAATGACCTCTCGCCGGCAATGCGCAAACTGGTCGTGGACCTGTTCGCCGATCTGCGCCAGTTGGAGCAGCGCATTAATGGCGTGACGAGGGAAATCGCAGCGATTGCAGATCGAGAAGATGTTGCCCGCCGGCTCATGACGATCCCCGGAATCGGAGCATTGGGAGCCACCGCGCTACTGGCGGCCGTCGGCACCGGATGCAAAGTTCCAGAAGGCTCGCGACCTG
>NZ_JBVVQX010000048.1:0-13370 GCF_055811675.1 Mesorhizobium sp. WSM4808
CATAGGGGCCGTTCTTGACCGGCAGATTATGTGCGTAGATGTGAATTTCCGTGATCTTCATGGTTATCTCGCTTTTTTTGGGAGAGGCGCCTGGTACGACTAGGACGGTCTTGCGCTCGTTTCTTTTGAAATCATCGCGCAACTTGTCGGAAATCCACCATTGCCCAGACGGTAAAGCGGTCTGGGGAGTGCCCAACAGCGAACGTAGCCAGTAGGACTCGCGTTGATACTTGCTCACCTTCGCAAGTTCCGGCGTTCTGTGCAATTTGGTGTAGACGCTTTTTTCGCGGGCGTGAGCGAACTAAATGACCTTTTGCTCTTTAACTGCAGCAAGTACCAATACGGGTAAATACCGTCTGGTAAATTTTTGTCACGTATTTGTGAAATCATATGAATATTAATGGGCTCCGTGTGCCCATGCCCCTTTGTTTCTTGCTTGCTCTTCCTGCCGTGCACGCTGAGCTGCAAAATTGGGATTGGCAATCTCCAACTGCACGCAGTCAGCGCGACCCCCACGGCAAGCGCCGCTCGTGATTGACCGAGACAACAGCCGTGCATTCTCTTTCTGAAGCGGACGAAGGCGCCTTAGATCCGGTTTGGAAGACACGTCATTGTGATGCAAATGCCTTCTTATGCACGACGGAGCGTCTGAGAGGTTGGCGGATAAAGCGAAACGATTGATTTGGCATAGAAGTCCGTTGTCTACCAACTCTGCCACCACGTCTCGCGAGCCACACCCGGCGTGGTCGACGATACGTTGCTGCCGCTCACATTTTCAGCCGTCGGACGCAAGAAGATGACAGCTGCATTTAACGGCGGACGCATCACCTCGGATGGGCCGCGGCTGAGCGGCACCTGCAACTCGTCGTCAGCGCTGGCCGCTGCGATCCACGATCCGTCGACCCACAGCGGGTGACGCACGCCATAGCCGACGTTTCATGCGGCTATGAGGGTACCAACGATCTCCAGCGGCTGCGCACCGACTCGGCCTTCAAGCTCGCCTGCGGGCGGCTGCTCGACAGCGGGATTGATCTGTGCTCGCAGCCAACCTTCTCGCGCCTGGAGAACCCGTCCGCCCGTGCACCGTTATCCGGCTCGGCTGGGTGCTGGTCGATGTGTGGCTGTCGAGCTATGCCGCGCCGCCCGAAAGCATGACGCCCGACATCGACTGCTTCCTGACCATCCACATCTACGAAGCCGCGACCGGACGCCCGGTCGCCGGGAACTTGCGTCCTGGCAAGACCCGACGGGCAAGCAGATCCGAGGGCATCTGCGCCTGTCCGGCACTTCCGCGCCCGCTGGCCGGCCACTGCATCCTGGTCCGCCGCGACGGCCACTATGGCCGGGCGCAGGTCATCGCCTGGTGCGAGAACAATGCGCTCGACTATCTCTTCCATCGCCCGGCAACAAGGTTCTTCAGCATCTCGTTGATGAAGCCGCCGACGATATCCGCACCCGCCGCGCGGGCTAGTATTAGGAGCAAATTTATGCCGAGCCGGCCCGCTTATGATTGGGCACACGACAGCCGTCCACTCCCGCGCGCCGGTGTTATCCCGGCGCAGCGATCGAGATTTCGGCGAAAGCCGGTTCGGGTTGCTCGGCCGGGTATTGCGACAACCTCCATTGCGTCTCGAGTTCGCCGAGGCCAAGGATTCGCTTGGTGATCTGCACATACGTTCGGTCGTCCACCGCCTGGCGCTTGGGGAACATGGTCGCCAGGCATGCATAGACGTCGAGAAAGTGCCGAGCACGTCCACGGCGTACGTCGACCTCAAGCAGGCCGCGCTGCTTCGAGACATTCGCCGGGCGGCAGTTGGACCGGACGTTAACCGGAATACCGGATGATCGGCTTTGGTTCCGGTTCCACAGTTAGCCACGCCTGTCATCCGACAAGCGTCGCGAGTCTGACAAGGCGCAAGATCCGCCAACCGGCGATTCAATGAAGGGTCCTTCTCTGGCACGGTTCATGCTTCGTGGTTTACGATCGCATTAAGAAAGAGTTCGTCTCATGATCTTCTTCATCGAAAAGGCTGTCCCGCCTTAGAATCGCCGAGCGGACAAGAGACTTAGACAGCTAGCCCAAGCAAGGAACTGCATCAACGCAATGGACGACCATTGTCATTGAAGACGGGTAGGGAGTTTGCCAAATGCAGGCTGCAGCGCGGGCACCGCCCCCACCACAGGCCGAACCTGTTTAGCGAAAATAGGGTCGAGCTTTGCCCTCAAAGAATGGCTCGAGATCCACCCGCGGAAACATCCTCGAGACGACCGACGAGCATTGGGAGCGGACGTTCGACATCAATCTGACGTCGATTTTTTACGCGTTTCGGAAAACTATCGGAGACATGAAAGGCCACGGCGGCGGTGCTATCGTCAACGTCTCATCGTATTGGGGTCTTTATCCCCGACCGGGCCATGCCGCCTACTGCACCAGCAAAGCCGCATTCGCTTCTTTCTCAGAATGTCTCGGCCGGGATCATGCGCCTGACGGGATACGCGTCAATGCCGTCTGAGGTCAACACACCGAGGATCCGGACGGGTTTTGAACGACGCGGCTTCATTCCGGACACAGCCATTGCGGAGCTCAACAGGACCGTACCACTTGGTCATATCGCAGAGCCGGAGACATCGCCGACGTTGTGTTCGTTCTGTGCTCCGACGCCGCCCACTACATCGCTGGCATGGCGCTCGAAGTGAACGGCGCGAAGCCGGTTTATTGAGGACATCCCATGGCTGACAGACTGGCAGGCAAGATCGCAATCATCACTGGCGGCGGCCGCGGCATCGGCGCCGGCATCACCCAGCGCTTCGTAGAGGAGGGGGCAAAAGTCGCCATCGTGCAGAGGCACGCACCGCCTGAACCCATGCTCAATGAGCGCGCGATCTATGTGAAGGCGGATCTTTCGAGCTCCCAGGAAATTTCCTCGGCCGTTCAGGCTGTCGTCGAGCGGCTTGGCGGCCTGGATATCCTCGTCAACAACGCCGGGATCATGTTCGAGAAGACAGTCGACGAGATGACCGAGGCGGACTGGGACCAGATGATGGACATCAATCTGAAGGCCCCATTCCTGCTGACCAAGGCAGCAATGCCACACCTCCGGAAGTGGGGCAGGGGAAGCATCGTCAACATCGGTTCGATCGAAGGGCTGGCGTCCAATCCCGGGCATCCTGCCTATTCCGCTTCGAAAGCTGGCATTCACGGCTTCACGGCGGCGGTCGCCGTGGACCATGGGCATGAGGGTATCCGCTGCAATGCCATTGCGCCCGGCTGGATCAACTCCGATCTCAGCGAGGTTTATATCGACAACATGGCCGACAGCGCCCGCGTCCGCAAGGAACTGCTCGCGATGCATCCAGTCGGGCGCCTAGGCGAGCCGAGCGACGTCGGAAATCTTGCGGTCTGGCTGGCCTCGGACGAGAGCGCATTCGTGACCGGTCAGGTCTCCGTCATGGACGGTGGCCGCACCAAGAAGCTGCCGCTGCCGATCTCCTGAAAATGAAAATGTCGACAATTCTTGCCCCTGCCCTAGACGTCATGTTCCGGGGCTGAGATCGGTGGCCCGCCCTTTCGTGCGATTAAGAGACGAGGGTTGCTCGGATGGGCCGAACCGTTCCTCACGCATGGAGGGCGAGCCATGGGAGAGTATAGCGAAGCATTTGTCGCGTTTGACGTAGCCAAGAAGAAGCACACGGTAGCGATCGCGGAGGGCGGCCGCACGGGCGAGGTCCGGTTCGTCGGCGAGGTCGAGAATAGTCGGCGCGATAGAGCGGACGATCAAGAAGCTGCGAAAAAGATATGATCGACTGCACGTCTGCTTCGAGGCCGCCCCGACGGGTTACGGGTTGTGCCGGCAGGTCCGCGAAGTCTGTTACGACTGCATGGTGGTCGCACCGGCCCTGATCCCAAAGCGCTCGGGTGAGCGGATCAAGACGAACCGACGGAACGCGGTCACGCTGGTGCGAGAGCTGCATTGCGCGGGCGAGTTGACCGGGGTCTGGGTGCCCGACGTGATCCACGAGGAAATGCTTCACGTTCCAGCCAAGGTAGCGGTGACGATAAAGCATCAGCAGGGACTGTCAGGAATTCTGTGCGCGAGGCCATGATGATGGAAAGGAGAGAATCATCACATGGCTATCGAGAAAGAACTCCTGGACCAGTTGCTTGCTGGCCGCGATCCCAATGAGGTGTTTGCCCGAGATGGGTTGCTCGACGATCTGAAGAAGGCGCTTTCGGAGCGAATTTTGAACGCCGAACTCGATGAGCACCTTGAGGACGAGAGCACCGAGAAAGTCAATCGCCGCAACGGCCATTCGCGGAAGTCGGTGCTGACGGGCACATCGAAGATGATGCTGACGATCCCGCGCGACCGTGCCGGAACGTTCGATCCGAAGCTGATCGCCAAATATCAGCGCCGCTTCCCGGACTTCGACGAGAAGATCATCTCCATGTATGCGCGGCGCATGACGGTGCGCGAGATACGCGGCCATCTGGAGGAGCTCTACGGCATTGACGTGTCGCCGGACCTGATCTCGGCTGTCACCGACGCCGTCCTGGAGGAGGTTGCCGAATGGCAGAATCGGCCGCTCGACATCTGCTACCCGCTCGTCTTTTTTGACGCGATCCGGGTCAAGATCAGGGACGAGGGCTTCGTACGCAAGGAGGTGACCGGATCCACCTCTCTCCATCCACAAACTTTTGTCCGAAGCTGGGCAAAAATGTTGGAAAGCCGACAAAACAGTCGGGCGGGCGGTCCTGTCGGTATGGACGAGCGGTGCAACTCACAACGGTGCGCCAACTGGCACGCAACTTGAGTGGGTCACGGTGGACGACCGCGGTTACGTCACGGAGCATGGTGGTGACTCATCAGTCTCGCTTTTAACGCGTGTAGACTGGCGGCAGTCCTTTATGGGCCAGAGGACGACGTGGATAGCCGGTCGTTTGGTTCGCGACTGCCGATCTGATTGGAGTGTTCAATGGCCCATCGCTACTATGATATCCTGTCCCTCACTGTCCTCACTGCCCTCGAGGTATTCGAGGCATCGGCACGCAATCTTTCGCTTGAGCTTGCAGCTTCCGAGCTGAACGTGACATCGAGAGAGATCAGTCGGCAGATCAAAGTCATTGAGGACGAGGTTGGTGTTCCGCTGTTTGTGAGGCCAGGAACCGGCGTGGTCCTTACCAGCGCTGGCAAAGACCTCTACACCGAGCTGGCAAGCATTTTTTCCAGGGCGTCCGACGTCGACGAACATTAAACGCGGCGGTCGTTCCCGGATGTCACGATTGCCTCCACCTATGCGTTCGCGCCGATCTGGCTGCTACTGCGCATGTCGCGCTTGGGGCACAGCACGATGATATTACAGTCGACCATATGATTTCCGAAAGTTCGCGCGACTATCGCCGCGCTGGGGTCAAGCTGCGCATCCGCTATGGCTTCGGCTCATGGCCTAACGAGAGTGCGGACCTATTGTTTGGCGACGTCATCTACCCGGTCTGCGGTCCCGCCTTCGCCCAAGAGCACCACGACGCGACGGCCAAGTGCTTGCCCGAACTTCCGCTCGTGTCGAATGGACCGACCTGGCCTGGGCCGGCTGGAGGAAGTCCTATGCTGCGCCCGGAGTCGCCCGGGGCAATTTTGCAAGCCGCCCAGGCTGGTCAGGGCGTTGCCGTGGGCTGGGACCGACTGGTGCGAACTTGGTCGAAGAAAGCAAGCTCGTGAGGATTACCGACCTCGAGCTGAACGCCCCGCCCGGCGGCACGGCGTCCATGATCACCGCCTCGCCGATGACAGCGGCGATTGGGAGCCCGCCGCCGAAACTCTTTCCCAGCGCTACCGGTTCCACCCCTGAATGCTCTATGACGAAAACCCGGCCGGTGCGAGCGAAGCCGGACTGGACCTCATCTGCGATCAGGACGATACCGTGCGCATCGCACAAAGCGCGCTACGGCGGATGAACTCCGGCGGCGCGGCCGCCCTTACGTGCGGCCCAATGAGAGCCGAGATGGTCTGGAAGTCACCTGAATTGCCCCCCGATTGATTCCGGATACAGCATCGACAAGGCCGTACCAAGACACCATCTTCCGCTCCGGGGTCCCGCTTCTTAACCACTCGCGCCTGCGCGAGGCGGCAGATCAACCGTCATACCGACAAGGCTCAGCCCCGTTCCGCTCCAACGCCTTCGGCATAAGAGAGCATTCGCCGGGAATTTAGATTGGTATAAGGCAGAATCGCGACAGACAGCCGTCAGTATCGTTTCACATTAGGACTGCTATTAATATTAATTAAATCGACAAATCTTTTTACACAATTTAACGTAAATCTACGGCACGTACACTTGTATCGAAACCTAACAATGTTATTCTTTCTAAGAATACGAATAATCAATCTTTAAGTTCGCCCACAATCATCTCGGAGAGACCTTCGATGCAGGACCGCGTAAATATCCTGATTATTGGGCACGGCGTCCTAGGTGGGACGGTTCTTGATTTTCTCAGTCAAAGCGGCAGACCCTACGATCTGCATGTCGGAGCAAAAAACGTGCAGCGGGCCACGTTAAGGGCCAACTTGGCGAAGCACACGGCCTTAAACCTCGGCCACCATCCGAGCATTGAGGTGGTGCCCTTGAATCTCATGAATATAGAGGCTACAGCAGAGCGACTGGCGGCTCTCCGTCCTGACATCATTTTCAATGCAACGACATTGCATTCATGGTGGGTCATAACGCAATTGCCGCCTGATGCTTATCAGCAGATCGATCGAGCACGCGGCGGCGTATGGACGCCAATGCATCTTGTTCTCGTGCGACGCCTGATGAGAGCTGTACGAGAGGCCGGACTTGATAGCGCGGTGGTGAATGCATCCTACCCTGATGTAACAAATGCCGCCCTTGCCGCCGAGGGTCTCTCGCCGGCAATTGGCATCGGTAACGTCGCCAATGCCGTACCGGGCATCAGGTTGGCGGCCGCGCATCTTCTGGATTGCGAACTGAAAGCGATCGACGTGCGGTTCTTTGCCCAACACTACGTCAGTTGTCGTATGCCGAGGACCGGTTCCACGGACGGCGCGCCCTACTATCTGGCCATATATCGGGAGGGTCAGAGAATTAGGCCTGAGGAAATGGGCCACGATGTGATCTTCGCAAACGTTGCCGGACGTTTTCGGCGGGTGGGAGGCCTCGAGGGGGAACCGGTGACTGCATCGTCGGCGACAGCTGTTCTTCGTGCGTTGGCCGATCGCGTAGAACGTGTCGTGCATGCGCCCGGTCCATTGGGTCTCGTGGGGGGCTATCCCGTTAGGGTTGCTCCGACGGGCATTTCGATCGACCTGCCTGAAGGCCTATCATTGGACGATGCGGTGGAGATCAACAGGGGATGCCAGAAATACGACGGTATTGAGGCCGTGGAAAGCGATGGCACGGTGCGCTTCACGGCAGAGTCGGCTGACGTTATGCGCGAGCTGCTCGCTTACGATTGCGACGCAATGGCGTTGGACGAGTGCGAAGACCGCGCGAAGGAATTGGCAGCAAAATATGCTGAATATCGTCGTCGCTTCCAGTAGTCGGCACCCTTCGCGCCGACTGCCGACAAAGCACATCGGCCGTCGCAGAACCATCCCCGGCAACTGCACGATTGGCGCCGTCGGGGAACCTGCCGGACCTCAAGATCGTCATCCAACTCGGCGATGTGCTGGTCCACCTGTGGCTGTCGAGCTATTGCCGCGCCGCACGAGACGGTGACGCTCGACATCAACGGGATACACTCGATGTCGTTCACTGCTTTCAGCATCTGTCGCTCTTCGCGTCAGCCGACCACCCGTATTCTGGTGCAGGCTACGCCATTAAGGTCGACGCCATGTTACGTCCAAGGATCCGCCGTCCACTCCCGACGGCATAGCGATGTGCCAATGTACCTTCCAGGGCGCTGACCATGGCATCATCGGACATCTCTTCCAGTTTGCTCCAGAGCTCGAAAAGAGCATCTGAGATTGACGCGCAAGGATACTAACTTACGCCCCCCCCATGCGCACCGACCGGCACCGAGACTAATCGCTTGCCAGGCTCTCATGCGGATTAACTTCGAATACAACTTCGTCATGCCTAATGTTTGTGTTAATGTGGTTACCGATCTACGTTTGTTTCTCTGAATATAAGTGATACGTGTATCGCAAATTTGTAACGTACTGTAATGTAAAATTCTCAAAAATAGCCTTTTTCCTCCTGCATTCCGCCGGTACAGTCGCTCTTGAGAATACTGAATCGTCCTTTTCTGCCACCACATCTTGGGAGTTTAGGGTGGCTTATCGTGAAGAGCGTCGATGCTGGACGGCCGCAGCCAGGTCAGGAATTGCTGACCAATCCGCCGGGCAGATCAAGCCGAGAGGAGTGGATGTTTCCGCTAGAGGACGTCGACGTGATTGCCTTGTTTCTAGACCCACTCGCATGGTCAAACATCCATGCTCCGCATAGTGGCAAGGAACAGTTTTGGTTTCAGCCGCGGCCGCTGCGCGCCCATGAATGCAGTGCCGCACCCATCTGCCCTTACACGGAGGAACTGTTATGAACACCCTGGATCAGCAAACAGCACCGGAGCAAGGCGCACGAGAGCGCATGAAGGCATCCCATGCCCTCGATGGCGACGCCGTTCGCTTGGCCCACTTATATAGCGGATGGGCGAGTGCCTTCGATCTGGATCAGGCCCGCGTCGGGTATTGCGGGCCGATGATCGTGGCGGAACTGGCAGGCGCCGTGCAGACAGCCTATTTGGCCGGGCAGCGAAATGCCATCGCAATCCTAGACGCGGGCTGCGGAACAGGGCTCGTCGGTATGGAACTGGAACGCCTCGGCTTCCGGTTGATTGACGGGTTCGATCTCTCCGAAGAGATGGCCGAAAAGGCCCGGCAAACCGGTGTCTACCGCCGTGCCCGAGGTGATGTCGACCTTAACGGGCGACTCTCCGACTACTCCAGCGCGAGCTATGACCTAACCGTCTGCTGCGGTGTCCTCACGCTCGGACACGTCCGGCCGGATGGGTTGCGCGAGCTGGCTCGCGTCACCCGCCCGAACGGCTTTGTCATTGCAAGCACCCGCAAGAGCTATGCGGAGACGACATCCTTTGAAGACCAGGTGCGGCGTCTGCAGGATGAGGGCGTCCTTATACCGGCACAGTGCCTCAGGAACGGCAGATACGTCGCCGAGGAGGACGCGCACTATTGGGTCTTCCAAGTGCCCGAGAAGACCAGCGCACCAGAGGAACCGAGGCTATGACGACGGTACCACAAATCTTGCTGTCGAAACTGGCAGCCGATGCAACGCATCAATCTCATTCCGGACGGCTCGTGCGAGTTCACGCGCCAGTAAGGCTGACCCTATGTCTCTCATCGCCGCAAAACATCCCTGAAACGCCGAAGGCCGTTAACGCTGGGGCCGCATAGCCGCAATTCTCGTCCATGCTGTTACCAGCCAGTCGCGCAGCCTGCCGGTTTATCAGCAGGCTCTTGCTCCGGATGTATGTATGAGAGAACCACGAAAGTGCATGAATAAGTCCAGGTTTAGGACCTGCGCTATGCCATCCAAGGGGGGCATCTTTTACCTCATATTGGAGCAACGTTTGGATCATGATGTTAAACGGTGATCAGAGACTGGAAGCCTATCGGCGGATGCTTCGCATCCGTCGATTCGAGGAAGAGGGTATGCGCCAGTTCAAAGGTGACAAGATCCCTGGTTGGTTTCACTCGAGCGTGGGTCAGGAAGCCGCTGTCGTAGGAGCATGTCTCGCCCTTCGGGACGATGACGCCATGACCGGAACGCATCGTTCGCACGGCCATCCGATCGGGAAGGGTGCGAACCTGGATGGGCTCATGGCCGAGCTGATGGGAAAGGCGGGCGGCATTTGCAAGGGGCGCGGCGGTTCAATGCACGTTGCAGACAATTCGGTCGGGATCATCAGTGAATCGGGTATCGTCGGAGGAGGCATTCCTCTTGCCACAGGGTGTGCGTTCAGCGCCAAGGTGCGCGGCGTCGATCAGGTTACCCTTTGCTTCTTCGGCGATGGGGCGGTGAACCAGGGTACCTTCCATGAGAGTCTCAACATGGCCTCGCTGTGGAAGCTTCCGGTTATCTATCATTGCGAGAACAACGGATATGCAATGACCACCTCGGTTGTGCAAAGCCACGGGCAGCCGGACATCGCGCTGCGGGCAGCAGGCTACGGCATGCCAGGTATAACGGTTGACGGGCAGAGTGTGAGCGCCGTCTATGAAGTTGCGGCAGAGGCCGTCACGCGAGCACGCGCGGGCGAGGGCCCTACTCTGATAGTAGCCAACACATATCGGTTCGATGAGCACGATTTCGGCTCGGTGATTCCGGGGGAGCCTTATCGATCCGTTGAAGAAGTCGAGGCTCAAAGGCGCGAGCGCGATCCGATTTTGCTGTATCGCACTACGCTCCTTGATGAAGGCATAAATGAAAAGAGTCTGAGAGCAATTGAGGACGAAGTCGTCCAAGCCGTGAAGCGAGCTGTACAATTTGCTTTGGCCAGCCCCATGCCTCGGCCCGAAACCTTAGCCGATTTCATGTTCAACTCACCCCCTGCAGGCCTTCACGGCTTCGTGGCTGGGCTGGAGAGGAATTAATTCTACATGGAAACTGATGCCCAGAAACTTGCAGCGTCGCCCGGCACCCATATTCAGATGACTTATTTTGAAGCGCTCGTGCAGGCGCAGATGGAGGAAATGGATCGCGATGAGCGCGTCGTCCTGATAGGAGAGGAGCTCTCGGTTCATGGTTGCGCCAAACTTATTGAGCGGTTTGGCAAAAACCGGATTTGGAACACGCCGATTTCAGAAGGCAGTTTCACCGGCCTCGGAATCGGGGCTGCCATCAACGGATTGCGGCCCATCGTAGACCTCTCAGGCGCCAGCTTTGTCTATCTCGCCTCGGACCAGATCATCAACCAGGCCTCGAAATTGCGGTATATGACGGGAGGCCAGATCAACATCCCGATTGTGTTTCGTTGCTGTATGTCCTCGCTGGGGTCCCTGGCGGCGCAGCATGCCGACCGGCCTTATCCGTTTTTTATGAATGTGCCTGGCCTCAAAATCATTAGCCCGACCAGCGCGGCCGATATCAAGGGGCTTCTGAAATCGGCCATTCGCGACGGCGATCCCGTAATGGTCTTCGAAGACACTCGCCTGTGGCCGCTCGAGGACAATGTGCCCACAGATCCGGAACATCTAATCCCGATTGGCAAAGCGGATGTTAAGCGCGAAGGAGAAGACGTAACCCTTATCGCTGTTGCCGGTGCCATTCGGCCAGCGATGGAAGCTGTCAGCGCGCTCGCCGAGGACGGCATTTCGGTCGAAGTGATCGATCCACGTACGTTGAAGCCGCTCGATCATGAGGCCATCAAAACGTCAGTCGCCAAGACCGGACGGCTTCTGATCGTTGAGAACGCGCACCGCGTCTGCAATGTCGGAAGTGAAATCGCCGCGGTGATGGCGGAGGAGGCGTTCAATCTGTTGAAGCGCCCGATCCTACGGGTGAGCGCTCCCGATATTCACGTCCCATTCAGTCCGGCCCTCGAAAAGGATTTCTTCCCGACGAAGGACCACATCATCGCTGCCGTACGGCGGCTGCTCTGACATCGTCGAAGACTCAGACAGAATGGAAATCAAAATGACATTCGACATCTTCCTACCCTCCAGTGGAATCAGGAAGCAATAATATTCGTTGGTTGAATGTCGGAGATGAGATTCATGAGCCATGTTGTAGTCCATTTTGCCGCCGTCGCTGCCACTAGTTTCCGTTCGGCCGTGAACTATCCGCAAGCCCTGATTTTAAGACCGACAGCGAAAACAGCAGGATTTGCTGTGGTTTGGCGCTGTTTCTTCGTCAAATCGCCAACTCGTCACGATCCGCTATTCGCGCGCTGCCTCGGCCAGGTAGATTGTGGTATAGCCATACAACGTCCCAAGCTTAAGAATGAAGCGCGCCTTTAATCCCTTAATAAGGGAATTCATGAATTGGCCATATTCGGGTCCAACCGAAGTGGCACGGCCTACGGAGCATCCGGTAGAGAAAGGAGCCCGTCGGACTCGCGGCGATATATATATATATATATGAGTGCTGGCTTCAACCGAGTTGACGGGTGATTGTAAGAAACAGTATGCTCTCGAACAATCCATTTATCGAACGTCTACTGATATATAGATATATTTGAACCGGCAGTACTTCTAGTCAGCAGAACTGAAAAAAGGCCAAGGCTGGTCTATGATCTATGAATTGCGGCATTACGTACCGACTATGGGGATGAAGGACAAGATGCGAGAGCGGTTTGCTCGCGATAGCTTGCCGCTCTTCAAGAAGAGGGGAATTGCACTTATCGACTTTTGGGAAGCGCCGGAGAGTGGCGAAATCTGGTATGTCGTCGAGTGGCCTGACGAGAAGGCTGCGAGCATTGGTTGGCAGCAGTTTATCGAAACGCCGGAATGGAAAGAAATCGCAGCACGCACCGAGCAAGACGGTCCGCTGTCAACGAGCCGGTCGATAGCGTTGAAGCGCCCAGCTTTCGTCAAGTCCGAGTGGCTCACACGGTAGTGCAGGCGAGATCACGCTCCGACCTTCTGCCACGCTCGAGCAATTGGAGCCGCAGTTGGAGGATCTAGAGGCGTCGGCTACCGAGGACAAGCTGGCGGCCAGAAAGCGGCGGCAAAGGCAAGAGATGTCAAATTTTCGAGCGCAAGCCGCCCTCGCGCAAGCCGTCCCCGAGCATCTGCCGCGCGAGCATGTGGTCATCGCCGCGGCGGAGAACGGCCCCTGCTGCGGCTCGGCAAAGCTGTCGAAGCTGGCCGAGGACGTGACCCGAGACGCTGGAGGTGATCCGGCGCCGGTGGAAGGTGACCAAGGCCGGCACGAGAAGTTCTCGTGCCGGCAGTGCGCGATGATCAGCCAGCCGCCGGCGCCGCCGTGCCGGGCAGAACCTGCTGGCGATGATCCTGTTTGGTAAGCGCCCGGTCATGACCCAGGGCTCTTACCGGCCATCGTTTTGACCGCTGCCGCGATTGGCTTTGTGCTCGCGGATGAAGTCGGTCAGGCATTCGAGGCCGAAGGCTGTGAAGGCAGCGATCTGCTGATCGTCGGGCCCGTAGACCCAGAGGCAACCGTCCTCCGGTTCCATGTCGACATAGACCTCCCACAGCAGTTCGGCATCCTGGCCGAGCATTTCGGCGGCGAGCGGGAGGGTGTAGACCCGGGTGATAGCAGCCACGGTCAGGCCGCCAGTCTGGTGCCGGATCGGACGCGCCAGTTCCAGGGGAGAAGCTCGTCGATGCGATTGGCTGGATGGTCGCTGACGCGGCCGATCAGGTCGGCGGGAT
>NZ_JBVVQX010000049.1:0-11363 GCF_055811675.1 Mesorhizobium sp. WSM4808
GATCCCGCCAGCGGTCTTGGATTCGGATTCGACCCGGCGAACGACCACGCGGTCATGAAGCGGGCGGAACTTCGACTGTGCCATTTTTTCTTCCTCGATGAGAGTGGTGAAAACACCGTCCGGCGAAGCCGGACACCTACAAAGCCCGGCTGTCCGGACCTGCGGTTACCACTCAGCAAGGACGAGTGCTAACGTGCCGATGAGATAGGCTGTAGGTTCGTACTGGTCAAGGCGGATGAGCGGACGGCCGAAGAGCCAAAAGATTTGGAATCGGCCGGAAGCCTGGCTCCCATTGCGGCGCATCCCAATGCCCAGACGCGTTTCGGCCGTAAGCTATGGGCCGACTTTTGTGTCTTATTTGGAATGTGAAATTATGTGAAATTAACGGCCGAGCAGTCGGCCGGGTATCGACGCCAGCCGAACAGTCTTGAGCTTTTAGCAGTTCATCCCTAACCTAGAGTTGCATCGCCAAAGGAGCGTTCTCGCTTCGAGCGGGCACTTGCAGACGATGATCGGAATGTCGCCTCGAGGACGATATTCCCCTCGGTCCGGGTAGCCTATCGAAGCGAAATCTTCGACCAGTTGTTTCCGGAGCCCGATATCGTGATGAAATACACGGACGTTGAACCAGGTCTTCAAGACGAAGTCCCTTGGTCGGACAGCCTCACCGCCTACGACAAGGAGCACTTCAAGACCTACTTGAGGTTCCTGGACGCCTCCGCCGACGATGCCAGTTATGAGGAGATGGCGCAGGTCATCCTCGGCATCGATCCGGCGGAAGAGCCGGTGCGCGCGCGAAAAGCAGCGCGAAGCCATCTCGATCGCGCGAACTGGATGATGACCACCGGTTACAAGGAATTGTTCGCGTAAATAAGGGTGAACGGGCGGCGACCCACGCTGCTTGTTCAGACGTGAACACGGCCGTCCGCCACAAGAATGGCATGACATCCGGGCCTGCGGGATAGGTCTATTCATTGTCAAACCCCGCTGCTCGTATAGGCAGAATATTCGCTGCGCCGACGCGTCTGGCGTGGCCATGCAGGTCAGCGGCCGCTCGTCATACCTGGCCGGCGCAGCTAAGGCGGAGAAGATGAAGCCGTGTTCTGTTGGCGGGTCAAAGCCGGACCATGTTCCAATGGTCTTCGTCGGGACCATGTAGCTATGCCATCTGGTGATTCACCGCGGCAGCAGAGCCGCCACCGTGTCGCTCGCTGGGCAGACCGGCGCTAGCCGGCTTGCTCGCGTGGGGGACATCACGCCGCTATTTTCTCTTGAGATCGTCATCGCCCTGATAACACACTTTGCTAGGTCGCGGATGTCGACGAGGTGCCTGTTCACGCACCAACTGTTCAGCAGGTCGGGAGGATCGATGAACTCTGAAGCTTTCAGCAGCCCACTTTTCGTACGACGTGCAGCATACATCGTGCAAGAGATTGCCAGTCTTGCGGGCGCTGTCGATTTCCTCGATGAATGGCCACCAGATCGCAGAGACCTGGTCCACGAAGCCGCCCTAAAGGCATGCTATGATGCATACGACGGGCGAAAGCCTGTAAGTGCAGCGCGCAATACCTTTTTCGGCTTCGCGAAGCGGGCCGCTATATTGGAGGATGCAACCTCCGCCATGCAATGGCTCGCTGCCTGCAAGTCGGGCAACGGAAAAGAGCGAGCCTAGGCTCGGCGACTCCTGCGAGGCTGGCGCGGGGCGGGTCAAGAGGGCATTGTCGACATTCAGGTCAGCGGACCGGCTCGGCTCGGCAAAGAAGTGGAACTGGGCTCTTGACCTATGATCGTCTTTGGGGGCGGAGAGATGACCGGCTTGAGGAGATTTGAGAGGCCGGTTGTTGTCCGGGTTGGGCCGCCATAGCACAAGAACGTAGCGAGCGCGCCCGAACTGGTTTCGCTAACTACCGGATTTGCCCCTGCATTTCGCTCGGTTCCATCCCGCCAATGGTGATTTGAATCTTCGTCTGCGCATCCGGCCGACTACGTTCTATCAACTATGAGATCGAACAGGACCGCCGCACTGGCATGTCCTCTGCCGGTACCTCAGCAAAGCTGGCTGAAATTTTCTTCTGCGTCCCCGGCAAGAGCAAAAGAAGACGAGTATGGCGTGGTTTGGTCCCCCGCCATTTCCTGTTCTGCGCAGATCATGCCGATAGCAGCTGCGCGCTCCAGAATGACCCTCGAGAGATAAAGTTAGGCTGTGATCTTCTTGCCGATCCGCGTCGCCGGCGCCGGCGTTTGCGAGTCTTTCGGTTTGCGGCCGAGCCCCATGGTCTTGGCCAAGGCCGAGCGCGCTGCGGCGTAGTTCGGCGCGACCATGGGGTAGTCCGCCGGCAGGCCCCATTTGGCGCGATATTCGTCCGGCGTGAGGCCATAGTGGGTCGACAGATGGCGCTTTAGCGATTTGAACTTCTTTCCATCATCAAGGCAGATGATGTAGTCGGCCATCACCGACCTCTTGATCGGAACAGCAGGCTTGAGAGCCTGCGGCTGTTCTGCGGAAACGCTGCCGGCGGTTCCTTTCAGGGCTGCATGTACTTGGCCGATCAGGGCGGGGAGGTCGCCCACAGGGACCGGATTGTTCGAGACATAGGCTGAGACGACATCGGCGGTAAGCTCGATGAGGGCGTCGAGGCTGTGGTCGGCTTCTTCTGTCATGAAATTCTCCGGTTGGCTTGAAGGCAGCTGGTGAAGCCTCGTTACATGGTGATGGTTGTGGCTGAAGGCAATAAATGTCTCGGCAGCATAAGCATCGCCATAAGATATAGCTAACAGCGTTCCGCCCCGGACATCGTTTCGGCTGCCAGGCGCCGGAACCGTATATGCAGCCATGCCGTATTGAGCTTTTGTAATTCCGAAAGCAACGTGACGAACTTCCGCGGACACGAAAATACGGCCAGGTGAACGAAACCCGACATTCGTGGTTCGTTAGTACGTTTGGACCCAACGAGGCCGGTCTATCCCTGGCGTCTTCTCCGGAGGATTGTTTGTCTTTGTTGCCGGCTGATCGGGCTTCCGCCGGAGCTTGGTCCGAGAATGAACTCAAACACGGATTGTGGCTGACCGAGCGCTGTCGCCTGCAAGGCTGCCGGGGTCCTTACCGCGGCTTCGGCGTGTTCGGCGAGCGCTGCGGGTGACATGCCGAGCCCACGCTCGAAGCCATGATCGGCCGTCTTCATCAGCCGACGAAGGAGCGCCGCGGCGCGTCCGGCATGACGCATTGCCGCCGCCTGCTTGCCCTGGCGGATCTTCACGCCGGCCGCCGATAACAGGATCAATCCCTTGAAGAGCGTCCGAAGCGGAGCGCCTCGGTCTGCAACCTGCCACAGGCCTTCCCATGCCTCATGGGCTTCCCAGTAATAGCCATGGTTGAAGAGGTCGAGACCCCAGAGGAATGTGTCGGAATCAAGCGAGACCTCTGTGGTCAACCGCATGGCTTCGCTATTATAGCTGTGTCCTGCGGGATCACGCACCGGATGCGGTTGCCTGCCCGGCAGATACGCATAGGGTGGAAAGCTCTTTTCCGGCAGCCAACGCTGGCGCAACATCGAACCAATAGCCATCAAAGCCGTATAGCACACCCATGACATCCTGAACGGATGATCACTCCAGAGCGCCCCTAGGCAAAAAATGAGGTTTTGGGCAAACGCCCGGGCTCGCAAGCTTCAGTGCACCAAGATGATCAGGCCTCGTGGTCTACTGGCATGTCGTTGAGATGTCATCCTTGCTGACCTATATGCCAGCGTGCGTTGGGCGTTCTCCTCCCATTGCGTCCGGCGCGTTCTCCTCTGGAGCTTTTTGACCTCTTGCTCGGCCGGGTGCTGCAAGCCCGGCCTTTTTCTTGCGCAGAAGCGATGAAGCGGCTCATCAGCGGCTATGAACATGGCTTGATCCGCCCAACTTGCGAGTGGGAGTGATCGGCCGCACGAGCTGGACTGCAAGCCCCTCTATGATCTAGGGCGGACACACATTTGCTGGGAAGATCCGCTCAGGCGAGCGAATTGGATGATAAAATAGGGTAGCTGAAAATTCTCGCCGGCGTGCCAGCGCCCGCGAACGGCGGCGTCTTCATATGGCGGACCCACCGTCTTGCCGACCAGGCAAAGCCGGCATGTCACTATCGGCCGTCCGCCAGATCCAGGAATCGAACTCCGGTTGCGATGCGATCAGTTCGCCCAGCGTTTCCTGGTACGCATCATCGGAAGAGGGGGCACGACATAATGGCCAACCGGCCGCGGCTGTATCTGCAATATCGATGTCGCGGCTGGCTTATCCACCGGCAGATTACAGCGTAGTGCTTTGACGCTTCGCTCCTTGTCCTGGCAAGCGCGTCGCCAGCTTCTTTTCATAGGCGGAGTCGTACGGCACCCAATTCTCCGCCACAACCATGACGGCCATTTCCTCGACCACCGCCAGCCCCCCGGAGTCAACCCGAAGGTGGCAATCGCAATCAAATGCGATGCCTCGTCCGCGCCCCAGAGTGCCATCTACGCCGTGGCGCTGTGGATCGCAGCCATGGTCAACGGTTACCGCGATGGCTTGTGGGGCACCTATCGACAATGGCAGGACGCCGGAGCGCAGGTGGCGGTCCGGCATATGAGGACCGGCGCCGCCCTTGCCTGGTAGAGATTGCTGGCGGACACGGAACCGCCTCAGTTTGGCTTCCGAGCGGGTCGGCGCGATGCTGATGACAAGTCGACGCCCTGCGTCGGGGCGTATCCTCGTATGGCGGGCGACGGCCCCGAAGATTGAAGCGCCCCGCGCGCGCATTCGGGCTGTAGCGTTGTGGCCGAGCCACGCTCCAACCAGGAACCTCTACCGGGCGGCCCCCTTTGTGGGGACGCAAATAGATAGGACATCGCGGCCGTGAAGCCAGCGATCGGATTAGGGCAACGTGGGTCTCGGAAGGTAACAAGGCCAAGTCCTTCACGTAGGCCGGCAACAGACTTGAGGCAGAACTCCTAGGCTTGCGTCGCGACAGCCCGGATGGGGAGCATCGTGTCTTTCACTATCTTCGAATTCCGGAGCCCGTTGGTTTCCCCAACTGGGCTGTCCAAATTTGCCGGTGAAATTTACTTTTTCCCAATTGTTCCATGCTAGGAGACCAACACGCAGCTACTACTCTAGGGCGGGAGTGAAAGAGTGATGCAGCGTCTGTCTGCCGCAAGGCTCGGTGACCTTTTGGCGGGAGACCTGCGTGTTTTTGGCGGGCCCTCGACGATCGAACCACTTGCCGGCCGTATCAGGGCGGAGCAGGTCAGTATCGTGCTTCGCAACACGCTTCTTGGCATGGTTGCGAACATCCTCAATGCGGCCACTTTTGTCGCGGCGTTTTGGGGCTCGCCCGAGCAAACCAAAGCCATCCTCTGGGCGAGTGTGATCATCGCCGCCGCGGGTTTCGTCGGCCTGAGAGCGAGATCATCATTTCAGTCCGTCAAACCAAGGTCGGTGTCTCGCCGGACAACGCAAAACCTGGTGCGGAACGCCTTCTTGTTCGGCACATGGTGGGGAGCACTTCCCGTTCTGTTCTTCAGCGGGGCAACAAGTGCTGCCCAGGTCGTGATTACCTGCCTGAGCGCGGGGATGATCGCGGGCGGCGCCGCTTCGTTTTACACGATTCCTATTGCGGCCATCGCGTATACGCTGCCGATCTTCGTCGGTTCAGCGGTGGCGATCGTGTGGGTGAAAGACGCGGTCAACCTGCCCGTCGCAATCCTGATGGTGAGTTACGCCATCACGTTGTTTCGTGCCGTGCTTGCTCACGCCTTCGAATTTACTCAGCGCTTGATTCTGCAGGCGGAAAGCGAAAATGCCATTCGCAGGGATGTTCTGACGAGACTGCCAAACCGGTTCAGCTTCAACGAGCGGCTGGAGAACGCGCTGGTGGACGCAAAGGAGTTTGACCAGCACTGTGGGTTGCTTTTGTTCGATCTTAACAATTTTGCCGAGGTGAATGATCGCTTTGGCCGAGCCATGGCGGATGCCCTTTTGGTCGAAGTGGCTGCGAGACTTCGGAGATCGACGCGGGAGAGCGATGGCATTGCCAGATTGGAGGGCGGCGAATTTGCAATAATTGCTACGCGCGATATCAGGCCAGATCAAATCAGGTCCTTGGCCAAACAGATCGTAGATGCCATGCGCGACCCATTCTTGATCGAAGGGCGCGAACTATATTGCAGGGCCTCTATAGGCATCGCTTTGGCTCCCGCTGACGGTTTGGATGCCAACCAACTCCTGCGGTGCGTGGACACCGCACTATACAGGGCCAAGACGCTGGGGGCGGGCTCCATCCAGTTTTTCAGCGCAAACGACGACGAAGCTGCCACAAGGCGCCATGTCCTCGAACGCGATCTGAAATCTGCGCTGGCCAACGACCAGCTTTGGCTCGCATTCCAACCCTTTCTCGACCTCGGACGTGATAGCGTCCGGGGGTATGAAGCGCTTCTGCGGTGGCAGCATCAGACCCTTGGCACGATCTCTCCCTCGGAGTTCATACCCATCGCTGAAGAAACGGGTTTGATTCACGCCATCGGACACTGGGTCGTCAAAACGGCTTGTCTGGCAGCGGCGCGCTGGCCGCGCGACATGCGGGTCTCCGTCAACTTGTCGGTAATGCAGCTTAAGAACAAGGCCTTGCTGCATGAAATTGTGGCGGCCTTGGCTGAAGCCGGTTTGGAGCCCCGAAGACTCGAGGTCGAAATCACAGAAACCGTGCTGATTTCGAATTTTGAAGAGACGATCTCGTTATTACAATCGTTGAGTTCTCTGTCTGTCACAGTTGCTCTTGACGATTTTGGCACCGGCTATTCGTCGCTCACTTATCTTCGCAAATTGCCTCTTTCGCGGCTCAAGATCGACCGATCTTTTGTCCAGGACATGCTGACTGATGCGGACTGCGCCGCGATTGTACGATCATTGGTCGAGTTGGCGCATGAGCTTCGAATTGCGGTAACGGCCGAAGGCGTGGAAACTCTCGACCAGCTCGACTACCTGCGCCACGTCGGATGTGATGAAGCTCAAGGCTATCTAATCGGGAAACCTGACCGGATTGACGACATTCCTGGCATTGCTGCGAAGCAGTTGGTCAGGAGCTAGGTGTTTGAATAGCAGGACCGGCATCTTAACCCGTGATGGTCTGGCTGCCTCCTATTTCTATGAGAACGGCCGCCTTGGCCTTTGCCCACGTATGTGACGCTGGCGCGGCACGTCGAGAAGGCATTTCGTCGAGATTTCGCGATCGCGGCCGGAATTCCGCTCGGCTCGGCAAGAAGACGAGCTTTGCTAGGCCGCTAATCGCCTTTGAGGGCGCAGAGATCACCGGCTTGAGCGGGTTTGAGAGACGACAATGATTCAAACCGGATTTCCCGCTTAAGCGCTTTATTCAAGTTTTGGCCGTAGATTTCTCCCCAGCGGGTGATAATCCTGCCTGGGGGAAGAGCATGTTGAAAGTCTACACTTGCATTGCCACGCAGCATGATTTGCGTCTGGTTGCGCTGGCGGCCTTTATCTGCGCCCTGGCCTCCTTCACGGCCGTGAATCTGCTTCACCATGTCGGGCGCGGTGAAAGCGAGATGCGACGGATCTGGCTAGCGGTCGCCTCGGTCGCCACCGGCTTCGGCATCTGGTCGACGCATTTCATAGCCATGTTGGCCTTCCAGCCCGCCATACCGAGCGGCTACAACATCGCTTTGACGATCATCTCGTTACTGGCCGCGATCGCTTTGACCGGCACGGGTCTCACGATCGGCATCTCGCCACGCGTTCCACAGGGACGCTGGATCGGCGGTGCGATCGTGGGAGGCGGCATCGCGGTGATGCACTACACCGGCATGGCCGCATTCGAGATCGCGGGTCGCGTCGTCTGGGATGTGCCGCTCGTCGCCGCCTCGATCATTCTTGGTGGGCTGTTCGGCGCGGCCGCATTGCCGGTCGCCCTTTACGCCAACACGGTCAAGTGGAAGGCGCTCGGTGCTCTCGTGTTGACAGTCGCGATTTGCAGCCATCATTTCACGGCGATGGGCGCGGCGGCAATCATGCCAGACCCGCGCATTGTTGTTTCCGCAACGGCGTTGCCCGCGGACTGGATGGCGGCTGGCGTAGCCCTCGTTTCGGTCGTCATCATCTTTTTGGCCATCATCGGCCTCGCCCTCGATGTGCGTGATCTCCGTCGCGCCGGCGAGATAGCGCGTATGCAGGAGCTGGTCGACGCGGCCGTCGAGGGGCTGATCGTGTGCGAAAAAACCGAGATCGTGGCCGCCAATCGCAGTTTCTCCGCGCTTGCCTGCGTCGACGGCTCGCAGCCGGTCGGACGCTCGCTCAGGTCCTTCTTTCCCACGGCCTCCCTAGGCGAACTCACGGGCACCGCGCAAACGCCGCTGGAGGTGGAACTATGCGCGACGGATGGCACCATGGTCCCCGTGGAGCTGATCCGGCACAGCATCCTTTATGCCGGCAAGCCGCATCAGGTGTTTGCCGTGCGCGATATTCGCGGGCGCAAGCGGGCGGAGGAGGAAATTCACTTCCTTGCCCACCACGACCCCTTGACCAAGCTTCCGAACCGCACGAGCTTCAACGAAAAGCTGGAGGCAGAGCTTACGGCACATCTCGACACTGAGCGGTGCCTTGCCGTGCTCTTCCTCGATCTCGACCGCTTCAAGGAGATCAACGACCTCTTCGGCCATCTTGTCGGAGACGCCGTGCTGCAGTGTGTGGCCGAGAAGATCCGGGGCGCCCTCAAGCCTGGGCAAATGGTTGCGCGCTTGGGCGGCGACGAGTTCGCTGTGATTGTTCCCGGTCTGCCGAGCGCGGGCTATGCGACGCGCACAGCTGAAGCCATCCTGGACGCATTCAACGACTCAGGCGCCAACCTGCCCGCCGGCGTCACGATCGGCACCAGCATAGGCATCGCTGTATTCCCGAACGATGCACCCGATGGGGAGACGCTTCTGAGCCATGCCGATGCCGCGCTCTATGAGGCCAAAGTGCAGGGGCGGGGCGTCTATTGCGTTTTCGAGCCGTCCATGGGTGAGCTTCTGCGCGATCGTCGCCAGTTCGAGCACGACGTCCGTCATGCGATCTCGCGCAAACAACTGCACCTGGTCTATCAACCGCAGGCGGAACTCCTGTCCAACGAGATCTTCGGTTTCGAAGCGTTGCTCCGGTGGGATCATCCCGAACGCGGCGCCGTTCCGCCTGCGGTGTTCATCCCGATCGCGGAGGAGTGTGGCGCCATTCTGAAGATCGGTGAATGGGTGCTGCGGACAGCCTGCGCCGAAGCGGCAAACTGGCAACAACCCCTGGCAATCAGCGTCAACGTTTCGGCCATGCAACTCCATGGCGGGAATTTGTCCGAGTTGGTCGAGGCAGTGCTGAAAGAGACCGGTCTCGATCCATTCCGCCTCGAGCTGGAAATTACCGAAACTTGCCTGATCAAGGACATGGCGCGCGCGCTCGCCGCGCTGCGCCAGCTCAAAAGCCTTGGGGTCCAAATCGCAATGGATGATTTCGGCACCGGGTACTCGTCGCTGTCGAATCTGCGGGCCTTCCCGTTCGACAAGATCAAAGTCGACCAGTCTCTGGTGCGGGCGGTAGATAGCAGCGACGAGGCGGCTGCCGTCATGCGTGCTGTCTTTGGCCTCGCCCGGGGTCTCAAGCTCCCCGTCTTGGCAGAGGGCGTCGAAACCGACGCGGAATTAACTTTCCTTCGGGGAGAAGCCTGTGATGCGATCCAGGGTTATCTTCTCGGCCGACCTTGCCCGATTTCCGACTTCGCTCAGCACACGATCGGCAATGCTAGGGCAGCCGCTTCCCGGCGGTTGGGGAACCACGAACTGCGCGTGATCAAGAACAGCGCGGCTTAGTGCGGAAGCGGGTCGCACGCTGCTCGCCATGCGCTGCTACGAGCCGCTCGAGCCTCGGTGATCGGGAAGATCCCGATCACCGAGGGAGGAAAGAGGTTCGATGCCAGCAGTGCAAGAGCCGCGAGTGGATCTCCGGCGCTCGGCGTTGGCAGATCTGGCAGGACGAATAGGAAGAAGGGCCGGCGCCGTTTGGTGAAGGTTGCCTGAAATGGACGCCGGCTAGCTGGGAGTGTACGCCGCACCCATAGCTGAGTCTTGACGCCAAGTCACCTGCGGCAATTGGGATAGACCGCCCGCTGGCGGGCTAGTCAGCACGCGCCGGGCCTGACCGGGGGGCTCGGAAGCGAAACATGGCAGCGGCTGACAATATACAATACGCAATTGCTATCGACAACCGCCGCTACAGTGATCGCGGACCTGAGTGGCGCCCGCGCGCCTGAAGGCGCGCGCCGGGTGCTCGTGCACCGAGCCCGCTTTTTCCTCGGCAGGCTCGGGCGGTCTCGGCCATCCGGCTTCGCCCCCTGGTTCGGGCAGCCTGGCGGCTGCTGACGGCCGCCGGCCGATTGGCCGGCGTGGTTTTCATGGTGGCCTTCCCCGGTGGCGCGCTGTGGGCGGCTCTCCCTTCTAGGCCCGCCGCGGCGTCCCGCAACCCTTCGCTGCGCTTCGGGTCCTCCTCTCCGTTCCGGTCCTTCGGATGCGGTCCGCCTTTCACGGCGGGTCTTTCCGGTCGTTTTCGCCGCCCACCCCGCTTCCGGGGGAGGGCGCGATTGGCGAGCGGAGGACCAGGGCATGCGTTCAACCAACAAGCGTTCCGGCAGCCGAAAGGCTGGCGCAAGCAGGGGCGGGCGCGCAGGCGCCAACCTTTATCAAGAGATCACCGACCGCATCATTGCCGAGCTCGAGCGCGGCATCGTGCCATGGGTCAAGCCCTGGGGAAGCGCAAAGGCAGGCCTCGGCCTGCCCAGGAATGCGGCCACCGAGCGCCGCTATTCCGGCATCAATATCCTGATCCTCTGGGGCGCGGTCATCGAGCGCCGCTATGCCAGCCAGAACTGGCTGACCTTCCGGCAGGCGCTTGCCCTTGGCGGCAATGTCAGGAAAGGCGAGCGCGGCACGACCATCGTTCACGCCGACCGCTTTGTTCCGAAAAACGAAAAGCAACGCGCCAAGGTCGACGGCGACGAACCACAGGCGGTGCCTTACCTGAAGCGCTTCACCGTCTTCAATGTCGCGCAGTGCGATAACCTGCCCGAACATCTCCATGCCGCCGCCGATCCGCTGCCGCAGCGCCAGATCATCCCGCAGGCCGAAGCGCTCATTCATGCAAGTGGCGCGGATGTCCGCATCGGTGGCGATCGCGCTTTCTACATGCCGGGCAGCGACTTCATTCAGGTGCCGCCGCAACCGGCCTTCTTTCAGCAGGTCAACTATTACCGGACCTGCTTTCACGAGCTTGGCCACTGGACTGGCCACCCGACGCGCCTTGCGCGCGACCTCTCC
>NZ_JBVVQX010000049.1:11463-12877 GCF_055811675.1 Mesorhizobium sp. WSM4808
TCAACTATTACCGGACCTGCTTTCACGAGCTTGGCCACTGGACTGGCCACCCGACGCGCCTTGCGCGCGACCTCTCCGGCTCGTTCGGCTGCAAGGCATACGCGCGCGAGGAACTGGTCGCTGAAATCTGCGCAGCCTTCGTCTGCAGCACTATCGGCATCGAGCCGACCGTGCGCCATGCCGATTATATCGGCTCATGGCTAACGGTCCTGCGCGAGGACAATCGCGCCATCTTCCGCGCCGCCAGCCATGCCTCCAAAGCCGCCGATCTCCTGCTCGGCTTCAATGCCGACGTGGAAGGCGAGGCGCATGCCGAGATCGCCGCATGAGCGCGCCCGATCGCCATGCCGAAAGGCTTGCGCTTGTGATGGCGCGCGATGCGGCCGCGCCGCGCACAAGCCGCTCGATATCGGCAGGTTTGTCTCAGCCGCTCTAATCAGCACCAACCGTTTTGAAGGAACGCCGCAATGATCCTGATCACCGACGAACTGCGCCTTCTTCTGCTCGCCAATGGCGCTGCCGAGCCCGAAACCGACCATGTTCCGGTCGTGAAACTGTTCAATCCGGTCGGCTCCGCCACCTGGCTTCTGAGCGAGCTCGACGCCGACGGCGATACACTCTTCGGCCTTTGTGATCTCGGTTTCGGCTTCCCCGAACTCGGCAGCGTCAGCCTTGCCGAGCTCCAAGCCGTCAAGGGACCGCTTGGCCTGGGCATCGAGCGCGACCTGTACTTCAAGGCACGGTTTCCGCTCTCTGTCTATGCCGAAGCCGCTCGCCTATGCGGCCACGTCACCGAGGCCGAACGGCTCTTGCGGCAGGCCGCCGCCGCCCTCTCGCTTTCCCTTCCCGAGCTTCCGCCCGACCGGGCGGAACAATAGCGCCATCCGGCGCAAAACCGTCGCGCCGCTCGGCCTGCGGCCTCGCGGTCAGGCACTTTCAGGCCACAGCAAAGGAGAAAGACCATGCAGCTTGCCCACGTTTCCATCGACCAATTGAGCGTCGCCGCCGCCAACATGCGACATTCCAAACGCGCGCCCGACATCTCCGACATCCTGCCGTCGGTGCGCGCGCGCGGCGTCCTCGTTCCGCTACTGGTCCGGCCCAACGGCTCGCCCGAAACGTTCGAGATCGTCGCCGGACGGCGACGCTATTTCGCCGCCAAGACCGTCGCCGACGAACGCGGCGAGGCCGAGCCGCTGCCATGCGCCATCATGGAGGAGGGTGACGACGCCGACGCGCTCGAAGCCTCCCTGATCGAAAACATCGTCCGCCTCGATCCCGACGAGGTCTCGCAATGGGACACCTTTACCCGCCTCATCAGGGAAGGTCGCACCATTGCCGATATCGCGGCCACTTTCGGCCTCACCCAGCATCAGGTGAAGCGCATTCTGGCGCTCGGCGAGCTTCTGCCTAG
>NZ_JBVVQX010000050.1:0-12179 GCF_055811675.1 Mesorhizobium sp. WSM4808
ACCAGAACCTCGCCCTCACGTGGGCCGTCGAGGTCGACCTCCATGATCTCCAGCGGCTTTCCGGCGGCGACAGCGACTGCGGCACGCGTTTTCATTTTTGTACGATCCTCGTAGCTGGACCCGAAGACTGAGCTCAGTCCGCAACGTCTTGAAATCGTCCGTGGGCTCTATTATTCATACGACTACTACAGTCAGAACTATGTATTAGGTAACTCGACTAAGTGGCTCTTCCCAGTTCACTCTGTTGGTCCGGCTTACCAGACTGTCGACGGCGTCCGAACTCTAGTCGTAGCCTTAGCAATTCCAGCATTCACAAGCGCTCCAAGACGGGTCTCACATATTCTTCAACGCGCATACGGGCCCTCCTGACACCGGAAGAATATAGTATGGAACATAGTATTAGCTAGAACAATGTTTTTTCTGATGTCAAGGCTGTTTCCTCCTTGGACGGCCGATGGGGTCAGTGTGCATGGGTGACCGTGTGGCGAAGAGGGGGTCCGAGGCGAGAGCTCTCTGCCGCGCAGCCTCTACAGTCGCACCTCATTTTCGGCGCCCGTGTCTTCGGACCTCGCGGGTTCCAGCCGAGATCTCGAAAGAGCCCACCGGCAGTGATTTCGCCTTAAGTCGCGAGCTCGTCGAACGCCGGCGTACTGACGGATTGCTTTCCGGCTCCTGGGGCTGTGATCGACAAGAGCTTTTTGATCGGAGCCATAGCACCTACGGAATGAGGGAGCGGCGGCAGCCGAGACAGCGGTGCGCGCAGCTTTTCGCGGCAGGCGTACGGCCGCCCCTGTGGTCTGCGCCTTCTAGCGGTCTTCGGCCTAGGGCCTTGTCCTGACGTGCCTGAGGCCGGGATCGCGGCAGGCCCAGGCGAAGGCCTTTGATCTGTAGCAGCGGATTTGCGATATTCTCCTGTTGCGTGGGGCGACCGGGCACTATCACCGGCCAATAGCATGGCGCCTGGCTGAAGCGGGTTTTGAGGTGCGACTGGTGTCGTCTGTGGCGCTGGCCCGAACACGAGAAGCGTTGCACAATAGCAAGAACGATCCAAAGGATGCACAAGTGATCCTGCACATGCACAGGATCCGGGGGACGCAGGTCTACCACCACCATGATCCGCTACGGCCGGCATCAACGACGTGCGGGAGGCATGGAGGAAGGCGAAGAACCAATCGCTGCGGCTGTTTCCCAGGAAGCGATCGATCTCGGGAAAATACAGCGGCAGGTAGTGCCTCGGGATACGGTGCTGGATCTCTCGCGCATCCGTCTTGCCTTCGCCGCCGCCTGTCCCGAGTCTGTGCCGAGCGATCGCCATCACGCTGCACCCCGCAGCGTCCTGAGCGCGCCGGGGCATCAAAGCCCCAAGGAACCCGCATCAGCCGATCTCCAGCGCGTTCCAAAGTCCAGTCTCAGCTGCGGTAAAAAGACGCCTAACACCTTCATGACCGAACGCTCAGCGACAAGGGAACCAAGCTGCTCATGAATAGGAAGGGCATCCAGTTCAAGCGCGATGCCGTTTGCGCGGCAACGGCCCCCTCGAGCCGATCATCGCGAATTAGTTTGCCTTGGCGCGCGATTGTCTTGGAGTCCGTTTTGAAATTCACGGATGAGCGTTTCGGCGGATGACATTGCCGCCCATTGCGACAAGGATCATGGCTTGCGAGACGTCGATGCGCTGCTCGTAGTCGCGCACGAGGCGGCGCCATCTTGTCATCCAGCCGAAGGTCCGCTCGACGACCCAGCGGCGAGGCAGGATCTGGAAGCCCTTCTGGTCGTCGGATCGACGGATGATCTCGACCACGAAGTCGAGATACAGCCGGTCATAGGCGCCGTCGGCGAACAGATGCTAAGGGCCAGCGCTTGCGAATACCGTCCAGGATCGCCTGAGCGCCGGCACTGTCGGAGATATCGGCGGTGGTGAGGTTGACCATCAACAGCCGCCCATCCGTATCGACGGCAATGTGTCGCTTGCGGTCGACAATCTTCTTGCCGGCGTCGTAACCCCTTGTTTCAGCTTGCGGAGCCTTGACCGACTGGCTGTCGATCACGCCAGCCGTGGGAGTGGCCTCGCGCCCGGCTCGCTCGCGATCCAGCATCAGCGCCACGTCGTGGATGGTCTGGAACAGAAAGCGCCGCGCCAACTCGCGGAACCAGCCGTAGACCGTCTGCCAGGGGCCGAACTGGATCGGCAGCATCCGCCAACCGCAACCCGAGCGGACCAGGTAGCGCACGGCGTTGACCACCTCCCGGAAATCAACCTCGCGCGGACGGCCGCGACGCCCAGGCTTGGGCATCAGCGGTGCGAACTGCTCCCACTCTTCGTCCGTCAAATCAGACGGATAGCGCTTGGTCTTCTTGGCAATCTGGGCCATCCGCCCACGGCTCTGCTTTGTCCACATCAAAAGCTTGAATCACAACCAAGCCTCAGACGGAACCCATAGCCAGCCGATTTTCAAAACGGTCTCTTAGAGGCCACAATTCCCCAAGCTTCGCTGCGGCAGCTAGAACCGAGGACGCGACGCTAGCGTGCTGTTCCATAGTAAGGCGGGAACTAGGCCCTGCAACACTGACAGTACCTACCGTCGTGCCACCTATCAAAGTGATCGGAGCTGCGATGGCCACCACACCCGGCTCCGTTTGCGCGTCAGAAATCGCCCAGCCGCGTTTTCGCGCCAGTTTTAGTTCCTTTATGAAATCTTCCACCGATGAAATCGTCCCGTCTTGCCCTTCATCGGCGCTTTTGATCGCGATGCGAAGCGCATCTTTCGGGCGCAACGTCGACAGGTATGCCTTGCCGTTGGCTGTGCTCCCGAGACGCACCTTTGCCACCATCTCCGGTTGATACTTCAGGCCGTTTTTTGCGCCTTGGACCTGCGCTATCCATGTCAATGTCTCGCCTTGGATTACCGCCATTCGAACCAATTCCGCGCTCGCGGCTGCAAGCTCTTCGAGTACCGGCTGGCAAACGTCCGTCAGGTGTGTCGCGCTCAGAAAACGTTGCCCCAATATTCCGAGACGTAGCGAAAGTTTGTAAAATCCGGTAACCTGTTCTTGCTCTACCCAACCGATCTCGCATAAAACGTTCAGCATGCGGTGGGCGGCACTTTTCTGCAGCCCCAGCTTCTCTGCGATTTCGCCTAGCCGCATGGCCGCAGCATCATTAGCGAGTAACTCGACGATAGCGAAGCAGCGCTCGACCAGAGAGTTGACAACACGCACTGTGATCGCTCCGTTCCATTAAGAATCCATTCTACTATCTCGGCTAGGGCGGTCAATTGGCGCTCCTGTGAGTCGACGTGTGCAACTTTGATCGACCCGGTACTAGCGGAGTTTCTCGACGAATAAAGCTATTCAGGTTGAATCGCCACCAGTAGACGACGCCTTCAATTGCGCCCAATTCTCAGCCTTGATCCGGTACAGCACTTGACGCTGCAACGGGTCATCCCCGGCCATGAGGGGGTGGTCGAAATCATCTTGTGGGTCGTGGGTCATCCCCAGCCGCTCCATAACGCGTCTGGAGTTCAAATTCGCAACTGCTGCGTTGGCGACAATTTCGTTCAATCGAAGACGTCCAAATCCAAATGCAAGCGCAGCCGATGCTGCTTCAGTGGCGTAACCTCGGCCCCAATGGGCCGGAGCGAGCCGCCACGCAATGTCAACCGCTGGCGTGAAATGCGCTTGATATGGCACTTTGACAAGACCACAGAAGCCAATCAGTTTAGCGGCACCAGATAGCTCCAGTGCCCAAAGCCCATGCCCGTGCCTCTTGAAATGCTCGCGTTGGCCCGCAATCCAAGCTGCCAGAGCACCCCGATCCACAAGTTTTGCGACATACCTAACCACTCTGGGATCATCGTTGATACGTGCCAATGGCTCTAGATCTTCGGGATTCCATTTGCGCAATACGAGGCGTTTCGTTTGTAGGTTCATTAGTATTTTTCCGTCCGCCCAGAGATGTCAAACACTATGCCCGTACAGAAGCTGGATTCGGTGCAAGGCACATAGAAGCGATTTTCTTTTGGCCTACAGACGCGCTTCATCGGGTTAGATTCCTCACAAGTTCAGGTTCTTCCGCCGCCGCTCTCCACAGGCCCATCCATCACGGTCGGCGTAATGTAGTTCGTCAGTACCCTGCTGTAGTCCGTTCCTGTCCTATAGTCTTGCTAAGCCTACAGGCCGATCGGGATGTCGATACTGCCCAGCGTTTCAAACTCTGGGCGAGGTGCATCGCGCCGTCCGATGGACGCAGCTCCGAATGTCAATCAATGTATGTCTAGCGTCGGCATGGCCTTGATCAGGTCATCTACGGCCTTCATCTGTTCAAGGAATGGACGAAGCTGGCTAAGAGGAAGCGCGCTGGGTCCATCGCATTTAGCCTCGTCGGGATTGGGGTGGGCCTCAAGAAACACGCCTGCAATACCGACGGCGACGCCCGCCCTTCCCAATTCGGCAATCTGGCGGCGTCGACCGCTGGAAGCGTCTGCGGATGTCGCGGGTCTGCAGCGCATGGGTGACGTCGAAGATAATAGGAGCGTCACCGCTTGCGTCCCTCATCACGCGGATTCCCAGCATGTCGACCACCAGATTGTCATAGCCGAAACAGGACCCGCGCTCGCAGAGCAAGACCTGCTCGTTGCCACATTGCCGAAATTTCTCCATTAGATTGCCGACCTGCGCAGGGCTCATGAACTGGGGTTTTTTCACATTGACGACGGTGCCCGTCTTTGCCGCCGCAACAATCAAATCGGTCTGTCGCGCCAGAAAAGCCGGCAGAACATCACAGATTCCTGCGACGGGTGCTGCTTGCGACGGCTCGTGTATGTCGGCGATCACCGGAATACCAAATGTATTCCTGACTTCACATAGCACTTCGAGTCCATTTTCCAATCCCGGCCCCCGGAAGGAACGGATAGAGGAGCGATTCGCCTTGTCGAACGAGGCTTTAAAAATAAATGGGATGCCGAGATCTGCCGTCACGCGGACGAATTCTTCCGCAGCTATCATAGCAAGGTCCCGAGACTCGATGACATTTGGGCCGCCGATCAGCGTCATAGGACGACTGTTGCCGATCACGTAATTCTGATCTGAACGTCTGTCACCAATACTTACCTTTTGCATGCGGTGGATTTATTGGCGACTGTTGAAAGTGTGACCTGATAACGGCACGATCCGATCGCCGCCTCCATTCGTGGGCGGGCCGTCGAGCTGTCTCAAAAACCATTGGCATAGACGACACGGTAGCATCCATCCCCTCCCTTTCGACCCTTCTAAAAGCCGGACGCGCATCCAGGCAGGCGATCAACTGTGCCGCGGCAGCCGCTGCAGGTCGCGGCCGTCAAGGCTAGGGAGATCGAAGGCGTAGAATCGCATGTTCGAGGCGCAGTGCTGATCCGCAGCCTAACCGTTGACACCTGCATCCTCTAACGTGATTAGCGCACCAGCGAACCTATTATTAGGCGCGCTTGTCCAAATGTCCGGGACCCTAGAGCGTCGATGCTGCTGGAGCAGCCACGGATGAGTCGATACCCTCCGCAAAAGGGTTGAGAGCGGAGAAGATGCTAAGCTAAGATATACCATATCGAGCGACATCGACTCAAGCGTTGGTGGCGAAGTTTCTGAAAAATTCGAAGAAGACTAGGCGGTCGCTATTTGCTTCAGCTAAGGTTTTGATCGTGATCATATAGCTCGTGGGGCTAGTACGGGGCTCGTTCCTTTGAATACTGTACGAGATAGTAGCAAATGCCGAAATTACACGCCTCAGGACGACCTCCGAATGGAGAACATCCTGTAGCTGAAGCTTGAGTGAGAGTGCGTGCCTGAGCGGAAAAGTTCGCAGACGAGATCGTTTGCAGTAATGATTTCCCATAGGAGGTCGTCTCGTTGACCACAGGGGAAACCCAGGAGGATGCTGCCCGACGGTCGGAGAAACTTGGGCCCCTCGGACAGAAACCGTCTAAGCAACTTATAACCCGGATCGATAGCTCCTGGCTCGAGGTCGTCACGATACTGATAATCGCTCGGCGCAAAATCCGACGGACAGTTCCAGAATATGAAATCAAATTCACTCTGGGGGGGGATGTTGCTAAAAATATCGCTTTCAATGACGTCGACGTTTTTGATGTTGTTTCTTACAGCGTTTTCTAGGGTGTTCTCGACCGCCTTAGGATTTACATCACAAGCCACGAGGGACGCCGCGCCAAGTTTCGCTAGGTACAGCCCGGGTAGGCCGAAGCCGCACCCAATTTCGAGAATGCGCTTTCCCGCGACGGGAGGAAAATTCTCAGTATACCAGCGCCATCCAGTAAATTCGTGCGGCGACAGCACGCCCTCGTTCACGGTGAGCTCCAACCCAGAATAATCAACGCGCAATGGGAATTCCTGGTCTTGGCTTCGCTGTAGCCTTAGTCGAACCTTATCAAGGTCGGTCATGTTCGTTCCTCGTTGAAATTCTCGCGCAAGTACCGCCGGCTGGTCTGTTTGCAATCTAGTCTCGCCTCTCAGGACGTATTGGCGGACATTTACCTGTCTCGCTCCATGGTTGCGAAGAAAGAAATTCTCGTGTGTGCTCGCCGAGCTTAGGAGCCGGGAGATTGATCCCCGTTTTGTAGCAGTCGAACCGCAGTGGTTGATTCACGTGCCACTCCGCGCCCTGTTCGGATTTGAGTCGGACAAACAGGTCTCGCGTGCGCAACTGTGGATCTATTGAGACGTTATGTAAGTCATGCACATCCCCCCAAGGGATTTCGGCCGCATCGAAGCGGGCTCTCCATTCCTCCCGCCGCTGGCCCGCGATCGCCGCGGCAAGTTGCTGCCGATACTCGGCTACGTGTTGAACGCGGTCCTGATGGCATGTGGAGGCCAGATGGTCCAAACCAGTACATTCGCACAGCGCCTTCCAGTAGTGATCTTCGTTAGGGATGCTCAGCGTAATCATTTCATTATCTGCGCATACGAAGGTCCCGTAGGCCGGTTCTTCCTCGTACACCTCTGTCATTGGTCTTCCATTTAGTGCAGCGTAGTGATACGCGGTCATCCACGATACGAGGCTATCGGTCATAGCTAGGTCGATGTAGCAGCCGTGCCCTGTTCGTTCCCGCGCCAAAAGAGCTGAAGCCACACCAAACGCCGCTAAGGTACCCGAAGCGAGATCAGCCACGGGCAACTGAAACGGTTCCTGCGGACGCCCGGTCCGGCGCTGCTGAAACAAGACGCCAGCCACCCCCTGGCAGGAAAGGTCGTGTGTCGGACGCCTGCGATACGGACCATTTTGACCGAAGCCGGTCAACGAAAGATATATCAGACGGGGGTTTTTTTGTTTGAGTGCTGTGTAGCTCAGGCCGAACTTTGTCATTACGTCTGGCCTGTAGCCTTCGATCAGTACGTCCGCAGTTGTACTCAGCTCGGTTAAGCGTCGTTGACCATCAGACGACTTCAAGTCAAGGACAATACTTCGCTTGTTCCGGCTTAACGAGGAAAACAGGCTTCCGAGCTTGCGGGCAGGATCACCGCCCCCGGGTCTCTCGATGAGAGCGACATCTGCGCCTAGATCCGCTAGGAGCAGCGTTGCATAGGGACCAGGATACTGCTCCGCCAAGCTGAGCACTTTCACTCCTTCAAGTGGTGATCCGATCACGAAGATCTCCGGGGCAATCTTGCCAGTTTTGAGCTACGCTGTTCAGCGCCACTCGCGTGGCACCCATTGCGTTACGGGTAGACCATAGAGCACTTGATGTGATGACAGTGATAAGAGTTGGTGAAACTGTGTGAACAACGCACGACCGTTTCGCTTCGAACACGATACAAATAATTATTCCTCCACAAGAATCGGAAGCAAATATTCAACGAACTTTCACGTTCGCTCAGACGATTTCCGGCTATTTAGTTGTTAATCTGGCGAGTGATGTCGCTGTCCACGAGCGGGCATTGATGCGGTGGTCGATACGGCTGAAACCGACAGCGATGGCGCATCAAGCCACAGGCTCGCGATGCAATGCAGGAGAACTTTATGGCCGTAAAAGAAGCAGCAGGCCGGCAGGACGGGATGGGGCCGCTGGGCGGTGTTCGGGTCCTCGCGTTCACCCACTATGCGGCAGGGCCAATCGCGGCGCAGTATCTTGGTTCGCTTGGAGCGGAGGTCGTCAAAATCGAGGCTCCTACCGGGGACTACCAGCGCAGCGCGATCAAGGAACCATCGGCGGCCCCAGATGCACCGAGCCCCTATTTTCTAGCCATGAACCGCAACCAACGCTCACTTTCCATTGATTTAAAGAGGCCGGAAGCGCAACCGATAATCCGCAAAATGATCTCCCGGGCTGATGTCCTTCTCGAGAATTTCCGACCTGGGGTGTTGGAGCGGATGAGGCTGGGCAGCGGGGACCTTCTGGCCGAGCACCCCAATCTCGTTTATTGCTCAATCGCGGCTTACGATCCGGCCGGTCCGAGTTGCAATAAGCCCGGGCAGGATCTAATTATCCAAGCTCTGTCGGGCATCGCTAGTCTCGGCGGGCCAGCCGATGGTCCGCCGATTCCTGCCGGTGCGTATATCGTCGATACCTACACCGCATCGCAGGCAGTTATTGGGATCCAAGCGGCGTTGCGCCAGCGCGACCACACAGGCCTTGGTCAATGGGTGCGCGTAGATATGATGTCGTGTGCGCTTCACTTATTGGCCTCGGAGTGCAGCTTCGCACTTAATGCACGGGAACCAACAAGCAGAGGCAGAAATGGCATCAGCCACAGTCACCAGCCGGCGCCATATGGCATCTATTTGACATCAGATGGGGCCATTGCCGTCGTGGCTTACCCGGAATCGCTTCCCGCCATTGCCGTAGCGTTAGACCTCAGCGAGATGATCGTGCCGCTGTTGGAGGGGAAGGGTCCTTGGACAAACCGGGATGAAATTGCCGGCATTTTATCTGGCCGGCTCTGTCAACTGACAAGCGACGATGCGCTTACGCGGCTCGCACCCACGGGGATTCTGGTGGCCCCCGTACGCAGCATCGACCAAGCACTGGCAGACCCCGATGTGGCTGTCGAGTTGATTCGGGAGGTCCAGCATAGCTACGGGGGGCGCTACCGCGTAACGGTAGAGCCTCTGAAGCTGTCCGGTTCACCGCTCCTCTTCGAGCGGGTTGCGCCAGATTTGGGCGAGCACACGGTCGAAATTCTACTGGAGAATGACATCGCTCAAGAGAGCATCGACGCATTAATAGCCAGCGGCGCAATTCGCACCCCCGCCACGCAAATGGACCGCAAATAGCAATGCAAACCAATGCTCAACATCGGTGCGGCTGAGTAATGACGTCGGACCCGCTGAGTCGACCCTCACCCGCGCGGGCCGCCCCGTTCGACGAGGTATGCCCCTATCCCCGGGACGTAAGGTCATTCGACGGTAATTGAGGTGAGGTGAACGTGACTTCTTACAACCGCTCCAAAGCTCTTCTCGCAAACGCGCTCAAAGTCATCCCTGGCGGCATTTCAAGCGGAAATCGAGCGAATTGGACACCCTTCCCCCTCTACTACGATCGCGGTGATGGTGCTCGTGTATGGGACGCGGACGGTAACGAATACATTGATTACGTCTTGGGCAGGGGTCCATTGATTCTTGGCCACAGTGAACCAGAGGTCACGGAGGCAATATGCCGTCAGCTTAGACGCGGACAATTCTTTGCTGGCCAGACAGAGGCAGAAACTGAGCTCGCAGAATTGATTTGCGCACTTGTGGCCAATGCCGAAATGGTCAGGTTCTGCAATTCCGGTTCTGAGGCGGTACATGCGTGTATCCGTTTGGCCCGATCAGCAACAGGGCGAGAAAAAGTCATCAGATTTATCGGTCACTATCATGGATGGTATGATGGAATTGCTTGGGGATTTGCAGGCGTGCGCGCCAGCCCTGACGGTCAAGTTTTACCCGCTCCGATGTCCCTCGGGCAGCCCTTATCTGATGCCTACAACATAGTGGCCGTTGATTGGAACGACCCGGAGGCGGTCACAAACGCGTTCAAGACCTCTGCTGGCGAAATTGCTGCAGTGATCACTGAACCCATCATGTTTAATGGCTTCTGGAGTAACATCTCCCCCTCCGTAGGATTTCTTGGATTTCTTCGTGAACAATGCAACGCTCATGGCGCCCTTTTGGTTTTTGACGAGGTCCAAACCGGCTTTCGGATTTCGCTTGGGGGAGCTGCACAGCACTTTGGTGTCGCTGCAGATTTGAGCGCATTTGCCAAGGCACTAAGCGGAGAGGTGTGTCTCGCTGCTTTTGCTGGCCGCAAGGAGATTATGAAGCGCCTCGTGGAAACCAATACTGTCCACACGGGAACATATAATGCCTATCCTCCCGCCGTCGCGGGAGCGCTGAGGCATCTAAGCCTCCTGGCAGGCAATTCCGGCGAAAAGCTCCAGAGCATTCATCACCGCGCGGCGTTACTCGAACAGGGTCTTAGAAATCTCGGAAGGCAAACCGAGCTACCTTTTCAGGTTAGAGGGAGCCCAGGCGCGGTTACGACAGCGTTCAGAGCGGCGCCTGGGCGTGTTTTTAACCGTCGCTCAGCAGCCGACGGACTGGATTTCAGCCTCCAAAGCGCGTGGCACCTCGCATTGCAGGACCGGGGTGTTCGGATCACACCTGAAGGACTCTGGTACGTGTCTGCGGCACACTCGACCACGGACATAGGAATAACTCTCGATGCTGCGCGAGATGCACTTCACAACCTTCAGCGCCCCTGACGTAGGAGATGCGACATGGCCGAAAGATCCAACACTGTAGCGCGCCTTGTTTCACCGCGCCGCTTAGTCCTCACGTGCGACGAAATCAGCGAGGAACTCCCGTCAGATTTTGTACGGATAAAAATCGAATTCTGTGGGGTCTGCGGGACGGACCGATCATTCTATTTGGGCCACCGCGATGAGGGCTATCCGGTCAGTCTTGGTCATGAGCACTGCGGCAGCGTTATCGCGGTTGGAGACCAAATATCCGCTTATGAAGTTGGCGACTTTGTCGCCATTGATCCAAATTTCCGGTGTGGATCCTGCCGCTATTGCCGGATAGGCGCTAGCCATTTATGTGAGAAATCTACCGTTAACTGCTACACCAACCGAGGATTCGCGCATTTTACTGATATAAAATCGGAATACCTCGTCAAGATGCCGATATATAGGGCTAAACATTTGGCTGCATTGGCTGAGCCGTTGTCAGTCGCCGTGAACGCGACGTCTATTTCGCAATGTAAGCCAGCCTCGGAGGCGGCACTTGTGATTGGCGTTGGTGGGATTGGTACGTTACTGGTGTTCAATCTGCTTGAATCACTGGATGGTGAGATATGGATCTATGACACGGCACCTCACAAAGTGGCGTCGTTGAAAAATCTCTATCCGGATCGAATCAGAATACTGGAGAGTGCCGATGATCGTGTGTTCGATGTAATTTTTGAGGCAAGCGGCAGTTCGGACGGCTTCCTTTCTGCATGTGCTCGGCTAGCAAAGCTAGGCAGAATGATCATCATTAGTAGGTATCACTCGGATGAGCCTCGCGTTCCTGATAGACTTCCGTGGAAACAGCCTACACTTCATTTTGTACATCTTAATGGTCACAGAGACACGTTCATTCAGGCGGCTAACTTGATTAATGATAAGTGGAGCGTTGATCATGACAACTTATTAAGTCTACACTATATCAAAGATATAGACCATGTTTTCTCAGATTATGAAAATCTTTTGTCAAACAAGAAGATAATATCTACGACAGACCAACCCTGACCAGAGCTTGTTAGCGCCGATGCGGGGACGAAGGCGCATTGCTTTTGGACGATATAAAGCGCAAAGATCATCTGTCGCAAGAAGGCAGCCACTTAGCCCGAGCGTCCTTCAGGCGGTGATACGTACAAGATGCGCGGCTGCTTTGCCTGGGATTCGCACGGGATGGTCCAGAGATCTCGATTGGCGGTCGGGCAGATCGACATGTGCTTGAAGAACTGGGGGCGGGTGCGCCGAGGAGGCCGGAGCTTCGCGCGGCAGCCGCTATTGCCGCTGCCGGTCTGGTGGCTGCCATGTGCTCATGGTAAGCGATGTCCTGACGGCACCTTTCGGTGATCGGCGTGAAGGACGATGTTCGGAGCCTTTGAGGGCTTCGACACATGACGATTTCAGAGCTTACGCTCAAATCCAGCGATCACGAGCCC
>NZ_JBVVQX010000051.1:0-11277 GCF_055811675.1 Mesorhizobium sp. WSM4808
GGACCCACGGACACCATCATGCCGGCGGCTGCGTGCCGACCGCGAACAGAAGCAAAGAACCTGCATCGAACGTCACGTCTTGACTGGAGGACACCGAATACATAAGCAGATCATCGCGGTTCTGCGCGAGCATGAAGCGGGTGCGAAGGCGGGCGATCTTGCCCGCAAGCACGGGATCTCCGAGGCGACGGTGTATAACTGGAAGGCCAAGTATGGCGGGATGGACGTCTCCGATGCCAAACGGCTGAAAGCCTTGGAAGACGAGAACGCGAAGCTGAAGAAGCTGCTCGCCGACCCGATGCTGGAAGCCTCGGCACTGCGCGAGCTTCTTTCAAAAATGTATGGTCCGCCCCGTCCGTGCAAGGGTTCGCGACATCGCAAATGACGATTCCAGTTGCATAAATGTATCCGGCCTCTCTCGAGTGGGCTGCGGTTGCAGCCAGGCCATTATGAGATCCGCACACGCCGTTCCCAAAAAATGTATGGTCCGCCCCGTCCGTGCAAGGGTTCGTGTTTTCGCAAATGACGATTCCAGTTGCATAAATGTATCCGGCCTCTCTCGAGTGGGCTGCGGTTGCAGCCAGGCCATGATGAGATCCGCACACGCCGTTCCCAATAAATGGTTCGGGCACGAAGCCCGCTTTTTTGCACAGGACTTACGGCATGTTGATCCACTGTTTCGTCATCCATTCCCGAGCCTTGCAATCGAGCGTGGAGCGTCAGGCGAAGGCAGGGTCTCTGCGTTCGTAGAGGGCTCCAGGCCTGGTCAGCATGACCCAGACGATCCGGGCCATTTTGGCGGCAAGTGCGACGACTGCTATGTTGGGATGCATCCGGGCCTGAAGTCCATCGAGCCAGTTTCCTAGCCGGTCTCTCGTTCGATCAAGATGCCGAAAGCAGGATCGTGCGCCATGCACGAGGAGTTTGTGCACGTAGCGGTTTCCTCGTTTACTGATACCGAGAAGCTTTTGCTTTCCGCCGGTCGAGTATTCCCGCGGCACAAGGCCTAGCCATGCAGCCAAATCGCGGGCTTTCTGGAATTGTCGACCATTGCCGACAGCCGCGAGAAGCGCGGTCGCGCCCAAGGCTCCGATCCCAGGGACTGTCATAAGTCTGCGGGCGACATCTTCACGATCGGCGATCGCCTCGATCTCGCGTGTGACGTCACCAATGCGTTGCTCGAATTGGCGCAGGTCCGTGAACAGGTTTGGCCGGAGACAAATCGTTCGATGAATCTTCGATGGCCTGCGGGAGGTCGAGCTTGAACTGGCCAGCGCCCTGGCGCAGCGCGATCCCGTATTTGAGGCAGAAGGCTCGCATCTGATTGATCAAACGTGTCCTCGTGCCGATCATATGGTCGCGCACACGGTGAAGGGCTTGAAGGTCCGCCTGTTCTTCGCTTTTGATTGCAGCAAACCGCATTGTTGGCCGCGTGGCTGCTTCCGCGATCGCCTCCGCATCGATGATGTCGCTCTTGTTCGACTTGACGTAGGGCTTCACAAATTGCGCAGGGATCAAGCGCACCTTATGTCCGAGCGCCTGTATCTTCCTGGCGATCCACTGAGAGCCGGCGCACGATTCCATCCCGTGTCGCCTCGGAAGCGAACCTTTTGGACAGGCACGCCGTCGCTTCCGAGGCCGACAACGTGGAATATGTTATTACCGATATCAATTCCGTAGACCGAGGCAGGGCGCGGCACATTGCGTTTTGGCATTGCAACCTCCTTCAGTTTGACAGAATCATGATGCGGCAGGAGGGCGAGGCGGACCATCCCATTAATGGTAGGGCCCGCCGCCAAGCGCGAAGCCGACGCGCATCTGCGGGCAGTCATGGGCCTATCGGAGCGTCGGGCCTGTTCCTTCGTCGACGCCGATCGTAAGATGATCCGCACCAGTCTCGCCGAGCGCCAGACGGAGCTGCGTGGTCGGCTGCGTGACCTCGCGAACGAGCGCCGGCGCTTCGGCTATCGACGGCTGTTCATTCTGCTCAGGCGCCAGGGCGAGGCATCGGGGATCAACTGTATCTATCGTCTTTACCGCGAGGAAGGACTGACGGTGCGCAAGCGTCGGGCGCGACGACGAGCCGTCGGCACGCGGGCGCCGATCCTGGTCGAGGCAAGGCCGAATGCGCGCTGGTCGCTGGATTTCGTGCATGACCAGTTCGCCTGCGGCCGGCGCTTCCGCGTGCTCAACATCGTCGACGACGTGACGCGCGATGTTTGGCCGCGATCCCGGACACCTCGATCTCCGGCTGTCGAGTTGCCCGTGAACTGACGGAACTGATCGCTCACCGCAGCAAGCCGGGCATGATCGTCTCCGACCATGGCACCGAGTTCACCTCAAACGCCATCCAGCCCTTTGCCCACCCCTATATTGCGTACCTCAGGATGTCCGGCAATCTGCCAAATAAAGGCCGTCGATGGCTCGCGCGGCCGCCGGTAGGCCGACAATCAACCAACCTCCGACCCGGCATATTCAGCGAGCAGGCAGGTATCGGCGAAATCACTGCAATGCAGGAGCTCGCAATAAAGCGAGTTGCGGTCCATTTGCGGGCACTTGGCAATGAGTTCCCATACCTCGGCAGCATGACATTTTGGTCACATTGAACCCCGATCGACCCGCATTTCAAAAAGCACCGTTTCGTGCGCAAGGTATTTCACAAACGGAACGATTTCGGCACGCATCGTTCGTCGCGAAGAGCTATTTTTAGTTATGCAAGGCTCAAAGAAAGCTCTCGGCGGCGCAGCGGTCATGGCATCGCATGACGACTTCGAGGTAATCGCCGTCGCGGATAGGGGTGGTCATCCGGGTTCGCCGCGCCGAAGGATCAATCGCATTGTAATCCCAGCGCTCATTATCCGTCGGCCTGCAAACTACCGATCTACTCGAACCGTCAGTGATTCGCGTTACCAAATCAAACGCAACCCGGTCCTACAGAATTATTCCCCCTCGTGTCGAAATGTTCTGCAATGTCGCGACATCCGTCCCCGGTTTCGCTCAATATGGTGCCCCAACTCCAGACTTGCAGCAGGGGCTTGCTAGCCCGCTTTTCTCACCGCATCTGGCGTTAGGCGGTGTTTTGGCCTAGTCAGGCGCTGGTATCGCGCCTCGACCTCGAGGATAGACGGTTGGGCGATCTCGGCGGTCTCAGCGTGTTTGGCGAGGATGTATTCGAACCCTGAGCGGGTCATTGCCCGTCCGGCGCTGTTGAGGAACAGCACCGTATCCAAGCATTGCGGGAGGACGGCGGGCCAGGCTTTGACTGCGGCAGTTGTCTTCCGCCACAACGGCAGGACCCGCTCACGCCGGCCCTGCCCATGACGTGGATGCTGGCCGGCGCCCTGGCGTCGAACCTGAGCCGACGAGTTCGGACACTCGCAGCCCTGCGTCGAAGGCGAGATGCAGCATCGCCCAGTCCCGCGTGCCCGAGAGGGTGCGAGGGTCAGGAGCGTTCAGCAAAGCCTGGATCTCGACAAAGGGTCAGAGCGGCGACCAGCCCCTGGTCGAACTTCTTCATCGGGATCGCATGTCATGGGCACGTCCAAGTGCTCGACCTTCAACCGGCAAGGCTTCGTCCCAAGCCGCTGCGCGGCGTAGGGTGACCAGCAGTAGGAAGCTGTAGGCGTACTTCACCGGTGTGCGAACTGGCGCGGCGATCGCGGGGCAGGTGCTCACGGAGAAAGGCTGCGAGAGATGGGGCGAGCGCCGTCATTGCGCTTCTCCACGCTGCAGCGCTTCGCCGGCGTCGGCGATGACGCAGGACGGCGCCGACGGCCTCGAGCCTCGCACCGGCTCGCCGTTGATCACCTCAAAACGCCGCAGCTGCCGCTCAGGCCAAGCGTAAGGTTAAATCCAGACACAAGCCGCTCTCCGATCCCGACACAGAATCGGGAAGCTCGCAGACAGCTCGCATTTCCAAAAGGTCGCCCCGACGTAGCGTTTACTTATAGCCACGACCCTAACTAGAAGAGCCAATACCTCTCGTCGTGGCTGTGGCGATACTACCATCCTAGGTAGGCGCAGAGGCCGAGGTTTTCGCCTAAAACTGCGAAGCCGTCAGAATTCCAATTTGATGCCCTGGGGGCCATCGTTTGGATAAGGGAAAGATTATGGGTCAAGATAGTACCACCAATTCGCTATTTGCCTTCGAAACCCTCGAATCAAACGTGCGGTCGTATTCAAGAACGTTCCCTGCTGTGTTCAGGAAGGCTGCGGGAGCCATTCTCGAGGATGAGAATGGAACGGAGTTTATCGATTTTCTCTCCGGCGCGAGCGTACTCAACTACGGGCACAATGATTCGGATTTGCTAAGCGACGCGAAGCAATACCTCAAGGTAGGTGGCATTATCCATGGACTGGACATGGCTACTTCTGCAAAAAGAGAGTTCATGCAATGTTTTGATGAAACGATTTTGCGCAGGCGTGGCCTGAAATATAAATTTCAGTTCCCCGGCCCCACAGGGGCCAACGCCGTCGAAGCTGGTTTGAAGCTCGCGCGGAAGGTCACCGGGCGGCACAACATAGTTTCATTTACCAACGGATACCATGGGGTGAGCTTGGGCGCGCTTGCGGTAACGGGGAACCGATACTATCGAGATGCAGCAGGTCTGCCATCAGCTGGTGCAGTGTTTATGCCTTACGACGGGTATTGGGGAGCCGACAGGGATACTTCGGAATATCTAGAACAGGTGCTTGCGGATAATAGTAGTGGTGTCGATCTGCCGGCAGCCATCATTCTGGAGACCGTCCAAGCTGAGGGAGGCATCAGGCCTGCGAGCAAGGGATGGCTGCAATCGGTTGAGCGGCTTTGCAGAAAGTATGACATCCTCTTGATTGTTGATGACATTCAGGCAGGTTGCGGACGAACGGGCGATTTTTTCAGCTTTGAATTTGCGGATTTATCGCCAGACATCATTCTGTTGTCCAAGTCCCTCAGTGGCTGCGGACTGCCACTATCCCTTTTGTTGATCAAGCCCGAACTAGATGTTTGGCAGCCAGGCGAACACAGTGGCACGTTTAGAGGCAATAACCTTGCGTTTATAACTGGGACGGCTGCGTTGCGAAAGTATTGGACGAATGAAAAGCTGTCCGATGGCGTTGCGGAAACAGGACGCATTCTGAGCCAGCGCCTTCAGCAGGTTGCTCAAAGCGCAGGTCATAACCTTTCAGTACGCGGAAGGGGCATGATGCTCGGACTCGATTGCAACACAGGCAAACTGGCCGAAGAAATCGTCCGCAGGGCCTTTGAAGATGGACTCGTGGTAGAGCGATGCGGCGCCGATGACCAGGTTATCAAGCTTCTTCCTCCTTTGACGATTGACGGGCAGACACTTCAACGCGGTATCGACATTTTGGACCGTTCTGTGCTCGCAAGCGTCTAAGCGGATCGAGGCCGTGATGCGTGGAGAGGGGGTCATTTCAATTAAATGGCTGCCGAAATCGAAGATGCTACAGGATCACACTGCGAGGCGACCGTCAGGCCCCTTGAGGCGTTCCCGAAAAATTTCAGGGCGGGCCTCGCCGCTTAAAGCATCTCTCATCGCACAATTTGCAAATGCTAACGACGTTATTGGTGGTATATGAACGCGACGGTTTTGAAATTCGGGGGCTCTTCCTTTCTCCATCCTGAAGACTACCGTCGAGTTGCTGGGCACATAGCCGACCGACTGGCAGCTGGCGAACGCAAAATCATTGCCGTGGTCAGCGCGATGTCGGGAATGACTGGCAACCTGAAAGCAGTGATGCTCGACGTCAACAAGCAAGCATCACCATCGAACCTCGATGCAGCACTTGCAACGGGAGAGATGCTCAGTGCCTGCCTTTTGGAGGCAGCTACCAGTCGGCTAGGGATTTCCGTATCGTCTTTGAACGGCTATTCCCTTGGAATCCGCACGAATTCAGACTTCGGCCGTGCGTCAGTAGAAGGCGTAGATGCTGAGCCAATCAAGGCAGCATTGCAGGAGCATGACGTTATCGTTGCCGCTGGCGCCCAGGCAATTAATCAGTCCGGCAGGCTAACGTTTCTGGGCAGAAACAGCTCCGACCTGACAGCTATCGTAATTGCGTCCATGTTAGGAGCGCACGCCTGCGAGATTTACTCGGATGTTCCGGGCGTCTATACGGCAGACCCTTATCTTGTCCCAGGGGCGCAATTGATTCCAGAGATTGCCTATGCGACGATCGCAAAGATGTCGCGACATGGTGCAAAGGTACTGCACCACAGGGCGGTGGAATACGCCGAAAAGCACGCAGTCACCGTTGTTTGCAAATCGCTCAGCAGCGATGGAGTCGCCACGGGCACTATTGTAACTGGCCATGGGGACGCCCGTTCCGTCACAGTGGCTCGCGACGCAGCGGTGATGTCATGCGCCAACATTGCAGAACGCAACAACCTCCGCGCACTTCTGGGGCGGCACGATATCAGCGCCATCTGTGTGGACGACGCGGCCAGCATTTGTGTTATGAGCGACGTTGATTTTGCGATGCAGCTTGTCGCGCGGACAGGCAATCGGCCGGTGTCAATTAAAACACGAGCCGCAGTGACGGAACTCGATTCTTCAGTGTTACGCATCCACTTAGACGGGGATTATGACCGTGCCATTTCCCTAGCGCGCCAAATCCACAAACGCATGTATCCTGCAGCGGTTGGCGCACCATTTCGATCGAGAATGGCTGTACGGCCCTCGGCCTATAGTTCGCCGCTCACTCACGCAAATAGCGCGCCGGGAAATCCGCGGTAACCCTTCGGGTCACATATCTCCAAGGTCTGCCTCGACGGGCACACCGTGTGTCGGTCGCCGTCATCATTGCGGTCGGCCTCAACGCGGACGCGGCGCGAGGAGCTAGAGCACGTCCTGTTATCGATGAATCGATTGTGATGTGACAGTTGCGTTTTGTGCTGATTCAACGTAAGCGCCCGGTCATGACCCGAAGCTTTTACCGGCCATCATTTTGACCTCTGCCGCGATTGGCTTTGTGTTCGCGGATGAAGTCGGTCAGGCATTCGAGGCCGAAGTCTGTGAAGGCGGGGATCTGTTGATCGTCGGGCCCGTAGACCCAGAGGCAACCGTCCTCCGGTTCCATGTCGACATAGACCTCCCACAGCAGCTCGGCGTCCTCGCCGAGCATTTCGGCGGCAAGCGGGAGGGTGTAGACCCGGGTGATCGCGGCCACGGTCAGGCCGCCAGTCTGGTGTCGGATCGGGGGCGCCAGTTCCAGGGGAGAAGCTCGTCGATGCGATTGGCTGGATGGTCGCTGACGCGGCCGATCAGGTCGGCGGGATAGGCCTCCGGATTGATGCCGTTCAACTTACAGGTCTGGATCAGGGTGTAGAAGACCGCGGCGCGCTCGCCGCCGGAGTCCGAGCCAAGGAAGGTCCAGTTGCGTCGTCCAAGCGTCAGGGGGCGGATCGCCCGTTCGGCGGCATTGTTGGTCATCTCGAGACGGCCGTCTTCGGTGAAGCGGCAGAGCGCCTCCCAGCGATTGAGGCTGTAGCGGATGGCCTTGGCGAGGTCCCCCTTGCGGCTGATCCTACCCAGACTGGTCTCCAGGTAATCCTTGAGTTCGGCCAGCAGTGGCACGCTTTGAGCCTGGCGCGCAGCCAGACGAACAGCAGCGCTTCGGCCATTGATCTCGCGCTCGACGGTGAAGATCGCGCCGATCTTGTCCAGCGCCTGACGCGCGATCGGCGATTTGGTCTTAGCGTGCTCGTCGAACAGTTCGCGCCTGGCATGGGCCCAACACGCGACCGGCTCCAGGCGCGGGCGACCGGTGATCGGATCCGGTTCGTAGAGCTTGTCAAAGCCGCTGATATGTTCGCCAGAACATATCAGCGGTTATGTTGCGGCCAGCCATATGTGGTCTTGCTGGCGTATGCCTTTGTCAACTGAGTATTTAGACCTGATTGACGCAACATAAATCGCGAGTTGGGCTGCCGGACCTTTTCTCGTTTGCAGGTTCGCCATGGATCACCCTTCCTTTCCCGACCAAGCCGCTGATGCCCTATTTCTGGAAGTGCCATTCGCTGACGAGCGGAACCGCTATCTGCACCACTGCGCCGCACTCGGAGCGAGACCCGAGGTTCTGAGGGTTAAGCGCCACGAACTCCTGTGGATCGCGCGACATCTCGGTCCGGAGGCCGCAGCCGGCGTCGGCATGGCGGAGTTGTTGCCGATCGCGCAAGCTCGGCAGAATCTTCGGGGTGCGGCTACCGCCGCACGTCGGGTCGTCGATATCGGGCGTCCCTGGCTGAAGTTCCTTGGCTGGTGGCGTGAGCCCACCGTCGTATTGTCGTATCAGGCGCAAGTCGACCGGTATGTTGCCTGGATGCGCGACGAACGCGGATTGACATCGTCAACTGTGGAGCAATGGGGGCGCATAGCCGGCAGATTCTTGCTGTGGTGCGAACAGTCGGACCACCAGCTCAAGGATTTGAAGGCAGAAGACATCGACAACTATATAGCGACCCAAGGGGCCGGACGCTGGGGTCGTGTCTCGATTGCACACACCGTCTCTGCCTTGCACGGATTTCTTCGATACGCGGCAAAGGAGGCTTGGTGCTCAGACCGCCTGGCGACGTCAATGTCGCGGCCTCGGCTTTATCAGCAAGAATCTCTGCCATATGCCCCCGATTGGTCCGACGTCCAAAAGATGTTGGCTGATGTCGATACCGACCGGCCCCGTGACATCCGAGACCGCGCGATCCTAATGTTGCTGGCGGTGTATGGTATGCGGCGTGGCGAAGTAGTCGCATTGCGGCTCGACCAAATCGACTGGGCGGGGCGAACGCTTCGGCTGTTCCGCTTAAAGCGCCGACAAGCCCAGATCTATCCACTGGTGCCTTCTGTTGCTGAAGCATTGGCACGCTACGTGGATACGGTTCGCCCGCCGTCGTCGTGTCAAGAAGTTTTCCTTCGGATGAGGCGCCTCGACAGCCATTGGAAGCTACCAGCATTTATAGCGTCGCCAATCGGCGATTTGTCGCGCTCGGTATTCAAGCGGCGCATCGCGGCGGGCACGCGTTGCGCCATGCCTGTGCAGTTCGCTTGCTCGCCGAGGGGCTGACCATCAAAGAGATCGGCGACCATCTTGGACACCGCAGCACTGCGGCAACAAGTGTCTACGCAAAGGTGAACATGGCAGCTCTTCGCGAAGTCGGCGCCTTCGATTTGGGAGACGTCCTATGAAGCTGATCGACGTCATCGATGCCTACCTGGCCCGGCGACGATCACTGGGCATGCGCTTCGAGTCTGCCGGACGCTTGCTCCATCGCTTCGGGCGAGCAGTCGGCGATCGACTGATCCGCGAGGTAACCCCAGAATCGGTCCTAGATTTCCTCAATGGAGACAAGGGGCCGACGGCAACGTGGGCACTTAAACACAGTGTGCTGAGTGGCCTGTTTAGGTTGCAATAAGCCGTGGATATGTGGATCGCTCGCCTCTGCCGACAGTTCTGCCGCACCTGCCGCCGCCGCAAACGCCGTACGTATATTCGACCGAGGAAGTGCGCCGATTACTGGAGGCAACGTCGACTTTGCGAACGGGCTACAGCCAGCATGTACCCGCGATGTACCGTACAATGATTCTGCTCCTCTACGGAACCGGCATGCGGATCGGCGAGGCCCTGCGCTTGACCTTGCCAGGATGTCGACCTAGTCGAGGAGGTCATCACCATCCGCTGCACCAAACTCTTCAAGACTCGCCTGGTTCCAATTGGACCGAAGCTGTCTGGAGAGCTGGCCGCGCATCTCGATCGTCGTGGCTTGCTACCAATGCCGCAGGGGAGAGCGGCACCCGCTGTTCGCGTCGCGCGGCATTCGAGGATGGACTTATCAGAGTGTCGTCACCATGTTCCAACATGTCCGCCGGGCCGCCGGTATCGAACGCCCGATCGGCGAACCGCGTCCACCACGTATCCATGATCTTCGCCACACAGCGGCCGTCCACCGTGTCGTCGCATGGTATCATTCCGGCCAGGACGTTCAACGATTGCTTCCGCAACTTGCCCTTCCTTGGTCACATCGACATCCGATGGACGCAACGTTATCTGCAAATGACGCCGGAACTCCTGGAGGCGGCCAGCCAACGCTTCGCCCAATATGCGATGGAGGGCAGCCATGAAGAATGAGATGCTCCTCGGACCATGGGTGCGGCGGTTCCTCCTCGAACACCTGGTGGCGGAACGGAACCTGTCCCGAAACACTCAGGCCAGCTACAGCGGCACCCTAATGCTCTTGCTTCCGTTCGCCAGCAATCACGCGGCGCGCGGGATCGATCGAATGTCGGTTGAGGATCTGACACCGTCAATCATTCGTCAGTTCCTTGATCACTTGGAACGCGATCGAAAGTGCAGCGGGGTCACTCGAAACCAGAGGCTGGCAACCATACGCTCATTGGCAAGGTTCATTGGCATGCGCTCGCCGGTCCACATCGCGTGGTCCGGCGAAGTACGAGCGATGCCGTTCAAGAAGACCGCCAAGGCCATGATCGGATATCTTGAGAAGCCGGAGATGGACGCGCTCTTGGCACAACCGGACCGTCGTACGCCTCTCGGCAATCGCGATTACGCTTTGCTTCTGTTCTTGTACAACAGCGGTGCCCGTGCAGATGAAGCGGCGAAGTTGATCGTCGACAATCTGCAGCTGGGCCGGCAATCATCGGTGCGACTACACGGCAAGGGCAACAAGTTCCGAGCATGTCCGTTGTGGCCAGCCACTGCAACGACACTGTCGAGGCTCGTCGAGGGACGTGGCAAACGCGATCCGGTCTTTTTGAACCGGCTCAACATGCCGTTGACGCGGTTCGGGATCCACGGAGTCGTGACCCACTACGCCAAACTGGCGAGCAAAAGAGTGCCGTCGATAGAAACAAAGCGTGTTAGTCCCCACATGATCCGGCATACAACTGCAGTCCACCTGCTGCGCGCTGGCGTCGATATCAACACAATCCGTGCTTGGCTTGGCCATGTGTCTCTCGACACGACGCATATTTACGCTGAAGTCGATATGGAAATGAAGGCGAAGGCGCTTGCTCGGGTCGACATCTCTGACCAACAAGCCACTGTCCCTCAGCGCTCGCTGCCATCCCTGATGGCTTTCCTGAAGGCTGTATAGCGGACGCTGAGTTGAAACTTATGTTGCGGTTAAGGCCGGGGGAATGAACCTTTTTCCGGCCACCGTTACATATGGCTGGCCGCAACATAACCGGCATAGGCGTCGGCGTGCAGGAAGCGGATGCCGGCGCCAGCAGAGCGTGGGCGTGCTCGCCCTTGCGGTCAGGT
>NZ_JBVVQX010000052.1:0-10489 GCF_055811675.1 Mesorhizobium sp. WSM4808
CCACTTTGGTGATGCGACCGACCCTGTCGACTTCTCCAGACTGGTATCTTCGCGGTGTGAGGCCGAGATACGCACCGACCGATCTGGATCGGCGGAAGCGCTTGGGATCATCGATCGTTGCCCTGTAGGTGAGCGCGGTGACGGGTCCTATGCCAGGCATGGTCATGAGGCGACGGCAGACGGGATCCACTCGAACCGCTCTCAGGACGAGCCGGTGCAGATCCGCCAGGTTCTCGCGCAGACACCTGTGCATCCGCAAGAGCGGTTCAAAGATACCCAGCAACAGCCGATCCGCTCCGACCAGCTGTCGAACCCTTGCCTCGAAACGAACGCGCGTGACGGCGCCAATCTTTAGCCCCAGGGGACGCAACAAGCCTCGGATGACCTGCTCGTTGGCAGTGACCGCCCTGACCGTAGCCTTGCGCGCGGCGGTGAGCGTGCGCAGCCTCTGGCCGGCAGCGGACTTCAGATGAACTGCCTTGAACCAACCTGTGCGCACAATCTGTGCAATCCCCTGCGCGTCATTCCGGTCCGTCTTCACCGTCATCGCGCCCAGAGCCGCTTTGACATGTCGACTCTCGAGACACACGACAGGGAAGCCCTCGTCGACGAGGTGTCCGCCGATCCACTCCGATGTCGCACCGGCTTCCAAGCCAACGCGAACTAGGTCGTCCCGCCATCGCTGAAGTGCAGCCGTCACAGCATCCGGGTCACCGAGCACCTTTCCCTGCCACAGCATCTCGCCGGTCTCGGCGATAACGCAAATAGCTACAGCGTCGAGTGAAGTATCCAGTCCTGCATAAACGCTCATGCCGATCTCCTCTTGCCAGGTCGGCTCTGAGCATCAGACAAACGTCATGATCCGAAAAGGGGCCACGCGTTCAACGAGCTGAACCGAATACATGGCGTGATCGCGGAGCATGCAGCACTCAGCTAGACTGCTGACGTTTGATCTCGCCATGTGGAGAAATGGAATGACGAAGCACTTCGTTGGTCTGGATGTTTCCCTCGACCTGACATCGGTATGTGTTCTTGACGAAGCCGGCGCAGTGGTGTGGCGTGGCAGGGTTGCCTCAACACCGGAAGCCTTGACTGAAGCCATTCACAAACATGCACCATTAGTTGTAAAGATTGGCCTGGAAACAGGACGTTGTGCACATGGCATTGGCACGCACTCCGGGAAAACGGCCTTCCTGCCGTCTGCCTTGATGCCAGGCATGCGAAGGCGGCATTGTCGGTTCAGCTGAACAAGACTGATGACAATGATGCCTACGGCTTAGCCCAGATTATTCGGAGCGGCTGGTATAAGGAAGTTGCGGTCAAGAGCCTCGACAGCCATCGTGTGCGGACCTTGCTTTCCTCCCGTGCCCAGCTGGTCAACATGCGCCGCGATCTCGGAACAAAGATACGTGGGCTTTTGAAGACATTCGGCAGGATTGTCGGGAAAGTCAGTGGAAGGAAATATGAGGAATCCGTTCGCGAGCTCTGCGCGGGAGAGCTTGGGCTGGAAGGTGCTGTTTCAGCGTTGCTGGCTGTCCGCGCACGCATTGAGCAAGAAATCAGAACGTTGGAAGCGCACATTCTCGGGTTGGCAAACACAGCGATCCGTGCCGCCGGTTGATGACCGTGCCCGGCATTGGCGTCTTGACGGCGGTCAGCTTCGTCACGGCGGTGGATGATCCAGCGCGCTTTGTCCGCTCATCGGGTGTTGGCGCCTATTTCGGCCTGACGCCGAGACGGTATCAATCGGGAGAAGTCGATCGTGACGGGTCGGTCTCAAAATGCGGTGACACGCTCACACGCACCTATCTCTTCGAGGCCGCGGGCACTCTGTTGGCTCGGGTCGCCAGATGGTCTGCGCTGAAAGCGTGGGGCGCGCGCCTGGCGCGCCGGATAGGCAGCAAGAAAGCCCGAGTGGCCGTCGCCCGCAAACTGGCTGTGATCATGCATCGGATCTGGATCGACGGCAGCGAATTCCGCTGGTCGAAGGAGGAGGCGACCGCGTGATCACCAGCCAAGCATGAAGTAAGATCCGCCCTTTCGGCGGTGATATGTCCCTGCCGGGACGATGGCGTCGGTGATCTCGTAGATGGGGAGGCAGCCCTAATTTAAGGTACTGCGTCGATTACATTGAGGCACCCACGTCCCGAACGCTAACATGCGGCGACCCAGTGTTAACCGCGAAGAGAACCACAGAGCCGGCAGGAACATGGATACGCCGAAAAGGAGCTTGCAATCAGCTCCGCGATCAGAGAACCCCAGCTCTTCCGTGAAACGCTTTCTCTTCATCAGTCCGTCCTTCAATCAAGGGCCGGACTCTAATCTCAGATGGAGGAAATTACCCGTGGCAGGTCAATGCCGCCGAAGTAATTCCGCATCTCAAAAGCATCATTTTTGAAATGGGCGCGGCATAATTCCCCTCTGACTGAGGCAATCCCCTCAAAGCCTTGAGTGGGCTCTGGAGCCTTCTAAGATGAGCCACGGAGATCGACATGATTTCTACTTGTTTACGAGCGTGACGATTCCCGGGTGACCGCCAAAACGGCCCCGCTGGATCGATACCGTTAACGTCAGAGCCCCAAATCCCAGAGGCCCGACCCGCCTTACTCACAAGGTTCGACGAAGCCAACGATCTGTTTGTCTGTTCGCGCCCAGGTCTGTCCAATCGTGAAACTTCCCCAGCACGTAGAGCACAGGCACATCATGGAACGCCTACAGACCACGGCGGCGATCTTCGGGCGGATGGCCTCGAATTGTCGTGGGAACGGCAACAAGGGCATTCCCGGCTATGGGACGGATTGTGCCGGTGCACACGAGCCCTATAGCCGCACAATACGTGAACTGCATTACCACCAGTGACACGGCATCAGTGACGCTGACTAGATTATCCGCTGTTCGTTTCAGACCCCAACACTGTCTCGACCAGCTTTACCCAATAGCCGATGCCATAAGGCAAAGCCTCGTCGTCGAAGTCAAACGCCGGATTGTGACACGCAGGTGTTGGCCCATTGCCAAGGAAAATGTAAGCGCCTGGTCGCGCTTCGAGCATGTAGGCGAAATCCTCCGCTCCCATGCTAAATTTCACCTTTTCATCAACGGATGCGGCTCCGACAAGATTGCGCGCCGCCTGGATCGCCAGCTCGGTTTCTTCCGTGGAATTGAAGGTCGCTGGAACCGATCGGAGATATTTGAACGCAATCTCTGCGCCGAACCCCCGCGCAATGCCCTGGGCAGAAGCCAAAATCTCTTGCTCGGCGAAATCCCGCAGGTGGGATGCAGAGGTCCTGACGGTCCCGCCGATCTCGACCTGATCGGGAATGACATTGTACGCCTGTGCGGCGTTTAATTTGGTGACGGAGATCACCAGCGACTCCAAGGGATCGGTTTTGCGCGATACCAGGGTCTGTAGGCCAATAATGATCTGGGCTGCAATGACAACGGGATCGATCGTGCGAGATGGGCTGGCCGCATGTCCACCCCGACCCTTAACGATGATATCGAAATCATCTTGGGAGCCCATAATCGAACCGTGCCGGATGCCGAATTTGCCGACCTCGATGCCCGGGGCGATATGCATGCCAAAAACCTGGGAGATTCCGAAGCGCTCCATGATCCCTTCCTGGACCATTTTGTAGGCGCCCGTTGGGAACACTGGCTCCTCGGCGGGCTGGAAGATAAGGGCAACGGAGCCCTTAAAGTTGCGCGACCTCGCAAGATGTTTTGCAGCGCCCAGCAGCATGGCCGTGTGACCGTCGTGGCCGCACGCGTGCATAATGCCAGAGGCCTTCGATGCCCAAGGCTTATTTGATGTCTCGACGATTGGAAGGGCATCCATGTCCGCTCTCAGCCCGATCGTCGGCCCATCGCCGCCTTCTCCCTGAATCAGGGCAACGACGCCAGTCCCCGCAATTCCTGTTTCGATGTGGTTTATGCCAAACGAAGCGAGCTTTTCGGCAACAAACCTTGCGGTGTTGTACTCCTCGAAGGCCAGTTCCGGATGTTCATGGAGATAACGGCGCCAACCAGTTGCTTCGCTCTGCAGTTCCCTGAAAATTTCAATGTCTCTCATGTTGCACAAACCTTTTTGCGTGTTTCGAACCTTACGATCTCAAGCAACGATGCCTAGATTTCGGCCTACCTTAACGAACGCTTCGACCGCGAGATCGATGTCCTCCGTCGAATGCGCTGCCGACATCTGGGTGCGAATGCGCGCTTGACCTCTCGGCACGACTGGGAAGGAGAAGGCCGTTACATATATGCCCTGTAACAGCATTTGATCAGCGATTTCCCGGGCCACGTTGGCATCGCCGAATAGGACGGGGACAATGGGGTGGTGGTTCCCGAGCAACGTAAACCCGGCAGTCGTCATTTTTGACCGAAAGCGATCAGCATTGCCGTAAAGTTTCTTGCGCAGCGCATCGCTCTTCTCGATGATCTCAAACACCTTCAGCGAGGCGCCCGCGATTGCCGGCATCAGTGTGTTGGAAAATAGGTAAGGCCGGGAACGCTGACGGAGCCAGTCGATCACCTCCGTCTTGGCCGAGGTATAGCCGCCGGACGCGCCGCCTAGCGCCTTGCCGAGCGTGCCGGTAATGATGTCGACCCGGCCCTCGACCCCGCAATGCTCGGCCGAGCCGCGTCCGTGTTTGCCGACGAAGCCGGCGGCGTGGCTGTCATCGATCATGACCATCGCGCCATACTTCTCGGCGAGATCGCAGACGCCCTGCAGATTGGCGATGATCCCGTCCATCGAGAAGACACCGTCGGTGGCGACTAGCTTGAAGCGGCTGCCTTCCGCCTTCTTCAGTTCCTCCTCCAGCGCGGCCATGTCGTTGTTGGCATAGCGGAAGCGCTTGGCCTTGGAGAGCCGCGCGCCGTCGATGATCGAGGCGTGGTTCAGCGCATCGGAGATGATCGCATCTTCCTCGCCGAGCAGGGTCTCGAAGAGACCACCGTTGGCATCGAAACAGGACGAATAGAGAAGCGTGTCTTCCGTGCCGAGGAACGAGGAAATGCGTGCCTCGAGTTGCTTATGCTCTTCCTGCGTGCCGCAGATGAAGCGCACCGAGGCCATGCCGTAGCCGTAGCGGTCGAGTGCAGCTTTTGCGGCAGCGCAAACGTCGTCGTTATCGGCAAGACCAAGATAATTATTGGCACAGAAGTTTAACACATTGCTTCCATCTGCCACCCGGACTTTGGAAGATTGGCTAGAGATGATAATGCGTTCGGGTTTATAGAGCCCTGACGACTTAAGTCTCATCAGTTCTTCGTTTAGATGTGCAACAAAAGAGTCGGTCATGGTCTTCCGAGGATTGGCGGAGAGATCGAGAGGAGGACAGGCAACTCACCCGTATCCGACGGATGAGTCACCTATCTGAAGGACATGCTTGATCAGTTCACGGGTAGTCTACGACGGTAGACCATGCCGGATCCGAGTGCTTCTGCCAGTACAGATTCGTCAGCTGACTTGTTACACTGCCCACCTTGCCGTTGCCGATGAGGGTATGGTCGATGCGCGTCACCGGCATGATACCTCCCGCGGTCGAGGTGATGAAGACCTCGTCCGCTTGAAGCAGTTCGTCGCGAGCCAAGTCTGCGGCTGCAACCGTCAATCCTGCTTCTTCGCACAGCTCAAAGACCGTCTGACGCGTGATGCCCGGCAGTACTCCGAACGCGGGGGTTTTCAGCTGACCTCCCTTCACGGTGAACACATTGAAGCCTGGGCCCTCGGCGATGTTACCGTTGGTGTCCATAATCAGTGCCGTTTCCGCGCCGAAGTCGTAGGCGTCAAAAAGCCCCTTCACCAGATCGAGCCAATGATAATTCTTGATGGTCGGATCCACCGATTTGGGCGAGATGCGGACTGTATCGCTAACAGCTACATGGAGACCACGCTTCAACTGTTCACTATTGGCAACGGAACCGTACGGCACTGCGAATGCAATGAAGCGGTTCTCAGCCTCCCTCGGGTCACGACTGAAAGTGGGGGATCCGCCGCGGGTGCATATCATTTCAACATATGCTGACTTGTGTCCCGACAAAGTGACGCAATTAGTCAAAATCGCTTCGATTTCTTCGCGGCTATACGGCAGCTTCATCCGGAGACTCTTCACGCCCCTGAAGAAGCGATCGAGATGGAGGTTGAGTCTGAAGAAACGACCCTCCCACACGTGCACAGTATCATAGGTCGCGTCGGAGTGAAGGAAGCCCCAATCGAGGACTGAAACCTTTGCTTCTGACATGGGGAGATACTGTCCGTCCATGAAGGCAATGCCTTGAGGATAATTGCGAGAATCCTGGTAACGCGATTTGACTTCTGGAAGATCTTCGTGCGATCCAAACGTTGCGATTGTCATGTTTCTTTCTCCTGCTGCGCCAGAGATATTGCCTCCCCGCGCGCATTGTCGATCGATGCCCACTCGTGTGCTCGCGCTGCCTGACTTAGCGGCTTGCTCCCCAAATGCCGCCTACGAGACTCTGCTTGAGCAGATGCCCGGTTCGTTGGGGTTGTCAGCGGCAGTTCGACACAACGCCGACTGCGTATGATTCATCGCAGGAAATTTTGGGCAGGAACGATCAAACTCGTGGGGCAAACGCAACAAAAGCTTCATAAAAAGCGCTCGGGTGGCAAAAACAACAAAGGTGAAGAAAAGGGGTCATACCAAGACGCGGGTCTCGAACTTCACACGATCAAGCGTGGTCATACGTCGAACGCTACCACATCTTCAACCGCAACAATCAGTACGAAATCCGCATCTCCGGTCACCATATAATACTGGGTGACCTCCTTTGCGGCCCGCATGGCGCGCTTGAAGTCATCGACGAGATCTAGCCGCTCCCGGTCGAGTTCCCTACGTTCACAACTACCGTGAGTGATTTCCCAGAGTCTTTGGATTTACTAGAGCGACGTCGGCAATTATCACGCCATCTGCACGCAGCTTGTTGACTCGGCGCATACAGGACGCGGCGGACGAGCCAACAATATCCGCCAGTTCAACAAACGAGAGCCGATTGTTTACTTGAAGTGCGGCGACGAGGCGCCGATCGAGATCGTCCAGCATCTATCTCTTTCTCCTGTGTGGACCCTGGTACCCATAAAATCATTTTACGCGAACGACGATGTTAAATGCTAATGCGATTCAACAATCGGACGCCATATATGTTTCATTTTGCGCCAACACTGTGAAATAGGCAATTCAAGCCGCCGGTTTAATCAAAGCGAATATGGAGAATTTGGCTTAAAAGGAGGAGCGACATGCTGGCCGCAGCGACGGGGGTTTCAGGCCACTTCGACGTTTCAAGATCGACCGCTTTTTGTGAAATTATTTCAACTTAGACTACAGTCTGACGCCAAGGCTCGTGTGCAAATGGGTATCTTCATTTTATAATGTGCGACTACCACCAAAGTTCGGTCGGAAGGTCACAGTTGAGGTTTTGCCGACCGAAAAACACGGCGCAGTGCGTTGCCCGTCTAAGACCGGGCAGTGAGGGATTCTAACGTTGTCCTGCTCGCCGGAATTGCCTCGAGGTCGCCGTGGTCCTAGTCAGCACGGTGCCCGCCTGCCCAAGGTCGGTTATGCCGGCGCCTACGTCTCGCGGAAAGAGAAGCCCGACTTGCGACGATCGCTGCAGGCTATGCCGATGGATTGCCGCGCAACCTCAGCGGCCGCGGAACGTTTGCCGATACAGGCGCCTCTCCATGGACAGCATTACCATCGATATCACTGTCTTCCCCGGAACGCTGTCGCTCGGCAGCTTCGTCGAGGTTCTTGGGCCGCATCAATCGCTTGAAGACGTGGCGCAAGATGCCGGCATGATTTACTACCAAATTCTGACAGCCTGGGTGATCGTGACGCCAGGAACTACCGCTGAGAGCCTTCGGCTTCAATATGAACATCATGAAAGTCATCGTTTTGGGAGCCGGCGTCGTCGGCGTCACCTCCGCTTACCAGTTCACGAAAGCGGGCCATGAAGTCACGGTCATCGACCGCCAGGAAGGGGCCAGCGCTGGAAACGAGCTTCGCCAATGCCGGCGAAGTCTCTTTCGGCTACTGCTCGTCCCGCGCTGCCCCCGGCATCCTGCAGAAGGCCATCAAATGGCTTTTCATGGAACATGCACCGCTGATCTGCGGCCAAGATTGACCGCCGATACGGCCTTCCTGAGCCGCTTGCGATCAATTTGCGATGAGATTGGAGCCTTGTTGAAGACCTGCCGACGGCTCCCGTAGCAGGCGCAGCTTGGCGAGATTATGGCGAAATCATTTTCGTAGAAGACGACGACAGGATGATAGCATACTCGGACTACATCGCTACGGAGCATCTGCAAGTCCACACCTGCGATCCGCTGGCAACCGCCAAGAATCTACGCATACGGCTCGCTCTTCACCGGGGAATTCGCCAGCGTCGTCTATTCGGACAAATGCTGCGGTACAAACCATAACCTGCCACCATCGCTGCCGGCCGCTCTACCTGATTGTGCCTCTACAAACAGCTCGCTAACGAGTCGCTTTCCACAAATATATCCTTGCCGCTACGCAAGACGAGGACGCAGAACCTCCCACTCACCCCCGCTCCGAAAGCCGCCCCTGGTGATACGAGATTTTCAGTACGGGGCTCAAGTCGGCACTCTCAGATCAACAGACCGCACCAGTTCCGTGCGGCCGTCGGTAAGGGAGCGCCTAGAGAGTAAAGATTTTGCGCGGTGTGTTGGTCAGCACCTCGACTCCCGATTCTGTTACGCGAATTGACTCGCTAATCATGTAGCCAAAATCCTCGTCGAACCAGTTGCCAAGCATGAGATGGAAGGTCATGTTCGGCTTCAACTCGGTCATGTCGCCCTTCTGGAAGCTTGCGGTCGGCTCTAGCCAACCGATGCCGTTAGCATAACCGCAGCGCGACTCCTTTTTAAAACCGAGTCCTTCATAAACCCGATAGAAAGCGTTTGCGACATCGCTGCAGGTGTTCCCGTATCGTTTCAAGCGCTGCGTCCATTCCGGCGATGTGTGCATCGTGAACTCGTTGGAGGCGGTCGGACGGATCGGCAATCGAGAATGTTCTCATGAGCCCGACTGCGTATCCATGCCGAACACCGCCTAATTCGATATTGATCTGGGAGCCTTCATGGAACATATCTTCACTCCATGGAATGTGCGCTGTGCCTGTTCGCGGAGAAGAGTTAAGGGCGATTCCGGCGAGGTTGGTACCGGGCCGTCCGTTGGCACCCCGTGCGAGTGTCGCCGCAATTCCGGCGACAGCATCGGCCTCGCGAACGCCCGCACGCATGACTTCGGCAGCCCGCATCATCGCAGCGTCTGTGATAGCGCAGCGTCGCGCATAACGGCGATCTCAAGGTCTGATTTGACTATCCGGAGCCAGGTTACGACGTTCGAACAATCCTCAATCCTGGCGTTCGGGAGACAGTTCCTGAACTTGGTCACCGCATGGAACCGCAAGTCCCCAAGCTCAGACCCTATACCGCGATTTTCAAACCCTTTTTCATGTAGAAACGCGATGATCGCGTCATAGCCATCCTTCTCTGGAGTGCCAATTAGTTCTTCTGGGTACGCAATGATATTTTCCCGGTTCATGAATGTCTGGTGAATGGTGAATCGCTGCGGGGGCATCCATTTTGCGTAATATGAATGTGGGTTCGTCTTCATGAACCGACACCACGAGCCTCCGGCACGTATCCAGACGGCGTCGTGTATCCAGTCAGATATGTAATGTTATGTGGGTTGAACACCACAAGCGCGTCAACGTCACGTCGTGCCAGCTGTGCTTTTAGCGGAAAGTCGCCGCAGGAACTCCGTTCTGGGGAAGGCCTGAGGGCCCTTGCTAATTGGCATTTTTTTACTCCTTATGATGCTTCCAGGCAGGCCAATATATTTGCTGCTGTTTTTGAAGTTGCTGGGACCCCATTACGATCAATTGATCATACAGGGCCATATGTTTTGCCGGTGGAGCTCCATGATTGGCGGATACCAGGCCATGACGCTTATCACTTCAACACGCGCAATTGTTGTCGAGGCAGTCACGGTCCAAAGAAGGTCCCTAAGCCGCTGGGTTCAGGAGCGTGCGCTGGTTTTTCGGCACCGACCGCCACCACGTCACATAAAGGACGATCAAGCAGAGCAAGGGCAAAAGCGTTAGTAGCGATCCTACTGCCGCAATTGTTGGGTCGATCTGGTGGCGAATATCTTCCCACATCTTCAGCGGCAGGGTGCGGACCGAGAATCCGCTGACGAGCGACGTAATCACGACCTCGTCAAAAGAGTGGAGGAACGCGAAGACTGCGCCGGCGATTACCCCAGGCCGAATTAGCGGCACCTGGGTATGACCGGATCACGAATTCGTCTCGATTGCGGATCGACGGGATCATCGATCCCACAACCGTTCTGGCGGAGTTGACCAATGCTGACCGACCAGGTTGAGGTCGCCCTCAGGCTAGCGCTCCGAGCATAATCCGCCGGCTCGTATGGTGGTCGTAGAT
>NZ_JBVVQX010000053.1:0-5196 GCF_055811675.1 Mesorhizobium sp. WSM4808
GCCGCCATGATGGTCGATGGATCATCCTCAAAGAGAACGGCAAGGGCGTAGGCACCGCTGACGCGCTTCAGCATGGCATGCATTGCCTCGCCCCGCCCCATGCCATCCCGGCGGTATCTTGCCAAGAGATGAACGACGACTTCGGTGTCGGTATCGGTCTGGAACTCGGCGCCCGCCGCCGCCAGTTCGTCCTTCAACTCGGCGAAATTCTCAATGATGCCGTTGTGAACCACGGCCACACCCTCCGCAATGTGCGGGTGCGCGTTGCGCTCAGTGGGTGCCCCATGGGTTGCCCAACGTGTGTGTGCGATGCCGATGAAGCCACTCAGCGGCTCTTCCTTCAATCTTCTCTCGAGATTGACAAGCTTGCCCTCGCCGCGCCGGCAGTTCAACGAGCCCTCGCAAAGGGTGGCGACGCCGGCTGAGTCATAGCCGCGATATTCGAGCCGCTTCAACGCGTCAACCAACCGCTCCGACACTGGCTGATGTCCAACGATGCCAACAATCCCGCACATGATCGTCTCCGAACTCTTCCCGGTAGCCTCAGTCGGCGCGAAGGAAACCCGCCACTGCTCAGCCCCTAGTGGAATTCGGCGAAAGAGGTAAAATCGATTGTTGGGATAGCTGCCATCCAGCCAGCGGATGGTCGGGAAACGTGTTTGACGACCCGGCGAGAGGACCTTTGACCTCGGCTAAACAGGTCTCCTGACCTCAGCTTCACCCCATCTCAGAGAGTGAGAAAGCCGTCAAATTCGCCACCAACTGTCGCGATTTGCGGGCTTTCGACCGAGCCGGCCGCGCAAATCGCCCGTGCAAGCTGTCCCTCGTCGGCACCGCCGCGTTTCGCGGGCAGGATGGTCCGGTGGCCGACTTAGTCGCGGAGTTGCCTGCGCTGCCGCCGCAACCGGGCTGTGTCGATCTTAGACAAAGCGGAATGCCAGGCTCTGCCGATGGCCCTAAGAATCATTTGCAATGCTAGTTTCCTCTGCTGCCCAGCGCGTTCCCGTCTTCCGCGTTGGTCGATTGATCGTGCATTAAAGATAGATGGCGTTGCGAATCGGGGGCTATCAGCCCCAATTTTGGCTGCCTATGCAAGCGGGCGGACGCGTCGTGCCATCTTATGCCTCATGGCATGTGGAAGCGCATCCACAGCAGATAGCCGCCGGAAGGAGCTCGATCCCTTTGCTTTTCGTCGTGGCTGGTTCAGCAAATCTGCTCGACCCCACGGCAGCTTGCGATCAGGCACCGAGGGGAGTGCAATCGGCGGCGAACGCACTGTTGATGAGGCAGACCCCGCCAGAGCCGATGGCACTCGGCTCTCGGAGCACCTTCTCGAAAGCCGGGCCAGTCGAAGTAAAACCGCGCCTGCGCATGGCTGCCATGAAAGTCACGAAACACTGGGTCCACTCCTTTGCCGACCGATGTTCCAAGATATACCCTCGCGCTGCACCAGGCCGGAAACCTCTTTGCCGATATGCCGCTCGAGCACCGGCCGCCAAGGGACGAGCACGAACTCGCGCGATTTCTCGATAACGGCATATTTGCCGCTGGCGAGCTCAACTGAGCGGCGGAGCGTGCCCTCTACCCGGTCTCCGGGTTGCGTTTCAGCATAAGATAGACCGAGCTCTTCCGAGAGCTGACCGGCAACACGGTTCAGCTCCCGCTGGCGGAGGATCACGATCATATTGGCGCGATAGACGATCCGATCCTGCTCCTCATGGGCAAGGCCTTGCGCAATCAGCCACTGCTGTCGGCGGCTCCGCGCCTCCTGGGCTTCACGGCCGAAGCCCGAATTGCGCAACCTCTCTGATCCATCGGAGACCAGCTGGCTGTCGAGCCAGGTGGCGCCGTCAAAACCAACCTGCCGCTGCAGAGGCATGGAAGAGAGCTTGTCGACCGTGACAGGTCGGGTCCTCGCCTGCTGGCGCTCGTAGGTGGTGACACGATGGAGATGATCCGGCGCGATGATCCAGGTGCCGTCGGGCTGGCGCTCCACGCCGGTAGCGCGCCGGATCGCCTCCAGCCGACGGACATGCGTTTCGGCGAAGCGGTCGTTGGCGGTCGGATCGTGCTTCAGGTGAATGTCGATGTTGTAGCGGCCGTCATGGGCAGCCGCGAGTTCGGCCACCGTGCGGTCAACGAGCCTTGGTTCTGTGTTCCTCGGCGCGACACGCACGATGCAGCCGTCGGGCGTCGGCTCTGTCGCCTCGCCTTTGCCGATGTCGATGTATCGGGTCTTGCCGTCAACACCGTCGACGATCAGGTAATGCCGGTCGGTGAGCTCGTCGGCCAGCCCGCGCGCGACAACACGGCCGACGACAGGGTCGACCGGCGTGCCGGATCGATCATGGATCACCCAATCGGCGGCACTGCGGGAAATCCCCCTGCCCGTCAGCTCGCGATGCATGGTCTTGATGATGTCGCCGCGTTCGCCGATGCGGCGCAGCGTCGCTTCTAGCCCGTCATCGAGGCGCCAGCGGCCCGAGTTGATCTCTTCGGCCAGATGCATCCGCTCGAGCTTGCGCAGGCGCCCCTGCTCCAAGGTTTGCCGAAACGCGTCGCGGCTATCGGGGGAAACGAGCCCACTGTCGTCACGCCGTTGCAGCAGGCGGCGGTCGATGCTGGTGAACCGTTCCTGCTCCATTTCCTGACGCAGGCGGTGCTCGATCTCGTGGTCGGTGCGCGGACCGAGATCGAGGCTGACCAGCTCGGCGGCGCGCTCGCGGATGCCGCTCGATATGTATTCGCGCGCTATCACGAGATTCTCGCCGCGATCGTCCTTGCCACGCACGATGATGTGGGTGTGCGGATGGCCGGTGTTGAAATGATCCACGGCAACCCAGTCGAGCTTCGTGCCGAGATCCTCCTCCATCTGTGCCATGAGCCGCCGCGTCAGTGGCTTGAGGTCGTCAAATTCGATGCCGTCCTCGGGTGCGACGATGAAGCGGAATTGGTGGCGATCGCCATCGGCACGAACGAGGAAGTCCTTGCCGGCGACGCGGTCGCTCTCAGCGCCATAGAGCTCGCCAGGCGCGCCGTCCCGGGTGACGCCGTCGCGCTGGATGTAGCGCAGATGCGCACGCGCCCCGTCCGCGCTCTTGCCGGAAAGCTTGACGACACGCGCCTTGATGACGACCCGGCGCTGGCGGAAGGCTGCATGGCGATCGCGTGACTTCAGCAGCGCGGCCGTCGCCCCGCCGCGGCCCGTCCGGCTCCCCACGAAGCGGCCACCACGCTGGGGCCGGCCACCGGCTCGGTTGATCGCCGCCCGGACCTGGCTGGCAAAGCGTTTGCCTGCCTTCGAGCCACGGGAGCCTATCTTCCCGAGCTTGGGTCTGAACTCGTCATCGTGCATGCTTAGCCTCCGCGTTTTACAGAGTCGAATTAGCCATTTGCGCTCCGAAGCTCTCCTGGCGCTGGAGGCTGCCTCCGGCAAAAAAGATGTGCAGACAAACACTTCGCCGCCTCATGGAGGCGGTGCCTTTATCTTGCCTTACGCGCCCCGCCCCTTCGGACGCGTCCAGCTCGCCCACTACTAGCGGTCCGGCTGCTTGACCGGTGCGACGTCCGTCGCCAGCGGCACGAAGAGATCGCCGTTTCGCGCGCCGGTGCGAACACCATTTTGCAGGAAAAACAGCGAGCGCCCCGAGGGCGCATTTTGCCTGCCTGGAGCGACAGATTGGCCGTTGGATTTCTTCATGTCGGTGGCCGAAATCCCGGCCGCCGCGAGTTGCTTGAGATAGTCGACGGTCTCTTTCGGCAGCGGCTTGCCGCGCTTCAGATGCGCCTCGTAGCGCTCGGGGCCGGCGTTGTAAGCGGCAAACAGGCCGGGGAACCCGAAGCGGTCATACATGGCGCGGAGATAGGCCGTGCCGGCCAGAATGTTGTCGCGCGGATCGTGTGGATTTGGGCCGAGACCATGGGCCACGCGCATGTCCTCATACGTTTCCGGCATCAGCTGCATGAGGCCCGTGGCGCCGGCGCGCGAGGTGATTGGGCGGCCGTCGAGCACCGTCTTGCCGCTGCTTTCCGCATCGATCACGGCGTAAATCCAGGCCTGGGGAATACGGAAACGCTTGCTTGCTTCGGCAACGAAGTGCTGCCACCTTCCAAGCTGCGGACTTTGGGAGATGGCGACTGGCTCAGCGCCGGTCGAGGCGGAACAGGCGCATGGCGCGACAGCGATCATGCCAAGCATCAGGAGGGTCACTCGGTCCATAGCGGCACGAGCCTCCCGATGACATTCGCGTCCGGCACCGGCCCGAAATAGCGGCTGTCGAAAGAGCGCGGCGCCTCGCCGTTCAGCACGAAGAATTCGTCGCCGGCGAGCGCGCGGCAGCCGCTCCACCAGGGCAGCGGACGGCCTTGGGTGTCGGTTGCGAGCCGACGCGCGACGATCTTGCCGCCGATGATGATCGCCTCGTTGAAGGCGCAGACACGTTCGTGCGGCAGCGCGGCAATGTGCTTTACAAGGGGAACGCGGTGCGGGAGATAGCCGCGTTCGGCAGCGAGGCCGGCGATGGCTTGGGGTGCGTCGGTGAGCACCAGGTCGCCGCGTGCGGGCGCTCCCGCCACGACGCGATAGAGGCCGACCGGCGCGCTCGCCGAGGCGTTCCAGATCAGCCAGGGCGACGGGTTTGCAAGGGGGCCAAAGGCAATCAGGCCCAGGGCAATCGCGGTCGCGGCGATCGCCTTTGTCGCGCGTACGCGACGCAGGCGGCTGCCGGTCAGACGGATGGAGGGACGCCGGCTCATGGGCGGCCTCCATCGCCGGAACCGGTTACCTTCTGGCCTTTCGACCACTCGTCGAGCTCGTCGATGTGGTAGCGCACATAACGGCCATGCTTGCGGAATTTCGGGCCGCCGCCGATGAGCCGCATCTTTTCCAGCGTGCGCTGGGAGAGCCCTATGTAGAAGGCGGCTTGGGCTGTGTTGAGAAACGGACTGCCCTTCTTGGCGCGGGCGGCGCGTTCGTTTTCGTCATCCATAATTGTCCTCGTGTCGCTTAAGGAGAAGCGACGGCGAGGATGGGCGAACGAGGGCGCCCCGGGGACGGGCGAAGAGTGGGCGGCGAGTTTTCGCCGCTCCGGTGGGAAGAGCCCCCCCGCGGGGGGGGGGGGGGGGGGGGGGGCGGGGGGGGGGAGGGGGGGGGGGGGGGGAGGGGGGGGGGGGGGGGGGGCGGGGGAGCGCGCCGGG
>NZ_JBVVQX010000053.1:5206-6648 GCF_055811675.1 Mesorhizobium sp. WSM4808
CGGTTCGGGGGGGGCGTGTTTGGGCCACGGGGGGCGCCCGGGTCCGGGGTTCTTGGGGGGGGCCCCCTTTCCCCCCCGGGGGGGCCCCCCCCCCCGGGGGGGGGGGGGGGGGGGGCCCGGGGCCGATCGGATCAATCGGCCGGGTTCCAGATGATGGCGTAGGTGTCGTCATCGTCCTGGCCGGCGGCGCGGCCCAGATTGGCGTAGAGCTTGCGGGGCCCGAACTCCGGCGCTGCAATCGACAGGCTCACATAATCCTTGCCGGACGTCTCGCCGGTGCGGATCCAGCCGGCGCCAACTTCGACCCCTTGCGTCAGCACCCGGTAGTCGGGATGGTTGTCGGCGCTCTTGGCCTGGTTGGGGACGATGTCGATGTCGGCGCGGACGCTGAGCGTCTTGAGCTGGCCCTTGTAGGCGCCGTTTTCCTGCTTGTTGACGTAACCGATCGCGGTCATTTCGAAGTCTCCTTTTGCTGTCGCCGGGGACCATCCCCTGCGATGGCGGACCGTGATGGACGCGTCCGGAGCGCCTGAACCCGACAGGGCCGAAGCGCCAGCGGAGGACCCGAGCAGGCAGCTTTTTTGAAGCGGAGCGGCGCGAGGAAGCCGCCGCAGGCGGCGGGGAAAAAAGCTGCTGGCGAGGGTTTCGGGCGGCCGGACCCGTCCAAAGGTCAACAAGCCAGCCGCAGGGGATGGTCCTGGCACAGAGCATGGAGATCGTGGCAAGCGCGGTCGCTGCAGCCAGGCAGGAGAGACGGGATTTGCGGGACTGCGGCTGATGCCGTGGCATGCCGACAAGAGATCGTGCCTACGGGTCGGGCGCCAGAACAGGCATCCGACGGTCGGATTGATGCGGGATCAAGGCGGCTTGCCGGGCTGGATTGTGCCGCGGGGACGCGGGGGCCAAAGGTCTCGAACATGCGGCCAGTGCCGGGGTACGTTGCCGGGCGGCGGCCAACCTGGCAGCCGCCGCCCAGCGTGACGCCTATTGGCAGCCGAACAGGGACCGGACCCGCGCCCATTGATCGGCGGTTCGGAAGCCGCCTCGCTGCGTGTAGCTTTCGACCGGGAATTTCATCCAGCGCGGCAGCCAGCTTCCCACCTTCTCGCGGCCGTTCTCGCCGGAAAGAAAGTCGCGGATAATCGTCTTTTGCGTCTTCACCTTCTCGGCGACATTGCCGTCCGCGACAGGCTTGCCGCCGAGCTCGGCAAGCATGGAATTGGCAATTTCCTTGTCGCGCAACAGCTCGAAGAAGGCGTCGTCCGGTTGCCAGCACGCGGCGAGGTCGACATTCAGATGATTGCCGAGCGCCTCGATGACGGCGCTGCCGGCTTCAAGCGTCTCGGCCATGACGATGCCAAGGAGGCGCAGGACATCGTCGTCGGACAGCGTCAGCAGATGCGCAAACAGGGTTGCCGTGCCGATGTCGCCGCCATTGCCGC
>NZ_JBVVQX010000054.1:0-6282 GCF_055811675.1 Mesorhizobium sp. WSM4808
CGCCCGGCCCGCCCCACTGGGTCCCAGGTCCGCCAGATGGCGTTCCGGGTCGTCCTCCCGGCGTTCCGCCTGGCCCTAAGGACCCGCCTCAGCCGCCGGACCGTCCTGTAGGATGAACTGGATATGCTATGGCGATCTGAAAGCAGGTATGGTCCCTCACTGGGAGCATGCCTGCTTAGGACGATTTGATTTCGAACTCCGTGACCTAGCATTCTTCGTTCGAGACGCGCTGCGAATCGACGAAGACCAACTGAAAAACGGGGTGCTCAGCGTCGAGTTCGTATGGCCCCTGTCATCCGGGGAAGGCTGCGAGCTTCGCGCAGTGTTCCCCGACAGCTATCCCTTCGTTCGCCCGCAAGTCGCCCTTCGAGGGAAACCGGAGACCTTTCCGCGCAGGCATTGCTCGCCGATTGACGGCAACCTTTGCTTGTTGGGCCGCGACACGGGGCTTTGGTCGATTAAGTGGACGTTGGCGAATCTTCTCGAGAAACAGCTCGCCAGAGCCTTGAATGGAACAGGCGTGGAGGATCCGCAGGGCGAGCCCATGGAATTCTGGTGGAACGCTATTGCCCCGGATTTCCCTGGCTATTCCGAAGGAAGCTATATGCTGATCGACAGCGAGTGGAACCTTAGTGGTGCCGTTGGCGGAACAATCACAGCTTTGTGTTCGCTATTGCGAATTGGAGAGAATATCCAGTTACGAGGGGTCGTCGATGAGGTTAGGGCGCACGATCAGACTGTGCTCGCGACTCGAACGTTCCCGTTGCCTCCACCTCTACGAACCATGAAGACCCTCCGCACTTTTCCTTGGACCCGTGTGGACCGTTTCGCACCTCCGCCGGTAGACGGCTGGCGAGAGAAGAAAGTGAAGGATCAGATTGCCTTCAAGACGCATCCCTTCACCGACGGGTCTCCAGCTTATTCTATGTCTGTGACCGTACAGTCGACGGAACTCAGCCACAAAAAGAGCGGAGATACGTGGCTCTTTCCTCTGCTTCACGGGCCAGCTAAATCCTTCCGGACGGCGAAACCTGGTCAGAAGGCAACCGCACCCTCGCTCTTGATCATACCGACCTACCGCGCCGGGACTAGAGACATCGGTGACAGAGTTCCGTCGGTGGGCGTCTTGAAGGACAAGGTGATAGCCATATTCGGAATGGGAGCCATTGGTGCCCCTGTTGCGATTGAGCTTGCCCGCAACGGCTGTTCCCGTCTCACCGTCATCGACCATGACATCGTCGAGCCAGGAAACTCTATTCGATGGCCGCTTGGTGCGACCGCCTGGGGTATGCGAAAGACCTCTGCCGTCAAGCAGCATGTTGAATCTGAATACATCGGGGTCGAAGTCGAGACGATCCATCACCACCTGGGGATGGCCACTGCGGCCGACGGGAACGGAGGGGACAATTCAGTTCTACCGCCAATCTTTGGGAACGCCAACATTGTTATCGACGCAACGGCCTCTTCGGGGATCTCACGTATGCTGGCCGAGCGCTGCAAGTCCGCAGGGAAACCGATGATCTCTCTCTTCGGAACGCTGTCATTGAAGGGAGGTATTGTTGCAGCCTACCATCCGAATTCCGGTTGTCCTACCTGTCGCGAATTCGCTTACGCCAAAGGTATAATCGAGAAAGCTCCTGGGTCCGGAGAAACCTCTGGGCAGATGCAGCCGGCTGGATGCGCGGAGCTGACCTTCACTGGGGCCTCATTCGATCTCCATGAATTATCTTTGGAAGCTGTCCGCTTGACCGTGGACATTCTTTCCCGACCGGACGAGTTCAAGGAATCCTTGGTTCACACGCTCACATTACACGACGGGATCGGACGGGTGCCTCCGTCGTGGCGTATCGATTGTCTACCTCCGATGAAGGAATGCGGATGCAACCAGTAGTCTGGCTGCCCGAAGCGATCATCCAGGACATGCAGACCGATGCCGACTCTCTGGTATGATCGGGAAACGGGCGGGACCTTCATGGGATACTGCGCCGAAAACATCGCTGCCGTCGTAACAGCAATGATTCCGTGCGGGCCCAAAGCATCTCACGAACGAAGCAGCTTTCTCCCTGATCAAAGCTGGCAACAGGCCGAAATCGCAAAGCATTACGAACTTTCCGGGAGGTTGGACACATATCTCGGGGACTGGCACACCCACCCGGATGCCGTTTCGAACCGCCTGAGCTGGACTGATCGATCATGTCTGAAGACGATCATCAGGACACCGACAGCGCGCAATAAGAAGCCCCTCATGGTACTCATGTGCGGCAAACCGCATAAATGGCTCTTACATCCATGGCTCTGCCAATCGCGGAACAGGTTATTTCTCTTTGAAGTCTTAGAAGAGAGAGAAGCCACCATCTTCACCTACGCGAGTCGCACTTCTGAAACAGGCGAATAAATCGCCAACTTGTATCAAAATTTCTGACTGTCTCAGCACAACACAGGATTAGGGCAAGATGAATTTCACGCACCACGATTTGCGGCAATGTTCTCCGGTCATTCGTTGAGGTAACGCTCACTCGGGAGCGAATGCAAGGTTGATGGATTCGAGGGTTTGAGTCAGAACGATGATGAGGGACATGCCACTTCTCTTCGAGACATTCCTGGAGCAGCTGTCGGTGAGTGTCGATGAGGCAGATTTCCAGGATGCCATGGCAAGGGCGGCCGCAGGACTTGATCTGCTCACCTTTGCCTACCTGTCCTTACCATCACAAGCTTCCGGCAAACCAAGGCTGATCTCGAACTATCCACCTCGCTGGACGAGGCAGTATTTGCAAAAGCGGTATCAGAAACTCGATCCTGTGGTCTTGCGTGCGCAGCGTGGTGGCTCCCCGTTTCGATGGGGACCGGATTCGGGTGGCGTTAAGGTTTCGCCGGCTCAACGGCAACTATTCGACGAGGCGGCCCAGTTCAGAATCCGCTGCGGTTTGACAATCCCGATTGTCGATCTCCGCGGCTGCGTTGCCGCGGTCACTTTCGCCGCTGATGAGCCCAGTCGCGCATTTCTCCGGGTCGCTGAACGGTATGAACAAACTCTTCAGCTCTTGGCTACCTGCTTTCACATATGCGTTCGCTGTAAGCTGCCAGGTGATCGAATAGTGGATGGCATTTCGCTGACCCCGCGCGAATATGATTGCCTTCGATGGGCGGCTCGCGGCAAGTCAGCCTGGGCTATCGGCCGCATCGTGGGCATCAAGCCGCGCACCGCTGCTTTCCATTTGGACAACGCCAAGAAGAAGCTCGGCGTACGCACCCAAAATCAGGCCATTGCGCTGCTGGCCTCTTCACGGTCTTCAATTTTCTGAGAAACCCAATTCGTCTTTGGTCCGCCTGTGCTTGGGCCGTTTCGGCAGGCGCATTCGTCTCAGCGTCGACTTGACGTGAGAACTTCCGATTTGCCGGCTTTGTCAGGCGCAACGCAGTCGGATTCTGGTGTCCACGCCGGGACTCATACTGCTACCGCGATTTTGCCGATGACCTGCATGCAATTCATCGCCGCTACCGCGTGCTCAAGGAACGTGTCGAGTAGGACGTGCAAGGCGATGGCAGCTGCGGATAGATTCCTTTGACGCGCTCAGACCGCACTACCGGGGGCTGCGGATTCGACGGCACGTCGATGGTTGCTTGCGCCTTCTGCCCTCCATAGAGCGGACGTTGCTTCGCGACGCCTATGCTTCTCGGGGAAACTGCGCCGAGGAAGTGCGCATCTAGCAAAGCAGCTGTTTCGCTCTCGACATTGCTTCATTCAAACTGACGTGAGCTCCGGCATTTCCATCGACAGCTACGAGCTCCTCGCCGGCATGATCGAGTTCGGCCTGTTGCCCCGGCTCAACGGCATCGTCACAGTCACCGAGTTGCGCGTGGAGCATATCCTTCGCCGCGCCGGCTGGCTGACCCGAATCAGAGAGCCGGACACAATCGGCCTCACCCCGCGCGCTGGCCGGCTATCTCGCGGTGTCGAAGAGATACTGCGCGTCGTACGCGAACGCCGTAAGACGAAACGGTGGCATTGGCGCTCCGGTGTTGCGACAGATACTAATCCGCCTGATTGGTGGGATAATCCTACAACTATGCCGCTCCGCTCACGCTGTTTGGCTGGGCCTGGGGAAGTCTTGCATTCCAGCGTGGTCTGCTGCCGACTCCGGCAGTCTAACAAATTGTGGCGCGGAGCCTCCGTCGAGATGATCGCGTCGCCGGCGACCTGTCGCGCTGGGTGTTTTGTTTTCGCACGAGGCCCAGGGCCGCAGTGCGGTCGTGTTCTGCAATCCGCGCTAGTGCGCAAATGTGCTGCAGGTCATTGCGGAACAGCCGTCTGCGCTGCGTCAGCCGGCGAACAGTTCTTTGTAGGCAGTTGTCACTATCCAGTTCGCCCGATCGATATGGCTGCGAACAGCCTGGCGAGCGCGCACGGGTTCAAGAGCCGAGTCTATACCAAGAATGAGATCTGCTATCTCCTCTATGCTGGCATTGTCGGCGCAGGCGTCGAGGATTCTCAGATAGACCTTGAAATGCTCCCGGTCATAGCTCGTCAGGCTCTCTGACCAGGGGACCTCGTCGCGCAGCTTTGAGATTTGAGTCCCATCTGTTCCCGTCGATCGATTCATGTCTGCCGCGAACCTCCATGTTGATCGCTGGATTCAAGACAGCATATCCCAAAATGGGATAATCCGGAACCGGGATTAGTGGCTGAGCCGGTCGTTACCAGACCGGTTCGCCCTCATGCCCAAATCACTTCGATCACCCCGCCACCAGCGGTTCCTTGCCCAGCTGGTATCACTGCGCAAGGCGAAAGGGATGACCCAGGAGCAGGTGGCCGAGCAGCTTGGCCGTCCGCAATCCTTCGTGGCCAAGTATGAAGGTGGAGAGCGGCGTCTCGATGTCATTGAGTTTCTCGACGTAACCGCGGTGCTTGACGCTGACCCGTGCGAGATTCTGTTGAGCCTACGGTCATAGCTGGCTCTGGCGCGGCTCGCGATCTCACCGGGCTGCCGGCGGACAGCCCGCTTCTTCGTCGACAAGCTCAGGCGTCTCAGCCGTTCGGCTCTCGCTCTGGCGCGGGTCGTCAGACCCGCGCTGCTCTTGCCGGTGGGGCAGGCGGGCGGCACTCCCTGCTAGGCCCGCCGCGGCATCCCGCAACCCTTCGCCCTCGCTTCGGGTCATTCTCTTCGTCCCGGTCCTCCGGATGCGGTCCGCCTGGCGGCGGGCCTCCCGGTCTGAACTCGCCGCCCACCGCCGCTTCCGTTCCCTTCCGGGGAAAGCCGCGATTGGCGAACGAAGGCAAAATGATGCATGCAAGACAGAAGGCAGGCCAGGGGGCTCGGGCGGCAGGCTCTGGCTGCCGAGGAATGCTTCCGGGCGCCAGCATCTGTATAGTTCACACCGGCGCCGACATAGGGCTCAAAGGCGCCGAAATCGGTAAAGTGGACTGCAATGTCAGCGTGGGGCGGACCTCGGGGGAGATTGAAACCGTCGGCGACAAAGCTCAGATACCCTCTGTCGAATCCGCGATGCGGGACCGCGTCGCTGCCACGAGAGCTCGTTTCCGTCTCTCTGGCTCGATCGACGCGCCAGCCCGTCCGCGCAACGGCGAAGGCTCAGTTGGAATGCCAGTCGCGCTTGGTCCATCTGTCGGGTGGATGCTTGTCATTCCAACAATCAATTTTACCGACCTAACCAAATCCCATTAGAGGTTCCTGATATAAAGCGCGTTGGGTATCCCTCGTCGTGATTGCTACCTCGACAAGGCTGCCGGTATGAGTTCGGAGACGACATGTGCGGGATTGTTGGCATCGTTGGGCAAGAGCCGGTGTCGGAACGGTTGGTCGACGCGTTGAAACGCCTCGAATATCGCGGCTATGATACCGCCGGCATTGCGACGATCACCGAGGGCGCCTTACAGCGCAGGCGCGCTGAGGGCAAGCTCGTCAACCTCGAGACGAGACTGAAAGCAGAGCCGCTGAACGGCGCCATCGGCATAGCGCATACGCGCTGGGCAACCCACGGGGCGCCGACCGAACGCAATGCGCACCCGCACTTTACTGGCGGTGTCGCCGTCGTTCATAACGGCATCATCGAGAATTTCGCCGAACTGAAGGAGGAATTGACGGCAACGGGAGCCGAGTTCCAGACCGACACCGACACCGAGGTCGTCGTTCATCTCTTGGCAAGAAACCGCCGGGAGGGCATGGGGCGGGGCGAGGCAATGCACGCCATGCTGAAGCGCGTCAGCGGTGCCTACGCCCTTGCCGTTCTCTTTGAGGATGATCCATCGACCATCATGGCGGC
>NZ_JBVVQX010000055.1:0-3230 GCF_055811675.1 Mesorhizobium sp. WSM4808
TAGCTTAGATGCTGTTCAGCAGTCGCAGAACGGCATCAGTGGGCCGGAAGCGCGCCCCGTAATTGCCCTCGATGCCCGCCTTTTCGAGTCCGTTGCGGCATCATCTCGACATCCGCGGCGGCATAGCGGTGGGTGGTGGCGACCTGTGCGTGCCCGAGCCAGGCTTGAATCGTCAAAAGATCCACGCCGGACTGGAGAAGCTTCATGGCGAGGGAGTGCCGGAAGATGTGTGGCGATTGGGCTTTTCGGCCAAGTCCGGCCTTATGGCCACTGCCTTGGCCGCCGCTCGTCGTACGATGTGGGTCGCCCCGAAGCGCGTCAGGCGCTCATTGTGGGCGCCGACAAAGATCGGTCGTGGTTCGTGGTTGGCGATTCCGCGTTCGCGCAACAAGGCCGCCAGCGCTCTCGCCAGATCCTGAGGAACGGGGATGACGCGATCTCTGCGCCCCATACCGTGCAACAGGACCTGCGAACGCGGGTGTTCCAACTGAAGGTCGTCAGCATTGACACCAATGGCTTCGGAGACCCGCGCGCCGGTCCGCGCCAGGAACAGCAGAAACGAGCGGTCGCGCCGACAACGGGGCGTCCTCTGATCGGGCGCTGCACTGACGGCGTCCACTTCTGCGTTGGTGAGGTGGTGCGTCACCTCAATGTGCGCCCGTTTTGTGGGAATCGTCAGCACGCGTTGCGCGACACCAAAGGACGCCGGGTCGGCCGCTGCCACATGGTGGAAGAAAGATCGTATCGCAGCTAGTCGGGCATTGCGCGTGGCGACGGTGTTGTTCCGCTTCTCCTCGAGTTCGTCGAGAAAGGCGAGAACGAGGTCTCGATCGAGATCTTCGAGCACCAACGCCGCCGGCCTCTTGCGCAACCTGGCGGCGGCAAAGGGGATCAGCATGCGCAAGGCGTCGCGATAGCTCGCGACAGTCGCGGGAGTGGCGTTGCGCTGCTTGGTCAAGCGCCGGCGAAAGTAGGATTCAGGAGCGGCGCCAGGAGCAGATGTTCGTTCATGCTGCACCTCCATCGAGGAAAGCGCGGTCCGCCGCAATGGCGAGAAGATCCGCCGAACCAGTGAGGTAGTAAGCTGTATCGCTGTAGCTGGCGTGGCCGAGATATGTGGCGAGCAACGGGAGCAACGCCTGAACGTCTGCACGCTGTTGATGCCAGAAGCTGAGACGGGTCACGGCGAACCGGTGCCTGAGATCGTGCGGCCTTAAGCGCTTACCGCCATCAAGGCCGGCGAGCTTGCGGACCTCGGCAAAACCGTTTTGCAGGCCGGTCGCTGAGAGGCGGTTGCCACGAGAGCTGAGGAAGAAGCCCTGGTCCTTGGGCGTGGGAAAAGCGGCGTCACGCTCACGGGCGTAGTGGCGAAGGGCAGCCTGGGTCGTCGTGTGAACTGGAACGAGACGGTCCTTGCGGCACTTCGTCTTCCGAACCAGAAGAACCCCGCTGGTCAGATCGACGTCGGAACGATCAAGCCTGACCACTTCGCCAGATCGCAGTCCCGAGCTTGCTAACAATCCGATCAGCGTTGCCATCGTCCGCCCCCTGAGAGGGATGCCTGGCGAAATGCGCGCACATGCGTCGATGAGCGACGCCAACTCTGACTCGCTGAGGATCCGCGGCGGCGGAATCGCCCTGGATCTGGGAAAGACTCTACGCTCCAAGGCCTCCGTTTGGGCGTCATAGACGGCGAGATACTCGTAGAATCGGCGGAGCACGCCGTGACGAGTGGTGCGGCTGTTGGCGGCGCCGCCGAACGACAGGACGAAGTCCAGCGCCATCGTCCGGGTGGCGGGCGCATCGAATTGAGCGCGTTCAACGTAGCGGAAGAAAGCCCGCAACGTGCCAGCTTGTTTGCTGAAAGAGTAGCCGAGCGAGTGGCGCAGTTCGATGTAACGCTCCGCCTTCTCGCCGAGGAATCGGGTAAAGGCGGTCATGCCGCGCCTCCCGGAAAGGGGAGTGCGACCTCGGCGAGTTGCGAGGCCGCAACCTTCACGTACAGCGCTGTTGTGTTGATGCTCCTGTGGCCAAGAAGATCGGCGACCTCGTTGATTGGCCTTCGCTGCCTGACGAGCTGGGTGGCAAGGCTGTGGCGCAGGAGATGCCCACCTGCGACCCGCCCGAGTTCGACCCCGCCATGCCGCAACCGCTTCCGCACGATCCTCGAAACAGGCGACGCGCACTTGAACGGCGCCAGCGGCGGCGCGAAGGACAGGAACAGATACGGACTATCCACCTTCGGTCGAGCGCGCAGGATGTAATGGGCGAGTGCGGCGCCGGTCTCCTCGAGGAGTGGTACCACCCGATCACGCTTGCCCTTGGTGCGCCGGACAAAAACCTCGCCAGTACGCCAGTCGATATCCTTCAGCCGAGTGGCGCGTAACTCGCCGTTGCGAATGCCCGTGGTGGCGAGCAGCAGCAGGACGGCTCGATCACGGATGTCGACCGGCGTCGTTGCGCCGATCGCATCGATCGCCTGCCGAACGTCATCCCATGCAAGGCGCGGCGGCAAATGTGCCAAACGCCAAGAGGGCGTCCTTGGGACAACGCGGGCGAGATCTTGGCGATGGTGGCCAGCCCAATACAAAAACCGAAGAAATGTTCGGATATGAGAAGTCGCTGCCGTGCGGCTGCTGGAGGTCGCCGATAGTGACAGCCGAAGCTCGACAGCAGCGAGGATGTGCTCAGCCGTCAACGCCTCGAGGTCCTGGCCGGGATAGTGATGGCGGAACCAATCCAGAACGCGGTGGCCGCCCAGAAGAACGCCTTCGCGGCTCTTCGGCTCCAGGCCCCGCACCCTGCGCAGATAGTCCGAAAAGGAGGCCAGAAGCGGATTATCCGGGTCAGCATCTACACTGGGAACGGAAGCAATGAATCGCTCCGGAGCCACTCGCAGTGCGTGTCCCAGCGCCGACACTGCTCCAATGCGTGGAGAGTCCGTCGTAAACGTGGACAAATAGCTATCGACGACATCCTGATGGATCGGCATCGGACCACAGCGCGTCGCGGCAAACTGGCTAAAGCGCGCAATCCGGCTCAGGTAAATCTTGGCGGACGCTCGCTTGTAACCAAGGGTGAAAAAATGCTCCGCGAGGCGATCCATCTCGCCGCCGAGCGCACCGCTACGCAGGCGCTTGAGTACCCCACGATACGAAAAATAGAAGTCGAGCATATTGCCCCTCCAGCATTGCGGCGCAGGGGGATCCCGCGTCCGTCAGAGAGGCATC
>NZ_JBVVQX010000056.1:0-2315 GCF_055811675.1 Mesorhizobium sp. WSM4808
CCCTGCTCCAAGCGCTTGGCGAACAGACACAGCCCACTTCCGTCCCAGGCCAGGATCTTCAACATGTCGCCGCGCTTCCCGCGGAACACAAACAGCGCCCCGGAGAAGGGATCGGTGGCCAGCACGTTCTGGACCTGGGCGGCCAAGCCATCCATCCCTTTGCGCATATCGCATGGCTGCGTCGCCAGATAGACCCGCACCCCAGACCCGGGCGCGATCATGCCGCCGCCTTCAGAGCCGACAGCACCCGCCGCAGCGCCGCCTCGCTGACCTCGGCGTCCACCCGCACGTGCACGCCGCCGAGCAGGACGATCTCAATCACACCGCGCTGTTCCGCCCCACCCGCCGCGGCTGGTGCAGCAGCTGGCACGCTGCTGATGACCTCGACCGGGATCAACTCCAGCGGCAAAGCCGTCGACGCCGGCGGGCGCATCTGCCGGCGCCACGTGAACAACAGGTTCGCATTGATGTCGTGCCGCCGCGCCACCAGCGACACAGACGACCCTGACTCACAGCTCTCGGCAACCAGCCGCTGCTTCTCTTCGAGAGTGTATGACTTGCGCCGGCGGGCGCGCGCCATCCCAGAAACTTGGCCAGCCACTGCATCCGTCGCGATCGTGTCCATTAAGCCTCGCTCGTGGACACTATCTTCAGCGTCCGGAGCCCGACCCCTATCCGATCCGATCCTCGCCACGGAAGGCGGTCGTCACCGGACGCTTACCCTGTTTGAGCAGGTCAGGCAGCATCAGCCGCTCCATCAAACCACCACAGCGAACACTATGCGCGCGAAGGCATCCGTCTCAGCGTATCGACGTCGGCCCACCAAGGCGGCGCCTGCACGGCCGTTGTGCAACCGCTTCACGCGCTTGATCGAGGCCAATGTGTTGGCCGCCAGCGGGGGGGCACGGCGACGACACCACCGCGCCGATCCTAGCCGGCGGCAAGACGGTCGCCGGCCGCATTCATGACCCGCCCTTCGCTTGCGTGGCTACACCGAAACTAATTGCGAGCTTGACGCTGTTAGCGAGCAGCATGCCAGGCACATCACGGGCGTTGCTGTTCCGATCGATGGCGGCTTCACGGCAGGATAGGAGGGATCTATGGGGAATCGACTTTCAGGCAAAGTCGCTGTCGTCACCGGCGGCAATCGAGGCATTGGGCGGGCGATTGCCGAGAGGCTCGCTGAAGAAGAGGCAGTTGTTGTCATCGGCGACTTGATTGACGAGCGCTCCCCTCCTGTCAGCAGCCTAGAGAGGCTCGCCATTTTGCCTCTTGATGTCACGAAGGAGACCTCGGTTCGTGCTTTCGTTGACGAGGTCCTGGAGAAGTACGGCAGGATCGATGTCCTGGTCAACAATGCTGGTATCGTCGTGCACAAGTCCATTGACGAGCAGACTGTCGACGATTGGGACCGCCTCATGGCGGTCAATCTCCGTGGTCCGTTTCTTATGGCCAAGTATGTGGCTCCGGAAATGAGACGCATTGGCTCGGGCGTCGAGGGCTTTATTGTCAACCCCTGGCATACAGCCTATGCCGCCACCAAGGCCGGCGTGCAAGGTCTCACGCTGGGCCTAGCGGTAGACCTTGGACCCGATGGTATACGCTGCAACACCGTGTGTCCTGGTTGGATCGATACCGATCTGAACCGCTCCTATGTCGAGTTCCACCCGGACCGAAGCTTGGTCGAGCGGGAATTGGCGGAACTCCACCCGGTCGGAAGGATAGGTTCTCCAAAGGACATAGCAAATGCGGTCCTTTGGCTGGCGAGCGACGAATCCAGTTTTGTTGCGGTGAAAATGATCGCTGTCGATGGCGCCCGAACCAAGAAGATATCCCTCCCGTCCATCTTGGACGAGGAGTATCGAGCCAAGCTGACGAAGCCATAGCGCTCAGCCCGAAAACGTTCACCCCAACGCGACTTCACACCTACTCGGTGTGGCCACTTCCAAATGCTGCCATACATAAGGTAATGCTGCCTCTGTCGGTGAGGTGGCTCGCCCTACACTGCGCGTGCGAGGGGGGCGCTCGGGCAGGCCAGTGCCGATCCTCACTGCGACAAGGACCCCGCCTCCAGCCCGACCCGCTCGATCCGCCAGCTCGGATCCTTGAGAACAGCGATGAGGTCGTCGGGATGGCTGACAACCTTTGCTTTCACGGCAAATCTCGCCGGTCTCGTCGATGAAGCGTTGAGACACTCAGCCGACGGAAAAATCGGGCTCTCCGAACATGCCATCTTCCGGCACGACCCCAAGGCCGGGGCCTTCCGGCAGTTTGATGTGGCCGCCCACGACCTTCACGCCCTTGGAGTCATACGT
>NZ_JBVVQX010000057.1:0-1746 GCF_055811675.1 Mesorhizobium sp. WSM4808
CCTCAGGCTCTCTTGACTATGCTGTATCGCTCGACGGACCGCCTCTGTCGTCGTGGCGCTCCCATGAAGAACCTGGCATAGCGCATCCCTTGATTCGGAGGACAAGGATGCCCCATCAAAATCTGGGATCAAACAATGGTCTGTTACTTCGCTTCGACCGGAACCGAAGCGGAGACAATCGCTTTCGCCAAGACCCTCGCTGACTGCTTGGGTGGGGTGCTTCCGCCCATGACGCTCGTGCCGATGCCCATTTACTCCCCTGAGATCACGGTTGAGATTTGGGGCGTGGCACAGGGCTGAGGGCTTTGGGGTGTTCCTAAATTTAGAGACGAGATTCGCCTGCCATTCGTCCCCATGACAGACAACAACCATTGTCTTTCTCTCGCGACGCCTTCTCTCCTCATTCGAGGTCGGCGGGACAGCACCGAGTACTTGTTGATGTCGAAGCGAACTATGCAGATTTCGGGCACGGCGGCAACTACCTCCTACCTCCCTTTGGGATCGTTAGGTTGTTTGAATGTCGCGAAATGCTTTATGCCGCCGAAACCTTTCGAGTACCGCTTGCGACGCCGGTATTACAAATGGAAATTCCAGCTCCTAACTGCTAAAGTGCAGAGCCCAGATCATCATATATTCCTAGCAAAGGTTGCTGCTATGGCGCGTGGACGCCCGCCAAAGGAACCTTCGCTTAGCCAAGGAAGCGTGCGCCTCCGGCGAGGGTAACAGCGAAAGCCATAGGATGGACGGGAAGGGCCAATGCTGTGGGCCGGCCCTTCCGGTTTCACCTAGGCCGGTAGTGCGCCCGACTTCTTCGCGGTCCAAGTGGCGATGTAGTCCATCAGGCCGGGGTTGAGGCAGTCATAGGGCTCGATGCCGATTGATTTCAACTGCGCGCGGATACCGTCCATGCGGCTCGGATCGACACCGGATTCGATGATCGACGAGACGAAGGCGGTGAAGCCGGGAGGCGACCATCCGTCCTCGACGAAGCGTTCGGGATGGATGAAGCTCAGCCCCTTGAACGGATGATCGCGTTCGACCGGACCATGCATGTGAACGCCGCAGCCGGTGCAGGCATGGCGCTGGATTAGTGCAGAGGGGTCGACCACTTTCAGCTTGTCGCCATTCTCGGTGACGGTGACGTCGCCGGTGCCGGCCACGGCAACGACGGAGAACACCGCGCCCTCAGGCTTCCAGCATTTGGTGCAGCCGCAGGCGTGGTTGTGGGCGATCTGGCCCTTGACCTTCACCTTCACCGGCTTGCTGGTGCAGGCGCAGACCAGCGTGCCGCCGGCAAAGCTTGCGCTTTCCCGGGGCAAGCCATTGTCGATTTTCGGATGCAGTTTTTCCGGCATTTTTTTCTCCTCCCGTTTGTGAACCACAGAGGTCGCAGGCCGGTTGGTCGGCGGCTTGTGGTCTTCCTCAGTAAACGACGACGCTTCGGATCGACTTGCCCTCATGCATGAGGTCGAACCCCTTGTTGATGTCCTCGAGCTTCAGCGTGTGGGTGATCATCGGATCGATCTGGATCTTGCCGTCCATGTACCAGTCGACGATCTTCGGCACGTCGGTGCGGCCACGCGCGCCACCGAAGGCGGTTCCCATCCAGGTGCGGCCGGTGACCAGCTGGAACGGCCGCGTCGAGATCTCCTGGCCGGCACCGGCGACGCCGATGACGACCGACTTGCCCCAGCCGCGATGCGAGGCTTCCAGCGCCTGGCGCATCACCTTGGTGCTGCCGGTGCA
>NZ_JBVVQX010000058.1:0-1734 GCF_055811675.1 Mesorhizobium sp. WSM4808
CGCATTGCCTCGCCTGAACTGCTCCCTAAAATTGGTTTGTTGCCTCATCTAATTTGCTCCCGAATCAACAACTTCGGGAGCTGTGATGAGGAAGGTGAGCATGGCGACACGAGCGGAATTGGTGGCGGCGATCAGTGGACGCTATGTTTTAGGCGGGCGGGCCGAAAAGGCGAGGATGTTGGACGAATTCGTGGCCCTCACGGGCTTTCATCGCAAGCATGCGATGCGACTGCTGCGAAGAGACTGCGCGCCGGCGAAGAGTGGTCCTCGGCCGGGGCGGCGGGTTTACGGTGATGAGGTGCGCGCCGCTCTCGTCGTCGTTTGGGAGGCATCGGATCGAATCTGCGGGAAGCGACTACACCCGCTCTTGCCAAGCCTGATCGAAGCGATGGAACGCCACGGACACGGCGCTATGGATAGCGAGACGCGCCGGCAATTGTTGACGATGAGCCCAGCGACGATTGATCGCGTTCTCAAGGACATTAAGGCGAGTGCCAGCGGGCCGCGGCGGCGGAAAGGATCAACGACGATCCGGCGTAGTGTTCCAGTTCGGACTTTCTCGGATTGGGATGACCCCGCACCCGGCTTTGTCGAGGCGGATCTTGTTTCTCATTCCGGCCCATACGCAAAGGGCGCCTTCTCGCAAACCCTCGTGTTGACCGATATCGCCACGGGCTGGACGGAATGCGCGCCGCTGCTGGTTCGCGAGCAAACGGTCCTGATCACGGCGTTGGCCGAACTGCGCAAGTTGCTGCCGTTCCCGCTGCTGGGCTTCGACACCGACAACGACAGCGTCTTCATGAACGAGAGCGTTCAGGAGTATTGCTTGCGCGATAATATCGAACTCACCCGTTGCCGCCCCTACCGGAAGAATGACCAGGCATTTGTCGAGCAGAAGAATGGCGCGGTCGTGCGTAAGATCGTTGGATATCGACGCTTCGAGGGACTGCAAGCCACACGGGAGCTAGCCAAGCTTTATTCCTCGATGCGGTTGTTCATCAATTTCTTTCAGCCATCGTTTAAGTTGAAAGAAAAGCATCGTGACGGAGCCAGGGTGATCAAGCGGTATCATCGTCCCGCCACGCCCTATCAGCGGCTGCTTGACGATGCACGCACGCCGGAGGATACGCGCCTTCGCCTCAAGGCGATGTACCTGACGCTCGATCCGGTTCGGCTGCTGCGCGACATACGCCTGGCACAAGAGAGGTTGGTCGACATCGCCGACAAGCCGGACGGTTCGGCTGCCGCCGACGGCGAGGCATTGCCGCTCGAAGACTTTCTGTCCGGGTTGCGGATTGCGTGGCGTGGTGGGGAAGTGAACCCGACCGCCCGCCCCAAGCCGGCGGTCAAGCGAGAGCGGCGCAGACCCGATCCTCTCCTTGCTGTCACTGCCGAGCTTGAGGAATGGTTCGAGGCAGAGCCTTGGCGAACGTCACGAGAGTTGCTTGAACGCTTGCAGGTCAAATATCCCGGCGTGTATCCCGACGGCCTCATTCGGACCGTGCAGCGTCGAATGAAAATCTGGCGCAGTACGCAAGCCAATGCGTTGGTGTTCGGGCCATTCGCCGATGCCGCGCGGACGGAAATTGTACAGGTCGTGCGGTGAGATCATCCCCGAGCAAGACGGGATGGGCAGAGGCGAAATCTCAGGAACAACCAGTGTGAGGCAATCGAGAACATCCGAGTGAGGCAACGGCATTGTTCTTTGGGAACACTCTTGGGCGAGGCAATACG
>NZ_JBVVQX010000059.1:0-1294 GCF_055811675.1 Mesorhizobium sp. WSM4808
TTTCTCTTCATCAGTCCGTCCTTCAATCAAGGGCCGGACTCTAATCTCAGATGGAGGAAATTACCCGTGGCAGGTCACTTTCCCCAAATGAAACCCGCCATGCCGAATCCCCGCTCAACCCGCAGTAGAATAGCATGAGCGGGAGTTTTCACACAGCCTGGGTGGAAAGCCAACTTTAGATTATTGGGAACACATGAAAACGTTCATGCCACGCACGCCGTCCTCAACAGCTTCCCACCCCAACCGCCGATAGAAGCTAGAGATTTCGGGAGTTGCGCAGAGATAGACCGGGGAATGCCCGAGTTTGAAAGCCGCGTCCGCCGCCGCGCGGACGAGCGCGGAACCGACACCGCTTCCCCTGTGCTCCGAGTCCACCCAAAGCACCGCAACCCAAGGCGAATATTGCGGGCGTTCGTCCATATCGTGGGCGATGACCGAAGCCGTACCAAGGAACATTCTGCTACGATGCGCCACAAGCGCAAATGGGATGCTATTCGAGGTAAGATTTTCTTCTACGCGACCTTCGATGTAACTGAGCGGTACGTCTTGGCCCATCCACCACGCCTGCCAAATGCGCTGCGCCACGGTCGCTTTGAAGTGGGGCTGGTGCCGTAGGTCAGAGATTATGTATTCGCTGTTAGCCAACTGTGACACCCTCTAAGTCATAGACCTTGTACAACTGTTCCCGGTGTCCCCAAAGGGTCGGAACGTCGGGCAGCAAGCGTCAGATTTCTACCACTAGATAGTGGCCGATCCGGTCTAAACTTACCGGCAGCCAACGTAACAACGGCAGGAGAATGTAGGAAGTCAAATGTTTGTTAAATTTCATAGGAGGTTATGCTCCTCTACATCATGGTAAATTTACAAAAGGGTGTAGTTCTCCATTCTAGACCTTTTAACATGTCATTACACAGCGCGCTCATCTTTTCGAGACGAGGCTCACGCTGACGCCGCTCTTGCCCGCCCCCGTCGTTCGCTTGCCTCGCGCGACCAGCTTTCGATAGCGGCCGTCGGTCGGGCCTGAGCCTTCCATGTGATCTCGCGGACTTTCGGCGGCGCTTGCTCCAACCGGTATAGCTTCGCCTTACCGATCCGGGGCGGATGTCGATAGGTCCAGGCGCTCTCGACCAGCATGTGGCGAACGCGGCTGCGCGGCGACAATTAAAAACACGCACGAACTTGTCGCGGAGCGGCAATCAGAAAACGACGAAAGCCTTGTCGCATTGCCTCGCCTGAACTGCTCCCTAAAATTGGTTTGTTGCCTCATCTAATTTGCTCCCGAATCAACAACTTC
>NZ_JBVVQX010000060.1:0-1290 GCF_055811675.1 Mesorhizobium sp. WSM4808
TGTCCGAACCGGATAGATAGGTAACAGAATGGACTGATTAGATGGGTGACAGTTTTCTTGTCCGCCGGGAGGACCGGCGATGGTTTGGCGAGAGACTGGCATCATGGATGAGCGGCTTCGGTTTGTTGTGGAATGCCTTTCTGGCGAGGAGACGATGACGCAGCTGTGTACTGCCTTCGAGATCTCGCGCAAGACCGGGTACAAATGGCTTGGACGCTACCGGGAGTTCGGGCCGGAAGGCCTGCATGATCTGCCGCGGGCGCCGCTCGAGCACGGCCGGGCAACGGCAGCGGAGCTGGTGGAGCGGATCGTGGCGGAGAAGGAAGCGCATCCGCTGTGGGGGCCCAAGAAGATCATGGCCCGGCTGAAGCGTGCGGAGCCCTGCTGCGGTTGGCCTGCAGTCTCGACGGCCGGTGAGATCCTGAAGCGGCATGGACTTGTGGGGCGTAAGCGCAGGCGCTGGAAGGCGGCCGGCAACGGTCCATGGCCGGAGCCCGAGGGGCCGAACGCGCTGTGGACGGGCGATCACAAGGGCTGGTTCCGGACTGGCGACGGGTGGCGCTGCGAGCCGCTGACGGTGATGGATGGGGCGTGCCGCTATCTTCTGGCGCTCGAAGCGACGGGTTCGACGGCGGACGCCGAGGCCTGGCCGGTGTTCGAGCGCCTGTTTGAAGAGCATGGGCTGCCGGATCGGTTCAGAAGCGACAATGGCCCACCCTTCGCATCGCCTGGCGTCACGGGTCTGACGCCGCTTGCGGCGCGCTTCATCAAGCTTGGCATCGCTCTTGAGCGCATCCAGCCGGGCAAGCCGCAGCAGAACGGGCGCCATGAGCGCTTCCACCTGACCATGCTGCCGATGGCCAAGGCACCGGAGGCCGACAGGGCGGCTCAAGCTCAGGCTTTCGAGGCCTTCCGGCGCAGCTACAATGAGGAGCGCCCGCACGAGGCGCTTGGCATGGGCACCCCGGCGCAGCATTACCGTCCCTCGACCCGTCCCATGCCTAAGACGATCCCCGAGCCGGACTATCCGGCCGAGGCGGCGGTGCGCAGCGTGCGCCAGAACGGCGCCGTCAAATGGCAGGGCGCAGAGATCTACGTCTCGGCCACGCTGGCAGGCGAGCCGATTGCCATCGAAGAGACTGAGAACGGCCAATGGGCGGTGCGCTTCCATGCCCATCCGCTCGGCTTCATCGACCACAAGCACAGGAAACTGGTTCGCCGCAGCGCCGCGCCAACCCAACCGCTTGGCGCTGCCGCGAACCCATCATAAGGGGGAAAACTGTTACCTAT
>NZ_JBVVQX010000061.1:0-1277 GCF_055811675.1 Mesorhizobium sp. WSM4808
GCCATGCTGAAGCGCGTCAGCGGTGCCTACGCCCTTGCCGTTCTCTTTGAGGATGATCCATCGACCATCATGGCGGCGCGCAACGGACCCCCATTGGCAATCGGTCACGGCGACGGCGAGATGTTCCTGGGCTCCGACGCCATCGCGCTTGCGCCCTTCACAAATGCAATCACCTATCTCGTCGATGGCGACTGGGCCGTTATCAGCAAGACAGGCGCCGATATCTTCAATTTCGATGGTCATCCCGTCGAGCGTCCGCGCCAGACTTCCCTTGCCGGGGCATACCTGGCCGATAAGGGCAACTATCGCCATTTCATGGAGAAGGAAATTCATGAGCAGCCCGAGGTTGTCGCCCGTGCGCTCGCTCATCACATCAACTCCGAAGGAAATCCCATCGATACGGCTTCTTGCATAGATTTTGCCAGCATCCCGAGCCTGGCGATCTCGGCTTGCGGCACAGCCTATCTGGCTGGACTGATCGCAAAATACTGGTTCGAGCGCTATGCGCGCCTGCCGGTCGAAATCGACGTCGCGTCCGAATTCCGCTACCGGGAGATCCCATTGTCGCCGCACTCGGCGGCTCTTTTCATTTCGCAGTCCGGTGAAACCGCCGACACGCTCGCATCTCTGAGATACTGCAAGGGGCGCGGGCTGAAGACCGGCGCTGTCGTCAACAGCCGGGAGTCGACCATCGCGCGGGAGGCCGACGCGGTCTTCCCAATCCTTGCCGGGCCGGAGATCGGCGTCGCCTCCACCAAGGCTTTCACCTGCCAGCTTGTGGTTCTTGCCACACTCGCCATTGGTGCTGCCAGGGCCCGTGGAACGGTAACCGAAGCTGAGGCGAAGGCGCTCGTCGCGAGCCTTGCCGAAATGCCGCGAATCATGCGCCAGGTCCTGAACAGCATCAAGCCAGATGTCGAGCTCCTGGCGCGCGAACTGTCAAAGTGCCATGACGTCCTGTATCTCGGCCGCGGCACCAGTTTCCCACTGGCCATGGAAGGTGCGCTGAAGCTCAAGGAGATTTCCTACATCCATGCCGAGGGATATGCGGCTGGTGAATTGAAGCATGGTCCACTCGCTTTGGTCGACGAAAACATGCCAGTGATCGTCATCGCGCCACATGATCGCTTTTTCGACAAGACCGTCTCCAACATGGAGGAAGCGGCCGCCAGGGGAGGACGGATTATCCTCATCACTGATGAGAAAGGGGCCGCTGCTTCGAAACTCAAAACGATGCACACGATTGTGCTGCCGACCGTCGACGAGATTATCGCGCC
>NZ_JBVVQX010000062.1:0-1227 GCF_055811675.1 Mesorhizobium sp. WSM4808
ACGATGTTCGGAGCCTTTGAGGGCTTCGACACATGACGATTTCAGAGCTTACGCTCAAATCCAGCGATCACGAGCCCGCGCGCCGGTTCGAGGTGTTCACGGGCTCCGGTCGGCGGCGCGAATGGCGCCGGGGGAGAAGGCGCGGATCGTGGCGGAAAGCTACGAAGCCGGCGCGACCGTGAGTGCCGTGGCCCGGCGGTATGCATTGTCCCCGCAGCAGTTGTTCGCCTGGCGTCGGGCTGCTCGTGTGCCGTTGGCGGAAGCGCTGGCACCGGAACCGTTGTTCGTGCCGGCAGTGGTGCCGGCTCCGAAGCCGGAACCGACGGGGAAACAACAGCCACAACGCAAACGGAAAGCTGCCCGCGACGCCGGCGTTATCGAGTTGGAGATCGACGGCGTCGCCATGCGGGTCGGCCGTGGCGCCGACGCCAAGACGGTGGCGGCGGTGATCCGCGCGCTGAAGGCGACGTCGTGATCGGGCCGACGGGTGCGGTCAAGGTCATGGTGGCGACGAAGCCGGTGGACTTCCGCAAGGGCGCGGAGGGCCTGGCGGCGCTGGTGCGCGAGACGATGGGCGCCGATCCGTTCAGCGGCGCGATCTACGTCTTCCGCGCCAAACGCACGGATCGGATCAAGCTGATCTTCTGGGACGGCACCGGCGTCTGCCTCTATGCCAAGCGCTTGGAGGACGGGGAGTTCCGCTGGCCAAAGGTTCAGGATGGCGTGATGCAGCTGACGGCGGCGCAGTTCTCGGCGCTGCTCGAAGGACTCGACTGGCGGCGCGTCCACGAGGCGCGCCGGACCCGTGTTCCAGCCCAGGCGGGCTGACCCGCGACCAAGTGAATCAGCCTGGATTCCGCTGTCGCGGGCTGTCGACGAATATGGTCTGATCCACTCATGGCGATGACGGCGGACCAGCTTCCCGACGATCCGGATGCGCTGAAGGCGATGGTGCTGGCGCGCGACGTCGAGAACGCCCGGTTGATCCAGATCATCAAGGAATTGCAGCGCCACCGCTTCGGCCGTCGTGCTGAGACGCTGCCGGAAGACCAGCTGCTGCTGGGACTTGAAGAAGCCGAGCAGATCGAGGCGGCCGGCGAGGAGGAGAACGAACAGGCTGCTCCCATGGAGCGTCAGGCGCGTGTCACCAAGCGTCGGGCGAACCGCGGTGCGTTGCCACCCCATCTGCCACGCACGGAGATGGTGGTCGACATCGAGGACCATGCC
>NZ_JBVVQX010000063.1:0-1223 GCF_055811675.1 Mesorhizobium sp. WSM4808
CCGGCATAGGCGTCGGCGTGCAGGAAGCGGATGCCGGCGCCAGCAGAGCGTGGGCGTGCTCGCCCTTGCGGTCAGGTGAGTAGCGATAGAAAGCCGCCGGCGGATTGGGCGAGCCCCAGGTGCCTTCGTCGCGCACAACGACCCATAGCCGGCCGCTTTTGGTGCGCCCGCGTCCGGGATCCTGAACCGGGATCGGCGTGTCGTCGGCATGGATGGCCGGGCCGGCGCGAGCGTAGTCGCCGATGCGCTCGGCCACCGGCGCGACCAGCCAGGCCGCCCGTCCCACCCAGTTCGGCCAGGGTCGATCGATCCAGGTCGACGCCCTCGCGGGCGTAGATGCCGGACTGTCGGTTCAAAGGCAGGTGGTCGCAATATTTGGACACCAGCACGTGCGCGATCAGCCCTTGGCCGGGTCTGCCGCGCTCGATCGGCAGGCTGGGCATCGTCGGCTGGGTGATGGCCTCGCAGTCCCGGCAGCTCAGTTTCGGCCGCACATGCACGATGACTTTGAAGTGTGACGGCACATTCCAGCACCTCGCGTTCATCGTCGCCGATCCTGCGCAGCCGCTCGGAACCACAGGCCGGGCAGGCGCAAACCCCGGCATGGGTGACAATCTCGCGCGGCAGGTGATCGGGTAGCGGCCGGCGATTGCCGACGCGCTGTGGCCTGGTCGGCGCCCGCATCGCGCCCGGCATCGCCGCAGTCGCATCCTGGCCGGCTTCGCTGGCGGCCTCGGCCTCCTCGAGATCTCCGATGATCAGCTCGAGCAGATCGATCTGGCGATCGAGCTTCTCGGACGACTGGCCGAAGCGCGCGCGCCGCAGCGTCGCCAACTGGGCTTTCAGCTTCTCGATATGCAGCGTCTTGGCGTAGAGCTCGGCCTGCAAAGCCGCTGCGAACGCGCGCAGCGCGTCCGGATCCGACGGCAATTCCGCAGTGGCGAGAGACATGCCGGCTTATAGCAAAGTCATGACTCGCGAGCGAGAATAAATCCTTGGAATCAGGAACTTATTTAGATGGATTCGGGGCGCGTGACCGGTTCCGGCGCGACTGTCCGCCGCCAGTCGATCCCTTCGACGAGCAAGGCCAACTGAGCCGGTGTCAGTTGAAGCCGGCCTGCCACGATCGGCGGCCAAACGAACTTTCCCTGCTCCAAGCGCTTGGCGAACAGACACAGCCCACTTCCGTCCCAGGCCAGGATCTTCAACATGTCGCCGCGCTT
>NZ_JBVVQX010000064.1:0-1167 GCF_055811675.1 Mesorhizobium sp. WSM4808
GGCGACGAGTCGGTCGGCAAGATGATCGCGGAAGCGATGCAGAAGGTCGGCAACGAAGGCGTCATCACGGTTGAGGAAGCCAAGACCGCCGAGACCGAACTCGAAGTCGTCGAAGGCATGCAGTTCGACCGCGGCTACCTCTCGCCCTACTTCGTCACCAACGCCGACAAGATGGTTGCCGAACTCGAGGACGTCTACATCCTCCTGCACGAGAAGAAGCTTTCCAACCTCCAGGCCATGCTGCCGGTTCTCGAAGCCGTCGTGCAGACCTCGAAGCCGCTGCTCATCATCTCGGAAGACGTCGAAGGCGAGGCTCTGGCCACGCTGGTCGTCAACAAGCTGCGTGGCGGCCTGAAGATCGCTGCCGTCAAGGCGCCGGGCTTCGGTGATCGCCGCAAGGCCATGCTGGAAGACATCGCCATCCTCACCGGTGGCCAGGTCATCTCGGAAGACCTCGGCATCAAGCTCGAGAACGTCGGCCTCAACATGCTCGGCCGCGCCAAGAAGGTGTCGATCTCCAAGGAGAACACCACCATCGTCGACGGCGCCGGCAAGAAGGAAGAGATCCAGGGCCGCGTTGCCCAGATCAAGCAGCAGATCGAAGAGACCACTTCGGACTACGACAAGGAGAAGCTGCAGGAACGTCTGGCGAAGCTCGCCGGCGGCGTTGCGGTGATCCGCGTCGGCGGTGCGACGGAAGTCGAAGTCAAGGAAAAGAAGGACCGCGTCGATGACGCCCTCAACGCGACCCGCGCGGCCGTCGAAGAAGGCATCGTTGCAGGCGGCGGTGTTGCCCTGCTGCGCGCTTCGGCCAATATCAACGCGGTCGGCGTCAACTCCGACCAGGCCGCCGGCATCAACATCGTTCGTCGTGCGCTGCAGGCTCCGGCCCGCCAGATCGCGGCCAACGCCGGTGCGGAAGCATCGATCGTTGCCGGCAAGATCCTTGAGAACAAGGGCGCGACCTTCGGCTACAACGCCCAGACCGGCGAATATGGCGACATGATCGCCATGGGTATCGTCGATCCGGTCAAGGTTGTCCGTACGGCTCTTCAGGACGCGGCTTCGGTCGCCGGCCTGCTCGTCACCACCGAAGCCATGATCGCGGAGGCTCCGAAGAAGGAGTCGGCTGGCGGCGGCGGCATGCCTGGCGGCATGGGCGGCGGC
>NZ_JBVVQX010000065.1:0-1133 GCF_055811675.1 Mesorhizobium sp. WSM4808
TCTGCAAGGCGTGGGCGTCACAACCGGAACGCTTCAAACTCGATCCGCTCCAGCAAATGCCGGGACTAAACATCTAGAGGCACGGCGATTGCCCGACATGGCTGCTTTGCGCGAACGGTTCGCGCCGGATCCCGCCCGGGTGCCGAGTGTCGTCGTGCGTCTTGCTCCGCTCAACGCCTATGAAGCCCTGCTTGGCGCCAACCTGACAGGAGATGCGGCATGAAGACGAACCCCGCTGTCGATTCCGCCAGGCTGAGCTTGCTCCTCAACGAACTGCGCCTGCCGGCCATCAAGGTTATGTGGCCGCAGTTTGCCGAACAGGCCGACAAGGAAGGCTGGCCGGCCGCTCGCTTCCTGGCTGCGATCATTGAACATGAACTGGCTGAGCGCGACCGGCGACGTATCGAACGCCATCTCGCCGAGGCGCGCCTCCTGCCGGGCAAGACCCTCGACACATTCGAGTTCGAAGCCGTTCCGATGATCTCCAAGGCCCAGGTGATGGCCATTACCGCCGGCGACAGCTGGCTCGAGAAGGGAGCTAACCTGCTTCTGTTTGGCCCTCCAGGCGGCGGAAAGAGCCATCTCGCCTCGGCCATCGGACTTGCCCTTATCGAGACCGGATGGCGGGTCATGTTCACCCGCACCACTGATCTCGTCCAGAAGCTTCAGGTCGCGCGCCGCGAACTCGGCCTCGAGGCCGCCATAAATCGCCTCGATCGCTTCCACCTGATCATCCTCGACGACCTCGCCTATGTCACCAAGGACCAGGCCGAGACGAGCGTGCTATTCGAGCTCATCAGCGCCCGCTACGAGCGGCGCTCCATGCTCATCACCGCCAACCAGCCCTTCGGCGAATGGGGGAAGGTCTTCCCAAATCCCGCCATGACGCTCGCCGCGGTCGACCGCCTTGTCCACCACGTGACAATCTTCGAGCTGAATGTCGAGAGCTATCGGCGGCGCGAGGCCATCGAGCGAAAGCGAGGGCCAGGCCGGCCGGCCTCGTATGCGACGCCCGCAAACGCCAATCCTGATTGACGCGCCGCGACAATCAAACCGCGCATTGCCTCGCCTGAACTGCTCCCTAAAATTGGTTTGTTGCCTCATCTAATTTGCTCCCGAATCAACAACTTCGG
>NZ_JBVVQX010000066.1:0-1080 GCF_055811675.1 Mesorhizobium sp. WSM4808
GGCACGACCCCAAGGCCGGGGCCTTCCGGCAGTTTGATGTGGCCGCCCACGACCTTCACGCCCTTGGAGTCATACGTCCCCTCGATATAGGACCCGGCCAGCCAAACGCCTTCCAGCAGTCGGGGTTGGACCGTGGAGCCGATATGGGTGCAGGCGGCGGCGACGATATCCCCACCCCAAGCGTCGTCGCAGGTATGGGGCATGCTGCGCGCCTCGCAGATGTCACGGAAGGTGGCCATGGCATGCAACCCGCCGATCCGCGTGACCTTCATTCCGAATCCGTCGCAAAGGCCCGTCCCCGCGGCGCGGATGACAGTGGCCAGATCCTCGCCATTCTCGTCGATATAGATGCCGTGATGGATCTGCCCCCGGATCGCGGCGATCTCTTCCAGCGTGTTGCAGGGCTGTTCCATGATGAAGGGGATATCCGGGCATTCCCGCGAAAGCCGCAGGGCGTCACCAGTCGTCAGGCCGCGATTGGCATCGGCGGCCAGACGCACCCCCTTGCCGCGGATCACCTCCCAGACCTTGCGGAGGACGGCTATATCCGCCTCCACCGAACGGCCGCCGATCTTGACCTGCAGGCGCGGATAGCCCTCGGCCACTTTCTCAGCGACGATCCGCACGATGTCGTCGGGCTCGCCCACACCGGTGGCATAGTAAGAGCACACGTTTTCGGTAACTGCCCCACCCAGAAGGTCGGCCACCCGCACTCCATAAGCCTTGCCCATCAGATCATAGCCTGCGATGTCAAAAGCAGCTTTGGCATAGCGATGGCCGTTCAACAGGCCATCCATCTGCCGCCGCAGTAGCAATGGTTGCAGCGGGTTGGCGCCGATCAGCCCCAGGGCCATCTCGGTCAGCGCGGCGCGGGCACCCTTGGCATGGTGCGGCTGGTAGGTTGATCCGACGGGGCAGCTTTCGCCCCAGCCTATGAGGCCTGTGTCGGTGACCAGCTTCACCAGCGTGGTGTCCAGTGACCAGACTTTGGCATTGGCCATAACATAGGGGCCGTTCTTGACCGGCAGATTATGTGCGTAGATGTGAATTTCCGTGATCTTCATGGTTATCTCGCTTTTT
>NZ_JBVVQX010000067.1:0-1026 GCF_055811675.1 Mesorhizobium sp. WSM4808
GCTGACCGACCAGGTTGAGGTCGCCCTCAGGCTAGCGCTCCGAGCATAATCCGCCGGCTCGTATGGTGGTCGTAGATGGGCAACCCCGTCATCTGACGCAGTTTGGGTGCGAATTTCGGAAACTCTGTGCATTCTAAGATAAAGGCCCCGATGTCTGGGTGAGCAGCGCGAAGCCGCTTTATGGCTTCCGTGAGATGGCGCTCTGTGTCAGAGTCGGGGAAAGTGCCCGCTCTTGTCGGGCGCTGCAGTTCGCTCGCTATAAGCATGCTGCCTGAAATGCCATCCACTACGATTCTCGCGCGTTCGTCGGGAACCCGGATGATGCCCAGCAGATCGGTACCAACATACTTCTCGTGAGCGACCACGACACCAAGTTTGGCCCCGGGCGGCAGGTGACGGATTACGGCCGGGGCCAGGAGGAGGCTCCCTGTCGACACAGGCACCTTCACGGCCGCAGCGATGGCCTCCTGGTATCTGACGGTATAGCCACATCCAGAAGTGATCGCGGTGGCGCCCCGGTCGACAAGGCGACGGGCAGCTTCAGCGTAAGCACCATAGAGTTCTGGCTCGTCATCGAGCAGCGCCCCCCACCAGGCACCCGGGACCTTTTCAACGACGACAGGGCGACCGTCGAATGTTTGCGATTCTGAACTGGTTGGATGACCGTCCCAAAGGCTGAGAATTCCAATAGGCCCCGCAGTAGCCGATGCCTGGGCAGTGTCGATTCTGGTTGAGAGTCCATTGGCTTCGTCAATCATATTTCATTTCTCTTGAGGTCGCGTCGACCACTGCGCGGTCGAGTCAACGAATGCTCCACCTTTTGCACGGTACTGATCAATCTTTGCACGGTACTGATCAATGACCGTGCATGGCAATGAAACCGTCGCCATCAGCAAGCCGATGACGGCATTTTCAGCAGGCCACTTTCTTACGGTGCGTTCTCCTTGCAGTAGTAGCAAAGTTTGACGGAGTTTTGCACCAAAGTAGGCAACGATTTGAACTGTGCGTTGCGCAACTTGCAAATTT
>NZ_JBVVQX010000068.1:0-981 GCF_055811675.1 Mesorhizobium sp. WSM4808
TGTCAGACACCTATCGCGATGTTCCGTTGGTCGATCTGACCACCTCCTCCGATGCTCCGATCGGAGCTTTTCCGTCAAGCTCGTCCAACCTTCCCGCGGGCGCGGTGCTCGGGGCCACCGAACTGCTGAGCGACGCCCATATCCATAGGGATTACGAATTCCTCGAGCAGCAGCTGCAGCAGGTCGATCCAGCGCTCGCCGCTCGAACGCGGCTGGTGGATCCGTCGGTATCCCATCTGCTGCGCCACATGGAGCAGCAAGACGCGCGAGGTACATTGCAGTCGATTTATAATCGAAACGCCGGCCCACCCGACTTCCTGTTCGTGCCAGTGAACGATGGCACTCCTGGCAACCGCGGCACCCATTGGTCGCTGCTGCTCGTGGATCGCCGCGACCCGCAAAGAACGGTCGCCTATCACTACGACTCCATTCATCAGCAAAATCGACAGGGATACAACAACGCGCCTGCACTAGAGCTCGCAACAAGACTGGACGCGACCACCCTGGTGACACCCGCCATGGCGCAGCAGAACAACGGTGTTGATTGCGGCGTCTTCGTGGTGGACGGTACGCGCGAGCTGGTTCTTCGATTGGCGAACGAAGAGCGGCCAGGCCCGCAGCTGCCGTTGCACCTCGACTACCTCGTCGCCGATCGGCAGGCGCTGCAAAACCGACTGAGGCAGGGGCGCTTGCCGCACGAGCTTGCCGCAATCCCCGCGGATGCTTTTGCAGCAGCCGGGTCGCAGGTACAACACGCCGTCTTGCAAGAGCAGCAAGCCCGACAAGTCGCGCCAGCCCCGTTTGACCGGCACTTGGGCCAGACGCGCGAGGCCCAGGACGAGCTGATGAGTACACTTGACAGGAACAACCGCGTGAACAGCGGGGGCGTCATCATAAACAATGAACATCACACAGCCCTGTTGAGACCGGCGAAAAGGCAGAGGACTGAGAATCCGCAAAGCCTCGCAATCGGGCGGCAGC
>NZ_JBVVQX010000069.1:0-974 GCF_055811675.1 Mesorhizobium sp. WSM4808
ATGTCGAACATGATGAAGGCGCTGGTGAAGGCCAAGGCCGAACCGGGCATCTGGATGGAAGAGGTGCCGGTGCCGGAGATCGGCCCCAACGACGTGCTGATCAAGATCAAGAAGACGGCGATCTGCGGCACCGACGTCCACATCTACAATTGGGATCAATGGGCGCAGAAGACGGTGCCGGTGCCGATGGTGACGGGCCATGAATTCGTCGGCACGGTCGCAGATTTCGGCGCCGCGGTCACCGAATACAAGGTCGGCCAGCGTGTATCGGGCGAAGGCCACATCGTCTGCGGCCATTGCCGCAACTGTCGCGCCGGGCGAGGGCATCTGTGCCGCAACACGCTCGGCGTCGGCGTCAACCGTCCTGGCGCCTTCGGCGAGTATCTGGCGATCCCGCAGCACAATGTCGTGCCGATCCCCGATGATGTGCCCGACGAGATCGCCGCGATCTTCGACCCGCTGGGCAATGCCGTTCACACCGCATTGTCCTTTGATCTGGTCGGCGAGGATGTGCTGGTGACCGGCGCCGGGCCGATCGGCATCATGGGCGCGCTCGTCGCGCAATGCGTCGGCGCGCGCAAAGCGGTCATCACCGACATCAACCCGGTGCGGCTGGCGCTGGCCAAGAAACTCGGCGTCCAGCATGTCGTCGACGCCTCGAAGGAAAAGCTGCGCGACGTCATGCCGGTGCTCGGCATGACTGAGGGGTTCGACGTCGGCCTCGAAATGTCGGGCGCCGCCCCCGCTTTCCGCGACATGATCGACACCATGAACAATGGCGGCAAGATCGCCATTCTGGGCATCGCTCCAACCGGCTTCGAGATCGACTGGAACAAGGTCATCTTCAAGATGCTGCATCTCAAGGGCATCTACGGCCGCGAGATGTTCGAAACCTGGTACAAGATGATCGCGCTTGTGCAGGGCCCGCTGGATGTCTCCGGCCTGATCACCCACCGCATCGGCATCGACGATTT
>NZ_JBVVQX010000070.1:0-951 GCF_055811675.1 Mesorhizobium sp. WSM4808
TGTTTAGTCCCGGCATTTGCTGGAGCGGATCGAGTTTGAAGCGTTCCGGTTGTGACGCCCACGCCTTGCAGATGAACTCGTAGGGCGTAAGGCCTTTGAGGGTCTTGAGCCTGCGACCGAAGTTGTAGGCCGAGATGAAGTCGGCAAGGTGCTGGCGGAGTTGGTCGTGGCTCTCGTAATAGAAACGCCTGACGGTTGCATCCTTGATAGTCCGGTTCATCCTCTCGACCTGGCCGTTGGTCCACGGATGCCTTGCCTTGGTCGTTCGGTGCTCGATGTCGTTCGTGGCGCAAGCGTATTCGAAGGCATGGGCCCAGAAGCGTTCGCCGTTTGCGATGGCCTCCTTGATCAATGGCACGGCCGAACCGCCGGCGCCGGGCGTCGTGAACTGGATACCGTTGTCGGTGAGGACAGTGTGGACCTTGTAGGGCACGGCCGCGATCAGGCGCAGTAGGAAGTCTCTCGATATGGCGGTGGTGGCCTTCTCATGCAGTTCGACGAAGGCGAATTTCGAGGTGCGGTCGATAGCGACGAACATGTGCAGCTTGCCCTGTTCTGTGCGCACCTCGGCGACGTCGATGTGGAAGTAGCCGATCGGATAGCTCTTGAACTTCTTCTTCGCCGGCTTGTCGCCTTCTACGTCCGGCAGGCGGCTGATGCCGTGGCGCTGCAGGCAGCGATGCAGTGATGAGCGCGTCAGGTGTGGGATCGTCGGTTGTAAGGCATAGAGGCAGTCATCGAGTGGCAACAGAGTGTAGCGCCGGAAGGCGACTATGACGGCCTCCTCCTCGGGCAAGAGCACTGTCGATCTAGGCTCTCTCGGACCGGTCGGCAAATCTGCCACCGAGGTCCGTTCCCGCCATTTGGCAACAGTCTTTTGGTTGACCCCGTAGCGCTTCGCCAGCGCCCTCAGGCTCTCTTGACTATGCTGTATCGCTCGACGGACCGCCT
>NZ_JBVVQX010000071.1:0-930 GCF_055811675.1 Mesorhizobium sp. WSM4808
GCGAGAACAGCCGACCCATCAGCTTGATAAACATCGACACTGCATCGTCGGTGAGCTTCTGGCCGAGCTTGATGACCTGCGCCACAATCAAAGCGTGCCGACGGCTGGCATTGAAATCGTTGGCCAGCCAGGCCGGCGTGGCGTTCCCTTCACGGATCATCTGGTCCCACCGACCCGAGGAAATCCGCATCTGCAATTTCGGATCGATCTCCAGCGTGCGCAGGAAAGCGATCCGTTCTGTCAGCCCGACCAGGTTTGACGCACCTGGCGCGTCTGGCGCCGATCGCAGGCAATGAAAGCGGGTTTGGCCGATCACCGGATCAACCTCCAATAGCCTGTCCAATGAGGCTAGCCGATCCAGCGAGATACCCGAAATGATCGCGTTCTCTGCCCGTCGGCGAGCAATCGCGCGACCGCCGAGACCTATTTTCTCGATGGAATGCAGCGAGGGAAGGAGAGCGTTTCGTTTCCGGAACTCGGCAACGACTGCTATCGCGATCGGCAGTCCGTGATCGCCGTTGGTTGCCACTTCGATTGCAGCTATCAGAGCGGCTCGCCTATCTTCTTTGGAAGCCGCCCGAAGACTGAGATAGTCCATCAGATGCCGGCTATGATCAAAACGGGTCTGTACCCGGCGAGCATAAAGCTCGTACAGGCGAGGGTCGATACCGAGCTGCTCCGCAAGATATTTGATCGCAGCGGCTGGTGGCTGTTCGTTCTCCGACAATAGTCGCCCCGTTTGGCGCATTGTGCAAAGTTGAACCGCGAAGCCCAGCTTGTTTTGCGGTCGACGGCGAAGTTCGCATTCCAAGCGGTCTGCCGATTCCATCGTAAAATGTCGGATAAGATTTTCCTCGTCCACCGCTATGCCCAGAAGCGTCGCCGCTTCCTTTGAACTGAGAAGCCTTCTTCTGCCCATCCGCATTCCCC
>NZ_JBVVQX010000072.1:0-863 GCF_055811675.1 Mesorhizobium sp. WSM4808
CCGATGACGACCGACTTGCCCCAGCCGCGATGCGAGGCTTCCAGCGCCTGGCGCATCACCTTGGTGCTGCCGGTGCAGTCGAATGTGTAGTCGGCGCCGCCGATCTGGTCGGCGCCACGCTTGGTCATGTTGACGAGGTGGGGCACGACATCGCCGTCGATCTCCTTCGGATTGACGAAATGCGTCATGCCGAAGCGCTCGCCCCACTCCTTCTTGTCGTTGTTCAAATCGACGCCGATGATCATGTCGGCGCCGGCAAGTTTCAGGCCTTGGATCACGTTGAGGCCGATTCCGCCGAGGCCGAAGACGACGGCGGTGGCGCCGATCTCGACCTTGGCGGTGTTGATCACAGCACCGATGCCGGTGGTGACGCCGCAGCCGATGTAGCAGATCTTGTCGAAGGGCGCGTCGGGGTTGACCTTGGCCAGCGCGATCTCGGGCAGCACGGTAAAGTTGGAGAAAGTCGAGCAGCCCATATAGTGAAAGATCTTGTCCTTGCCGATCGAGAAGCGCGATGAACCATCGGGCATCAGGCCTTGGCCCTGGGTGGCGCGGATGGCCGTGCACAGATTGGTTTTTCGCGACAGGCAGGAATGGCACTGGCGGCATTCGGGCGTGTAGAGCGGGATGACGTGATCGCCCTTCTTGAGCGAGGTGACGCCCTTGCCGATATCGACGACGACGCCGGCGCCCTCATGGCCGAGGATGGCCGGAAACAGACCTTCCGGATCGGCGCCCGACAGCGTGAATTCGTCGGTGTGGCAGATGCCTGTCGCCTTGATCTCGACCAGAACCTCGCCCTCACGTGGGCCGTCGAGGTCGACCTCCATGATCTCCAGCGGCTTTCCGGCGGCGACAGCGAC
>NZ_JBVVQX010000073.1:0-799 GCF_055811675.1 Mesorhizobium sp. WSM4808
GCCGATTGGCGAATGATCTCGGCGCTCGTGGCCAAGCGACTGATCTAAAAAATCACCAATCCCTGGTCGATCACGTCAATGCTTTCTTTCCGAAAAACGACGGCATGAAGACGGCGTTGAACGTCCTGCGTGCGTATAACGAGCCGGGCTATTCAGCTACTGCTGGCGGCGGTGCTACCGGCTATCCCCATCTGTCCGACGAACACAGGGACGTTATTGATAAGGCGATTGCCCACGCTGCGGCTCAGCAACACCATAGCCCGCAGACGCTCCGAATATACTCGAATGTGCTTCGCCGATTGGCGAATGATCTCGGCGCTCGTGGCCAAGCGACTGATCTCAAAAATCACCAATCCCTGGTGGATCACGTCGATGCTTCTTTCCCGAAAAACGGGGATATAAAGGCGGCGTTGAACGTCCTGCGTGCGTATCATGAGCCGGGCTATTCAGTCACTGGCCGGTGGCCAGTGACGGTGCCTTCAAAGGCAGATGCGCATGTCTTGGAACAAGTGACCAGTGACAGCAGCTTGGCCCCAAGCACCCGTGGTGTCTATGGTCGTAGTCTTCGCAGATTTTCTGAGGCGCTTGAGAGGCGGGGCCGGACGATCTCTGGGCTGGATCATCATTCGCGAATCGAATTCGCCGAGGTGTTGTTTCCAGGCAACGATTATCTCCGCTTGGCGCTGGAACGGGTTCGCGATGCGGAGCCCGCGTCAGGCAGGATCGTGGCGGACGCTTTGGCAGCGGCCGGCTCTGGGCACGCCGGAGTTCAGGCCGCCGCCCCGCCGGCGTTAGCTGC
>NZ_JBVVQX010000074.1:0-739 GCF_055811675.1 Mesorhizobium sp. WSM4808
AATCGGAGCATTGGGAGCCACCGCGCTACTGGCGGCCGTCGGCACCGGATGCAAAGTTCCAGAAGGCTCGCGACCTGGCCGCATGGCTGGGGCTGGTCCCTCGAGAATACTCGACCGGAGGCAAGCAGAAGTTACTCGGTATCAGCAAGCGCGGGAACCGCTGCGTCCGCAAGCTCCTCGTTCATGGCGCGCGATCATGCTTCCGTCACCTGGATCGAACCCGGGATCGCCTGGGAAGCTGGCTTGATGGGTTGCAGAGCCGGATGCACCCGAACAAAGCTGTTGTCGCACTTGCCGCCAAGATGGCGCGCATTGTCTGGGTTGTCCTGACCAAGCCGGGAGCACTCTACGAACGCAGGGATCCTGCATTCGCCTGACGCTCCGGCTCGATTGCAAGGCTCGGGAATAGTGATGACGAAACAGTGGATCAGCATGCCGTAAGCCCTGTGCAAAAAAGCGGGCTTCGTGCCCGAACCATTTATTGGGAACGGCGTGCGCGGATCTCATCATGGCCTGGCTGCAACAGCAGCTCACTCGCGAGAGGCCGGATACATTTATGCAACTGGAATCGTCGTCGGCGATGTCGCGAACCCTTGCACGGACGGGGCGGACCATACATTTTTTGACAGAAGCTCACGCAGCGCCGAGGCTTCGAGCATCTGGTCGGCGAGCAGCTTCTTCAGCTTGGCATTCTCGTCTTCCAGAGCCTTCAGCCGCTTGGCGCGTCAGAGACGTCCAT
>NZ_JBVVQX010000075.1:0-689 GCF_055811675.1 Mesorhizobium sp. WSM4808
GACGTGCCGACGGCGCATGCCAACACCAACAGCGTGTCGGAAGGCGCGCAGGCCTCGGGCAACGTGCTGACGGACGGGACAGCGGATGTTCTGGGTGCCGACGGTGCTGCACCTGGCGGCGCGGTGACGGGCGTGGCAACCGGTTCGAACGTGTCGAACCCGGTGAGCGGCAATCTCGGCGGAGCCGGAATCGCGGGCCAGTACGGCACGCTGGTCCTGGGCGCCAACGGCGCCTACACCTACACGGCCAATCCCAACGCGGTGACCACCAATGCGGTCGATCACTTCGTCTACACCATCACCGACGGCGACGGCGACACCTCGACGGTGACGCTGGACATCACCGTGAACAATGTGACGGTGACGGCATCCGACACCGATGCGCTGGTCAGCGAGAAGGGCCTTGCGACGGGCAGCGATGCGGCCGGCAACAGCGAGATCTTCAACGGCGCGATCACGCCGGCCGGCGGCACCGGCCCGTACACCTATACGCTGACCTCGCCGGCCAGCGGCAGCTACGGCAATCTGGTGCTCAACGCCAACGGCACCTACACCTACACGCTGACCCAGACCTATGATGGTGCGACGACCAACAATGGCATCACCACCGAGCAGGACAAGGACAGCTTCACCTATACGGTGACCGACGCCCACGGCAACACCACCACCGGCTCCATCCTGGTCGACAT
>NZ_JBVVQX010000076.1:0-636 GCF_055811675.1 Mesorhizobium sp. WSM4808
ACATCACACAGCCCTGTTGAGACCGGCGAAAAGGCAGAGGACTGAGAATCCGCAAAGCCTCGCAATCGGGCGGCAGCTGAGCGAAATCGGCAATTCAGGCGGCCGCGTGCCGATGCGCCCCCCCATGCAGCAGTTCGGTGAATTGCCATTGGATGGGGTACCGTTTCAAGGGACGGGGGCCGGTCACATCGGAAGGCTGCATGCGCAGGCCGCGCCCTCCGCAAGGTCTGAGCCCCCCGCTGCGATCGAAGACTCCATAAACGTCTCATTCGCCGTCCCCAAAGGGTTCTCCCATGGGACTCAACCCGTCCCAGACGTGATACTCCCTTCCCTGGACCACCGTGACCCCTTGCCGGATGCGGGCCAAGCCCGGCAAGCGAGCTTTGAGCAGCATCACGTGGCCGAGCCGCGCCGAGCCGAAGCTGTCGCGCGTGGCGCCCGTGCTACAGGCTATCCCCATCTGTCCGACGAACACCGGGACCTTATTGATAAAGCGATCGCCCACGCTGCGGCTCAGCAAAAATATAGCGAGAGCACGGTCCGAAAACACACGTATGCACTTCGCCGATTGGCGAATGATCTCGGCGCTCGTGGCCAAGCGACTGATCTAAAAAATCACCAATCCCTGGTCGATCA
>NZ_JBVVQX010000077.1:0-470 GCF_055811675.1 Mesorhizobium sp. WSM4808
GGTCATCAAGCTCGGCCAGAAGCTCACCGACGATGCAGTGTCGATGTTTATCAAGCTGATGGGTCGGCTGTTCTCGCGACACATGGACTGCAGGCCGGATACCGCAAAGGCACTGTTCCTCGACACGATCACAGCCCTGCAGTCCGCCAACGACTATGGTCGGAACGCGTTGGAGGTTCTCGATCAGAAGGTCGGCTGGCATCGGCTGCTCCGCATGAAGCCTGAGCTCGAATCGATGGTCGATGACAACGAGGCGTCGCCCTTGGCCTTGGCGGCCGAGCAATATGCGACCGTCCACAAGTATGCCGGTGCGTTCCTACAGGCGTTCACGTTCCAATCGGCGCGGCGACACGATCCGCTTCTTGCGGCAATTTCGCTGCTGAAACGCCTGTATGCCGAGAGCCGTCGGGCACTCCCCGAGCGCGTCCCGGTCACCCACCTCAGCCAGGCTGATCGTCGGCTCATCTTCG
>NZ_JBVVQX010000078.1:0-452 GCF_055811675.1 Mesorhizobium sp. WSM4808
TCCTCAACCGTGATGACGCCTTCGTTGCCGACCTTCTGCATCGCTTCCGCGATCATCTTGCCGACCGACTCGTCGCCATTGGCCGAGATCGTGCCGACCTGGGCGACTTCCTCGGAGGTCTTGATCTTCTTGGCAGCCTTGCCGAGCGCGCCGACGACTTCGGTCACGGCCAGATCGATGCCGCGCTTCAGGTCCATCGGGTTCATGCCGGCGGCAACGGCCTTGTGGCCTTCCTGGACGATCGACTGTGCCAGAACGGTTGCGGTCGTGGTGCCGTCGCCGGCGATGTCGTTGGTCTTCGAAGCAACTTCGCGGACCATCTGCGCGCCCATGTTCTCGAACTTGTCTTCAAGCTCGATTTCCTTGGCGACGGTAACGCCGTCCTTGGTGATGCGCGGGGCGCCGAACGACTTGTCGATGACGACGTTGCGGCCCTTGGGGCCGAGCGTGAC
>NZ_JBVVQX010000079.1:0-402 GCF_055811675.1 Mesorhizobium sp. WSM4808
AAAGGCGAGCGCGGCACGACCATCGTTCACGCCGACCGCTTTGTTCCGAAAAACGAAAAGCAACGCGCCAAGGTCGATGGCGACGAACCGCAGGCGGTGCCTTACCTGAAGCGCTTCACCGTCTTCAATGTCGCGCAGTGCGAAAACCTGCCCGAACATCTCCATGCCGCCGCCGATCCGCTGCCGCAGCGCCAGATCATCCCGCAGGCCGAGGCGCTCATTCGCGCAACCGGCGCGGATGTCCGCATCGGCGGCGATCGCGCTTTCTACATGCCGGGCAGCGACTTCATTCAGGTGCCGCCGCAACCGGCCTTCTTTCAACAGATCAACTATTACCGGACCTGCTTTCACGAGCTTGGCCACTGGACTGGCCACCCGACGCGCCTTGCGCGCGACCTCTCC
>NZ_JBVVQX010000080.1:0-378 GCF_055811675.1 Mesorhizobium sp. WSM4808
TGAGCACTGTCCGGACCCGGATAAGGGTTGCGGTTGCCGAAGTTCAGGCGGCTTTCAGTATAGGTCTTCAGTGGTCCATTTCGGTTTCCTGGCTCGTCCAAGTCTTGAACGTGAAAGGCGTGTTGTTTCGCCAACTGCCCTGAGCCTCCCCGGTTCTCGCACTGGATGTTCTTGCCCCCTCATGCGAAGGGACACCACCGATGCCGACGTCATATTGGACGTAGCCGCCGATGCGCAGGCAGGTGTCGGTGTTGGGGACATGCAAGTAGCCTGCACCGTAGACGTCGCAGATGTGGACATGTTCGGTCCGGTCCGACGCGGAGATTTCGTCCGCCGCGCGAGCCACCGAAACGGAGATCAGGGCCGCAACCGAGCCGA
>NZ_JBVVQX010000081.1:0-368 GCF_055811675.1 Mesorhizobium sp. WSM4808
CCGGCGATCGCATGCGCCACCATCAGGCGAAGTGCTGCTGCCGGATGGTCGAGGAGCGCCAAGCGCACGGCGGCATGGCGATGCAGATCGACATAGTTCTGCATCGGTCCGGTGAGTTCGGGCCGCGACGGTTTGTCCGGGGTCCCGGCCTCTGCGGCCTCGCCAGTGGCGCGGGCGCGGCGGGCTTCCTTGCGCGATAGCCAGCCCTCGTGACACCCGACCTCGCCGCGATGCGAGACTGACATGAAGACCTTGCCCGCGGTCGGCAAAGAGCGCGAGCCAGTCCTTCTGCTGCGCCTTCGAGGCCATGGTGAGATGGCGCACCGTCTCGGCGTCGATTTCCTCGCGGCGATAGGCTTCGCGAATCC
>NZ_JBVVQX010000082.1:0-367 GCF_055811675.1 Mesorhizobium sp. WSM4808
CATCGGAGGAGGTGGTCAGATCGACCAACGGAACATCGCGATAGGTGTCTGACAGCCTGGCGGTCGCTGGCGAGGCGGGTTCTGGAACCCTTGCCGGTAGTGCTGCCGCTGCAGCTTCCCTCATCCGACCGCGATGGACGAGCCAAAAGTCGTTGCGCCCTTCCGGCCTCTCGGCGGTGTAGCCGTGACCTTTGATCTCGTAGTTCCATTTCGGGTTTTCCGCATCCGGCAAGAGGCCATGGTGGTCCAAGGAAGAGAGCATTGCGTCTGGGACGCGTTGAGTCCCATGGGAGAAGCCTTTGGGGACGGCGAATGAGACGTCTATGGAGTTCTCGATGGCAGCGAGGGGTGCCTCAGACCTTGCGGA
>NZ_JBVVQX010000083.1:0-336 GCF_055811675.1 Mesorhizobium sp. WSM4808
AACGGTGGCGCCAAGTTGGCTTCCGCCTGGATCCAGCTTGGTGGTCTCCGAGTCGGGAAGGACGAATCGGCCTTCGACACATTTATCGGATACGCCGGGAACATCCTCAATAACGCACTTGTTCCGTATGGCGAATTCGATCAGTACTACATGGATACCGTCAATGGGTTTTCGGCTGTGGTTTCACTTGAACAAGGGGCGAGTGAGGTCGGTTCTCTCGACAGCCATGTTCCCCACGTCGTCCTAGGCGTGAGACAGAGGCCGGGGAACTGCGCTCTCTGGGCGATCCGCAAGGCGGCAGAAGCGCATTGGTCTTGAGGGCTGGTGGTCGCCGGC
>NZ_JBVVQX010000084.1:0-333 GCF_055811675.1 Mesorhizobium sp. WSM4808
CGCGCCACAACCGACACCGGATCACCGGACTCCTGCACCTCACGCACGATCGCCAGCTTCTGCTCGACCGTCCAGGAACGGCGCGTCGTAAGCGGTGCGCCAAGGCACCTGTCCCGAAATCGTCTTGACGGTTAGATCGATCGTTGGTCGGCGCGCCGGCGCCGATCACTTCGGAGCGTCATATCGGGTGAAGTAGTGGAGTTCGCGCAAGGCGGGGATGACGAGGGCGATGTCTTTGTACGCCTCGTGCTCGATGAGGGTAAGCGCTGTTCTGGTGGCACCTTTCGCGCGTGGTCGTGAGGAACGATGTTCGGAGCCTTTGAGGGCTTCGAC
>NZ_JBVVQX010000085.1:0-313 GCF_055811675.1 Mesorhizobium sp. WSM4808
GTCGAAGCCCTCAAAGGCTCCGAACATCGTTCCTCACGACCACGCGCGAAAGGTGCCACCAGAACAGCGCTTACCCTTCACCGCATGTGGGTTGACGAACAGGATTTCCGTTGGTCAGCAGCTTAGGCTGAGCTGTCCACGGAATAGCGAGCGCTCGATGCAGGGCGCGGTCCGGACGAGTTCGCATGATCTGTCGTTGCCGGTTCCCGAGCACGCTGAAGAGCTTTGAACCGATCGGACCCACGGACACCATCATGCCGGCGGCTGCGTGCCGACCGCGAACAGAAGCAAAGAACCTGCATCGAACGTCACG
>NZ_JBVVQX010000086.1:0-297 GCF_055811675.1 Mesorhizobium sp. WSM4808
GTCGGCGAGCAGCTTCTTCAGCTTGGCATTCTCGTCTTCCAGAGCCTTCAGCCGCTTGGCGCGTCAGAGACGTCCATGCCGCCATACTTGGCCTTCCAGTTATACAGCGTCGCCTCGGAGATCCCGTGCTTGCGGGCCAGATCGCCCGCCTTCGCACCCGCCTCATGCTCGCGCAGAACCGCAATGATCTGCTTCTGTATTCGGTGTCCTCCAGTCAAGGCGTGACGTTCGATGCAGGTTCTTTGCTTCTGTTCGCGGTCGGCACGCAGCCGCCGGCATGATGGTGTCCGTGGGTCC
>NZ_JBVVQX010000087.1:0-296 GCF_055811675.1 Mesorhizobium sp. WSM4808
CATCGGAGGAGGTGGTCAGATCGACCAACGGAACATCGCGATAGGTGTCTGACAGCCTGGCGGTCGCTGGCGAGGCGAGTTCTGGAACCATTGCCGGTAGTGCTGCCGCTGCAGCTTCCCTCATCCGACCGCGATGGACGAGCCAAAAGTCGTTGCGTCCTTCCGGCCTCTCGGCGGTGTAGCCGTGACCTTTGATCTCGTAGTTCCATTTCGGGTTTTCCGCATCCGGCAAGGAGCCATGGCGGTCCAAGGAAGAGAGCATTGCGTCTGGGACGGGTTGAGTCCCATGAGAGAAG
>NZ_JBVVQX010000088.1:0-296 GCF_055811675.1 Mesorhizobium sp. WSM4808
TGTCAGACACCTATCGCGATGTTCCGTTGGTCGATCTGACCACCTCCTCCGATGCTCCGATCGGAGCTTTTCCGTCAGGCTCGTCCAACCTTCCCGCGGGCGCGGTGCTCGGCGACGACTTGCTGGGCGACGTCCATATTCACAGGGATTACCGGTTGCTGGAGCAGAGCCTGCAGGCCGCCCACCCAGCGCTCGCCGCCCGAACGCGGTTGGTGGATTCCTTGGTCTCCCAGCAACTGCGCCGTCACGACCGGGACCCGCAACCTACATTGCTGTCCATCTATCATCAAAACGAC
>NZ_JBVVQX010000090.1:0-285 GCF_055811675.1 Mesorhizobium sp. WSM4808
CGGCACGAACGCGGGGCGTCTCCCAATGCGGCTCCGGGGGGCCAGGGCGGCGGGGGGCTTGTTCACGTCCCGCGTGGGCCCCGGGCCGACGACATCCCGATAGCCTCGATCCTATCAGAAAACTCCGGCCGACAGATCGGCGGGCATGTACCAACAACGAAAAAGCGGGGCGGGAAAATAACCGCCGCGTTTTTTTTTGGGGTTTTGGAGTTTTTTGTTAAGCCCCGCGTGGGGGGGGTAGAATATGGGCCCGGGGCCCCGGGAAGCCCCCGGGGGGAGGCCCCC
>NZ_JBVVQX010000091.1:0-267 GCF_055811675.1 Mesorhizobium sp. WSM4808
TTTCCTCCATCTGAGATTAGAGTCCGGCCCTTGATTGAAGGACGGACTGATGAAGAGAAAGCGTTTCACGGAAGAGCAGATCATTGCGGTTCTGCGCGAGCATGAGGCGGGTGCGAAGGCGGGCGATCTGGCCCGCAAGCACGGGGTCTCGGAGGCGACGCTGTATAACTGGAAGGCCAAGTATGGCGGGATGGACGTCTCTGACGCGCCAAGCGGCTGAAGGCTCTGGAAGACGAGAATGCCAAGCTGAAGAAGCTGCTCGCCGAC
>NZ_JBVVQX010000092.1:0-256 GCF_055811675.1 Mesorhizobium sp. WSM4808
TCGCCGGTCAGGTCCGAAAGTGTGATACGCGCGGTCTCTTCCCCCTTGCTGGCTGCCGCTTGGCGCAGCGCCAGTGACAACTGACCTGCGCCGGCCGCCAAGGTAAGCTTTTGCGCATCCTTGGTGCTGACTTCCAACGTCACCGACTTCACCACCGTGGGGCTGTCCTTGCTCTCGTCCGCCACCTGGTCGACGGCCAGCACCTTCATGCTCTGCAACAGTACATCAACAAAACTCTGGTCTGCACCGTCGGGAT
>NZ_JBVVQX010000093.1:0-255 GCF_055811675.1 Mesorhizobium sp. WSM4808
GCTGCGAGACTAGCGATGATTGGAGATAAGGTGATTATCGTTGCATATGCCTCATGTGAGGAGGTCGAAGCGAGAGCATTCAGGCCGCGCGTCGTGCTGGTCGACGAACAAAATCGCATCCTACCAAGTTGAAATCGACGAGGCCGATGCTGAGAACTTTTGCATTTTGCGGCCGTCATGCTTTTGCGCAACTGAGCGCGTGTCTGGAGCTGTACAATGAACCCAGTCCATGCGGACAAGATTGCCACATACGTC
>NZ_JBVVQX010000094.1:0-239 GCF_055811675.1 Mesorhizobium sp. WSM4808
TGTTGTGTTTTTTTTTGTTTTTTGTTTTTTGTTTTTTTTTATTTCTTTGGTGCTGTCCTTTTTGTTATTTTTTTTTTTTTATTTTGAAGCCTCTCCAGCCCCCCCCCCCCCTTTTTTTTTTTTTGTGGGGGGGGGGGGGGGGGCGCGCCCGGCCCGGACCACAAAGAAAAAAAAGAAAACACCACCGCCCCACACCCGCCCCACCCCCCACCCCACAAAGGGCGCCCGCGCGGGGCGGG
>NZ_JBVVQX010000095.1:0-232 GCF_055811675.1 Mesorhizobium sp. WSM4808
CAACCCAGCACAGCGTTTCTTCCGGGTGTCGCACATTGTCGAAGCAGTACGTCCTCGCGCCAGACAAGACGTCGATTTCCTTATGCCAATATCAGACGGCAACTCACCCTATTCAGCGGGTATTCCGCATTCCTCAGATCGCAATGAAGAACGCGATCCCCTTTTGAATGGAGAATCCAGAATGAACGTAAGCAGCCTTCTTCTCGGCTCGGTTGCGGCCCTGATCTCCGTT
>NZ_JBVVQX010000096.1:0-229 GCF_055811675.1 Mesorhizobium sp. WSM4808
TATTTTTAATTAATTCCCTACACCTAAACACCCTTCTTTTTTTTTTTTTTGTTTTGGGTTGTTTTTTTTTTGTCTGGGTGTTTTTTTTTTTTTTTTTTTTTTTTTTGTGGGTGTGTGTGTGTTGGTTTTTTTTCTTTCTAAAATTATTTTTTTTTTTTTGTTTTTTTTTTTTTTTGGGGGTTTGGGTTTTTTTTTCTTTTTTTATTTTATCCCCCCCCGCACCTGATCC
>NZ_JBVVQX010000097.1:0-212 GCF_055811675.1 Mesorhizobium sp. WSM4808
CAACCCAGCACAGCGTTTCTTCCGGGTGTCGCACATTGTCGAAGCAGTACGTCCTCGCGCCAGACAAGACGTCGATTCCTTATGCCAATATCAGACGGCAACTCACCTCATTCCTCAGATCGCAATGAAGAACGCATCCCCTTTTGAATGGAGAATCCAGAATGAACGTAAGCAGCCTTCTTCTCGGCTCGGTTGCGGCCCTGATCTCCGTT
>NZ_JBVVQX010000098.1:0-210 GCF_055811675.1 Mesorhizobium sp. WSM4808
CGGAGGATTCCAGATTTGGCAGACCCCGGCTGGCACGAGGACGGCTCCGCCACAAAATCTCACCCGATGCATAAGAACGGTTAGGTGGCGCGCCACCTAACCCTTCTCCGGGGCGCTGTTCGTGTTCCGGGGCAAGCGCGGCGACATGTTGAAGATCCTGGCCTGGGACGGAAGTGGGCTGTGTCTGTTCGCCAAGCGCTTGGAGCAGGG